>JAWODG010000068.1:0-21754 GCA_046483385.1 Candidatus Brocadiia bacterium | reverse complement strand
CTAGAAATCTTTATAAATCAAGTATCATTATATAGTAGTCAATGAGGGGGTTAAGAAAAAAATGAAGAAACTCTTGATAATATTATTGGTATTGAGCTTTTTAGTCGCTTGTGAAGAAGACTTATCAGGCTATAATACTTTTACAACTGACAACGAACCAGTTGATGTTGTAGAAGAAGTAGAGGAAGAAGTAGAAGAAATAGAGAACGAAACAGAAGAAATTGTTGATGAGGTTGAAGAAGATGTTAGGGCAGATGCTCGACCTTTCAATGAAAAACTTCAGGATTACTTAAATAATGAAAATCTAGACATTTTTGATTATGCACGTCCCGCGTCAACACCAGAACGCAGTCGCTCAGGTACTCCTCCATCCGGTGCTCGGTGAGTCCTTCTCCCCCGCGACCGGCGGTCACAAGCCCCGTCAGGCCATAGTCCTTCAGCCACTGGCATAGCCGGCGGAACTCCCGGTCCAGCACCGTCGGGCCCGGGAAGCGGGAGTAGAGGGAATCCATGCTGTCCAGAACGATCCGCCCGACGCCGACCCGGTCCACAGCAGCCTTTATCCGAGCGAACAGCCCGCTCAGGTCATAGTTCCCGGAGCTTTTGCTCTCATCCAGATAGGGGTCAACGTCAACGAAGGCAAGTCGGCCCTGCTCAACGAGTTCGGGCAGGGCCCAACCGAAAGGGGAGAAGTTATTGGCCAACTCCCGGGGGCTCTCCTCGGTGCACACAAAGACGCCCGGCTCCCCGTGTTGGGTGATACCGGTGGCAATGAACTGAGTGGCCATCAGCGTCTTGCAGCATCCGGGCCCCCCGCAGACGAGCGATACGCGCCCACGCGGCAGGCCGCCGTGCAAGATGTCGTCCAGGCCCTCAATGCCCGTTGTGGCCTTCGGGATCGACGAATGCTCGGCTGCGCGCAGTTCCTCTCCGGCGACCCTTTGTCCCATAACTATTCCTCCCTTGCGCAGCCTTCTGTCGGCGCAGGTGACGCGCCGAGCACGCCCCGCAGTTGCGTTTGGTCCGAGAAGTCTCCAACGACCCGCCTGGCAGGCGAGGGTTCCTCTATCACGAGGGTGGGCGTAGCGAGGATGTGCGCCGCCTCCGCCTTCTCCGGTTCCTGCAGCACGTCAACAATGTCAAGCTCGTAGGGAGTCTGAACCACTTCCTCGAAGTACCGTCGGATGTTCCTGGCGGCGTGCGTCGCGCGGATGCCGCCGCCCGCCACGTACAGAGTGAGCCGGTACACAAAAGTGTCCTCGGCCATCTTTACTGCGCTCCCTGCCGCAAAAGGACCCGGGTCTCCCCTCTGCCGTTGGGTGGGCGGCGAAACGCCCGAGGCTCTGCTGAGAATCCATTGTAGGGCGCCCCTTAGCCGCCGCTGCGCAACGACCCGCCTGCGCTGGTTGCCGTCCGAGCATTCGACCTTTTCCAAAAACTGTTAGCAAAATACGGGCCGGTGCCAAACGCACACGTTAAGCGGGCAGTATACGATTCGGCAATGAGCCGTGTCAAACATTCAAAGGGAGACAGGGCTCCGTATCCTCTATCCGTGGCCATGGCGCGGTAGAGGTTTCAGGGGCACGGTCTGAAACAAGGGAAAGAGCAGTGCAAAATGCATCCAGTCGCCACGGGGCTGGCGGGGTGGAAGCAGAACGGTGCCGTAATGCGAGGTGCCCGGCGCATCCAGCCTTGGTGAGTCTTACGGCCTGGCGGCCCCTCTGGCCCAGAGCCCCGGGGAGCAGTGACGATCCCGGTGCCATCGAGCGAATGGTCTGCTGCTGGCGGGGTGAAGGAATCGCGGAATCGTGGAGAGGCCGGCACCAAACCACGCTTTCTCGGCTGGGGGCAGGTCGCTATAATCCCGACACGGTAGAACACACGGAGGAAGCCCCAATGCTTGACGAAAATACGAAGCGTAAGCTGCGGACGGCTCAGCGCAACGAGATCACCGAGCATCACATCTACCGTAAGCTGGCCGACGCAGTGAAGGACCCGCACAACAGCGACGTTCTGCGCCGGATCGGCGACGACGAGCGGCGGCACTACGAGTATTGGAAGGAGAAAACAGACCAGGAGGTGCGCCCGGCCTGGCTACGCGTGTGGTGGTACTACCTGATCGCCCGCATTTTCGGGCTGACGTTTGGCATCAAGCTGATGGAACTGGGGGAGGAGTCGGCGCAGGTAGAGTACAGCGCGCTCGAGGAGGCCGTCCCCGGCTCGGAGAAGATCGCTGCGGAGGAAGAGGAGCACGAGGAGGAACTGATTGCGCTGATCGACGAGGAACGGCTGAGGTACGTCGGCGCGGCGGTTCTGGGGCTGAACGACGCGCTGGTGGAGCTGACCGGCGCGCTGGCCGGCTTGACGCTCGCTTTCGGCCGGGCGGAACTGATAGCGGTGGCGGGGCTGATCACGGGCATCTCCGCCTCACTCTCCATGGCCGGCTCGGAGTACCTTGCCATCAAGTCAGAGGGCGGGGAGTTGAGCCCCGGCAAAGCGGCATTCGTCACCGGACTGGCCTACGTGGTGACCGTTGCGGTGCTGGTCTTCCCCTACTTCGTGTTCGACAACCTCTGGGTATGTCTCGGGGTGATGCTCACCGGGGCCGTGCTGGTGATTCTGGTCTTCAGCTTCTACGTCGCCGTGGCGCAGGGGTTGTCCTTCTGGAAGCGCTTCGGGGAGATGGCCACCATCAGCCTCGGCATTGCCGCTATCAGCTTCGCGATCGGCGCGCTCGTGCGGCAGTTCCTGCCGGTGGAGGTCTGATGCGCGACAGGCCGTCGGCCGCCGGGTAAGGCCCACGGACTTACACGAACTTACGGCGAAGCCTGGATGCCGGCCGCACGGCGGTTCACCGCCTACAGGCATACCTCGTAGTGGCAGACGCCGTTCTCTCCGGGCATCGGCAGCACCAGACGCCCATCTGCCGCCGCAGCCCGTATCTCGCCCGTGCGGCGTCCGGCGTGGTCCAGCGTGTTGACGGTGGCGCCCTCCGGGTCGGATACCGACAGGGACAGCGCGCCCCGTACCGGTTCGGTGAGGACCGGCTCCTCTCCCAACTCCAGCACGGCCACCCGCTCATCCTGAGGCAGACCTATGCGGTGGGCGTGCCCGCTTCTCTCGGTGTCGTCGGTCGGCTCGGGACGCCCGAGCACGGTGCCGGTGTTGCGCGCCCGGCCCAGCGCCGTCACCATCAGGTGGTCGCTCTCGGCGATGGGGCTGTCGTCGTCGAGTGACGTGATGAACACCACGCAGTAACGCGTCTGGACGTCAAAGACGGCGTCGCGCGTCTCGATGCCTGAGCCACCCACGTAGCCGCAGACGCCCTGGGTCATGGGGGAGTCGATGACGCAGAGTCCGTTGCCCCAGTCCCAGGTCAGTTCGCCGGTGACGCTGCGGGCGATCTTGTTCTCTTCGTCCAGCAGCTCCTGAAGCTCTTTGTCCCGGCACAGGTGTGGCGCCGGCTGGTCCACGAATTCGTTGAGCACCTTGCCCACGGCGGGCACCATGTAGCCGTACTGGCCGGGCTTCGGCTCCATCTCGGGTGGCCCGACCATCCAGGCGTAGGGGAAGTAGCGCGTCTCGATGCCGCCCGGCGTGTAGATGTTTTCAGGGGAAATGCGGCGGATGAACACGGGCTCGGATTCCTGGATGTCCCCCCGGTGCCAGATGCGCGAGAGGGTGGGATACTGCAGGGCGACCGACGGCGTGTCCGCGACGTTGAAGAAGCGGTTTCTCAGGTGGCTGACGCCCTTCGCCCAGTTGGTCGGGGTCAGCGTGAACTGCAGCAGCCCGCTCCAGCCCTGCAGGCAACCGTAGGCAATCATGGCAAAGCTGGCCTCCGGCACGTGCTCGTTCCACGAGCCAATGTTCCACTCGGTCATGATATAGGGCTTGCCCAGCACCTGTCGGGGCGCCAGGTTGCCCACCAGCCCGCCACGCCCGGATTTGAGCATGCTCTTGTTGTGGAAGACGGCGTCCTCGGTGGTCCAGCCCCCCTGGGGGTGGTCCCAGTAGTCGTGCTGGTCGGTGTAGTCCATCATGGCGTCGCACTCGAGCACCAGCCGCATGGTGTAGGAGTGGCCGCGCCAGTTGGAGCCGCAGATGGCCTGCCTGCAGCCGATCTCGCGCAGGAACTCATAGGAGCGTTCGTAGAAGGCCCGCTGCTTCTTGTGAAGGAACTCCATCTGGTCGCTTTTGCGCTGGCGGGGATACTTCTGCTCTGGGCTCTCGTAGTCCCACCACGGGTGCATGTCGAGCAGTTCGATGTTGCCGTCCTCGATGGTCTCGTCTTCTTCGAGGGCCGACTCGGGTCGTCCTTCGTCGGTCCAGGCCGTGCCCAGCGCTTCAGTGGAGCCGTACTTGTCCAGGAGGAAGTCGGCGTACTGCCGCAGCATCTTCTCCCAGTACTGGGGGGCGTCCCGCTTGACCCACTCCAGGGCCCAGACCGTGGAGTCCTCATTCTTCAGCTCGAATCCCATGATCGTCGGGTCCTCGTAGTAGCGCAGCCCGGTGTAGGGATTCCGGTGGTGGTAGAAGGTCTGCCAGATGTCGCGCGCCGCCTGCTCCAGGTTCTCGTCGAAGAAGAGGATCACGTGGCTGGTCGTCTCGATCTCCTCGCCCGTGGGGTCCACCACTATCATCTGGGTCCAGTAGATGGGCGTGAGGATCAGGTAGACGCCGGCCTTTTTGCACTCGTTGATGAAGTAGTCCAGTTTGTCCCACTTCTCCTCGTCGGGCAGGCCGAAGCCGTGTCCCCGAACGAGGTTCAGCCCGTGGCGCCGCATCCACTTCACGTGCCACTCGGCGTAGTCTTTGTCGGGGAAGACGTTGGCCTGGCCGCCGAGGAATCGGGCCGGCGTGCCGTCCT
The DNA here is from genome assembly GCA_046483385.1 of Candidatus Brocadiia bacterium. Classification (GTDB taxonomy): domain Bacteria; phylum Planctomycetota; class Brocadiia; order SM23-32; family SM23-32; genus B1Sed10-231. The sequence continues at coordinate 16,884 of JAWODG010000068.1, read as the reverse complement.
CGAACTCGAACTTGCCCTGCGCGTTGCCCCTCAGGAAGCCGTGCTTGCCGCTGGGGGCGTGCACGAAATGGCTGGCGTCAAACACGCTCTCGTCGGTGACGTCCTCGGGGCCGGGGCGGAAGGGGATCCAGTCGCTGGTGTCCGGGTTGGTGAACTCGCCTGCGGCGCCGGCTTCTGTGCGGCTCCACGCGGCCAGGTCGGCGGCTCCGCCGCCTCTCGGGGTCTTTTTCTGCTTCTTTTCCTTGTCTTCGGCCATGGCGCTCGACATCTCCCCGTGCGGTCTCCTGTGGCGCCGGGCGTCACGCACGCCCGGCATTGCGGCGCATGCTAAGCGGGGCGGGGCGGCATATCAAGGTGGGGCGCGGTTTCAGCGGGGGGGCGCCCGGTACGGTCCCTCTTGTGTTCGTGGTCGTCCGCCCGGGTGATAAGGAAGCCCGCCGTTTGCGTACCTGTGGTTAGCAGCCTGTTGAAGGTGCGCCGTGCAAAGGCGCTGATAACCAATGGGGGAGAGTCCCATCCGGCAACTTGATCGCCCCAGCCGGAAGCAATCGCAGCAGGAGGGGAGGTGACGAATCGCCCGGGGCCTTGGCCTGGTTACAAATGACGGCGGTACGGCCGAGCCCAGTTCTTCAACAGACTGTTGGGCGACCCGCTGGCCGACGGCGTACGCCGTCGATACGTTTTGATTCTCGTGGACACCGCGCCTACTCAAGAGTGATGACCGAGCTCACCCGGTATTCCGCTCCGGGCGCCACCTCGACCTCGTCACCGTGGGCGTTGGCCGTCTCGACGCAAACCATCTCGGCATACTCGTCGTCGCCGAAGTCCTCCAGCTTCCGGGCCACATCTTCCCATGGGTTCCAGACCACGGTGGTGAGGCTGCCCGTCTTGCCTACGTGGATGCGTCGTTCCATGACCGGGTCGTCGATGATGCACTCGGCGCCGGTATTCGGATAGACGCGGTCCACCTCCTCGTTGACCGTGACGGGTCCGGTCTGCATTTTGCGCGCGAAACCGTCCGTCTTGTCCAGGTACTCGCAGCCCTCCAGACCCTCGATGGCGATACGCTGCACGTCGCCGACTCGGAAGTAGCTGTGGAGGGCGCCCGAGTAGGTGAAAGCCTCCTGGCCCGGGTTGCTGACCGCCAGGGTCACCTTAAGCTGCGGTCCGACGCTCACCGTCAGGTCCAGCCGATACTCGTGGGGCCACAGCTCGTGCGTCTCCGGCGCATCGCCGGTCGTCAGCGTGAGAAGCGTCCGGTCGTCCACGTCGTTCGTCTCGCTGACACGCCACGTGCGGGTTCGCACGAAACCGTGCAGGGGCAGGTTTTCGTCCTCGGGGTGGAGGGCGAACCAGGGCCAGCAGACGGGTATGCCGCCTCGGATGGGCTTGCCCGGTTCGTAGAAAGCCTTCTCGCTGACCCACAGCACGTCCTCCTCATCCCAGGGGCAGTAGGAGAGGACGTGCGCCCCCAAAAGGCAGATGTCGGCTTCCGCGTGATCATTGCTGACACGGGCGACGGTCAGGTCGCCGGGCCCCCGGGTAAACATCAACCTGCCGGCGATGCCGAACCGTTCGTTCAACCCCTCGAGTGTGGTCCCTTGCATTTTGCGGCTCCCCTCAGCTCAGGTAAAAGGCGCCCCGGTCCCCGGTCCGCGGGGACCGCTCCCGATGCAAGATTACCGTACGGCCGGCTAAGACGCAACTTTCGAAATATGGCCGGCTGGACCATGACGTTTCCCGCGTGCACGATTGACACCCGTCGCATGCGCCGGTTACATTCGGGGTGCTGAGCGATGTGAACACGCAAAGAGTTGTTACCCACTCCATTTGCCCGCCGAGTTGTAAAGGAGGATTTTGCATGCAGTTCCGCATAAGCGTCATCGCTTTTGCGATGGTGATTTCTCTCGTCGTTTTCAGCCTTTCCTCCGCTGCCGCCCAAGACGCCGCGCCGCAAAGCGCGGCGCGGCAAAGCGCGGCGCGGCAAAGCGCGGACGAAGTACCTGCCGCGGAGGCGGAACAGCCCGCGATGGCCGCAGAGCCGGCCCCCGCCACCGAGACACCTGTGTTCGCCGGGGAACAGCAGGCCGCCGCCAGGCAGCCGGAGGACGAGCGGACCGTCGGAGAAGCGTTTCTGCTGAAGCTGCGGCAGGGCGGTCTGACGATGGTCTTTCTGTTCCTCGCCTCGGTAGCCGGCGTGGGGTTCACAATTGAGAGACTGGTGAACCTGCGCACGAAAGCGGTGGTGCCGGAGGGATTGGCCGAAGAGGCACATAAATTGTGGCAGAACGGGGAGTTCGAGCAGATGAAGAAGCTCCCTGAGAAAAAGGATAGCACGCTGGCCCGCGCGCTCGCGGTCATCGCACGGCACCGCCACAGCAGCATGGCGGACGTGTCCATGATGGCCGGCGACGTGGCGTCGCGGGACCTGCGTCGCCACGTCCAGAAGGCATACCCGCTGGCCGTCGTGGCGACTGTGTCCCCGCTTCTCGGCCTGTTGGGGACGGTCATCGGCATGATAGGCGCCTTCGACAAGGTTGCGGCGGCCGGGTCGCTGGGCGATGCCAGCCTCCTGGGCGGCGACATCTCGAAGGCGCTCATTACCACGGGCGCCGGTCTGACCATAGCGGTCCCCGCACTGGTCCTCTATCACTATTTCAAAAGCCGCACGAACCAACTGGCCCTCATGGTGGAGGAGGAGCTGGGCGAGTTGATCGGCGTCTGGTACGGCACCGAGCCCGACCAGGCCCCGGCGGCAGGGGAGAGCGCCGATGAGAGTTGACATGGAGACCGATGACGCCATCGAAGTGCAGATGGCTCCGCTCATCGACTGCGTATTCCTTCTGCTCATCTTCTTCCTGGTGGCCACCACTCTGAAGAAGATCGAGAAGGAACTGCCCCTGGATCCGCCCAGTGCGTCGGCTTCCGTCAGCCGACAGGTAGTCGATGACATGCTGATTATCGCCGTCGACCAGGAGGGCAATCTCTACCTCGACTCCGAGCCGGTGGGGCAGTCCTATCTGGTGGAGAAGCTTCGCGAGGTGGCGGCGAAGGACCCGGACCGGCGCATCCGCATCGACGCCGACCGCCAGACCCCCATGTGGGCGGTGGTGCAGGTGCTCGACATGCTCAAGTTCGAGAATCTGACGAATGTCGGAATCAAAACACAAGCCCCGGAAGAGCCCGCCTACGACATCTGAGGACCTTGCGTTCCGCGCGAGGCGCGAAAGGGGCCGCAGCCGCTGGTTCGTCGCGTCGCTGGTGCTGCACGTGGCCGCGATTGTGGCGCTGCTGTACATGACGCCCGTCCGGGAGATGGTTCGGGAAGCCGTCCAGCGCAGCCGGCCAACCCGGAGCATGTCTTCGCGTGGGTTGCAGGAGTTGGCCGAGGCCATCGAATACCGCAGCGCGGACCAGATAGCCGACAACGCGCGGCAACTCGAGCGCTCTTTCGAGCGCATCGAAGATATCCGTGACAACATCTCGGAACGCTTCCGCCGTTTTGAGCGCCGCCAGCGAGCCGAAGCTCCGCAGGACGCCATGCGCGAGATGGAGAAGGCATTGGATTACATGGACCAGGCCGCACAGTCCATAGAGGAGGGACGCTCCATTGAGACCACAGACCGCCTGCAGGCGGTGGCCGAGAATGCCCAGCAGAGGGCGGCTGAGAAGCTTGCCATGACGGGGTTTGACGTCTCCGAGGCCCTGTCGGCGCAAAAGGCTGCCGCCGAAGCCCATCAGCAGGCGAAAGGAGCCCATGACCGCAGACGGGACGTGGAACCCGATCTGGCCGCGAGCGAACAACAGTTAGAGGAGGTCCGCCAGCAGAAGCAGCAACGGGAAGAACAGCTCCAGCAGGCCAGGGAAGACCAACAGCCACAGGAGAAGATAGAACAGGCCGAGCAGCAACTGGAGCAAGGGCGCCGGGAGGTAGAGGAGGCCACGGAGGAATTGGAGGCCCAACGTGCCGTTGCCGAAGAGCTTCGACGCGACGCTCTGGACGCCCAACAGAAGGCCGTCGAAGCCCAGCAGAAGGCCAGGCGGGCGCTGGAGTCCAGCATTGAGCGGCACTCCCGGCAGGCCGATGCGCAGGCGGTGACCGGCACATTCGAACCGCTGGAGATTACAGAACCCGGATCCGTGGAGGACGTGAAAGACAGCGTGCCTGAACTCTACGACACGTCCCGGGCCTTTGAGGACCGTATCGCCGAGTCCTTCAAAGAGATCCGGGCGATGGACCTCGCCATGGTCCGGGACGTTCCCCTGGATGAGGCCCGTGACGACATCGACGTCATACGCCCGGTCCGGCCCGAGCTGAACAGGGAACTGCTGGAAGGCGACGTCCGAAGCGACGAACGTTTTGATGCACACCAACAGGAGGTCAAGAAGGCCCTCCGGGAAACCTCCAGCATGGTCAATCTGGCGCAACGCATGCTGGCCATGTCTTCCCAGTCCGTCGAGAAGATGAAGTTTGGTACGGACGTATCACTGGACGAGATGGAAGAGGAAGGACCCAGCGAAGAGGACCTCCAGTTGGTCATCCGTGACCTGGCAAGCGAAGACATGAGCGGCCGTTTCTCCGACATGGCGGGCATGATGGCCGCCATGGAACAGGCCGAATCAGGGGAGGAAGGCGAAGAGGAGGGTGAACAGGTGGCCGCCGCCGCCCCTCCCGTGGATTACGAGGACCTGACACAGGACGAGGCCGGGGACGAAGGGGAAGCGCCGAGGTTTAGCCAGGAGGGATTGAGCGAAGGCAACCTGCCCCAATTGACCCCTGATGTGCCGGCGCTCGGCACGCGCAAAATCACCGCCGACGGCATTCCGACCCGCTGGGTCTACATCGACTCGTGGTATACCATCGGTCCGTTCCCCAACCCGGACCGCGTCAACATCGATCGCGAGTTTCCGCCCGACAGCCTGGTGGACCTTGATGCGACTTACATCGGGAAAGGCGGACGCACGATCCGCTGGAAGTTCGTGCAGTCGACTAACCCGCAGGTCATCCCCGCCGACCCGGACCAGTACGGCATATGGTACGCCTACACCGAGATTTACAGCGACAGGCCCCGCGACGTGCTGGTGGCGCTCGGCAGTGACGACCGGGGGACCCTGAAGGTCAACGGCGTGCCGGTCTGGCTCAGTTCCAAGCGCCTGAAAGGATGGGACATCGACGAGGTCTGGCGGCGGATTCACCTGAAGGAAGGCATCAACCGCATCCTCTACAGGGTGGAGAACGGCTGGCTCCACGTCGGGTTCTCACTGGTGCTGCGTCTTGAGGAATAGGCCGCGCGGCCTTTACGGGCCATCGAGCGATGGGGGATAGCTGGCCATGAAGGTCGTCCCTTCCTCTGGCGAACTGCGGAATGTAACTCTCCCCTGCAGATACTGCTCGGTCAACAGCTTCATGCTGTATGTGCCCACGCCCCGCCCGGCGCCCTTCGTGGTGAACGAACGCTTGAACAACTGAAGCTGCACGTCCCGTGGCATGTGCGACTCGTTGTGAACCCAGAACTCGACGCGCCCGTCCGCCTGTTCACACCCGGCGGTCACCGTCTGGCCCTGAGATGACGCCTCCACGGCGTTCTTCATCATGTTGCAGAGAACCCGTCTCAGGAGCCGCCTGTCGGTTTTGAATGTGATTTCGACGGCGTCGGCTATCTCCAGTTCGCAGTCGTGTTCGAACGCCAGTTCGCTGACCGGGTCGGCGGCCTCCTCCAGCAGTCGGCCGGCGTTCACCAGCGAAGGCCTCACCGACAGCTCCCCGCTCTCGGCCGCGACCAGGTCGCGGTGAGCCTCGACTTCTTCCCTCATGAGGGCGACGGCCCTATGGATGCCGTCCCGCACCGCAGTCACCGACCCTGAGTCGGCCTGCTCCAGCTTGCGGCAGTGCAGGTTCAGGGCCATTATTGTGTTCATGATGTCGTGCAGGAACGTGCGCTCAAGGACCTGCCGGCGTTTCTGGTGGCTTATGTCGGTCATGGCGATGACCGTCAGCGGCGTCTCGGCCAACTCCAGCGGGGTGGCCCGTACCAGCAGTTCGAGGGCGTCGGCTTGCTCGCCACGCAGTATGCGGCACTCGCGCACCTGGGGCTCGCCCCGCCGGCTGTCCAGGAACGCATTGACCGCGCCGCAGGCCTGGCAGTACTCGGAGGTGCCACACCCGTGGTCCGCCTCCGCCGCATGGGTGCAGCCAAGCGCCTCCCCCGGCCGCAACCCGTAGACCTCCGTGCGGTCCGGCAGCTCCAGCAAGTCAACCATGGGCCGGTTGCAGAAGACGATCTGCCGCTGCTCGTTCAGGATGGCCACGCACTCGGTCACGGCGTCGTAGAGGCGGCGCACAAGGGGGGAGTCCGCAACGGCGCGGGACTGCCGACCAATAAGTTCCGCCGGCGCCCGCTCGGGAGGCGCATAGCTGCCGCTCGCTTTTCCATCCGGCATCGGGGAGGTCCCACAATAAGGTTAAAGGCCGAGCGATACGCCACGCGCGCAGCATACTTCTGCCCCAAGGCGCACCCTCTCAGAACCCACGTAAGCTTCATACCATTCTACTCAGTCGGTCCCGGGGCGGCAAGGTTCACCGCGCGGCGTTGGAAGGGTACGAGCCTCGGCCCTCGGCCGTTCTGCTACTTGCTGGTCCGCGATGCACGGCGGTGCGTGGGCCGTTTCACCAGTTCGCTGTGACGCTTTACCTGTCCCTCGCGAGCGTCGAGGGCCGGGTCACGATGCGTAGGTGTCCAGCTCGCCCAGCGGGCCGGTCTCGACCACCGTCACGATGCAGAAGGTCAGCACGGGGCACCCCTCCTCGAGGTGACCGCCGATCTGGGCGCCGTCCTCCGCCCGGGCGAAGGAGATGTGCGCGTGCACCCGGCCGTCCATCACGTAGCCCTGCATGGAGACCACGTCGAACGGCTCGTCCTCGTGCCTGAAGAACACGTTCCCCGGTGGCAGGTCGGTGGATTTCACCACGTGCACGTGGGCCCCGGTTGTGGACCCGATCCCGCAGGTGATCACCCCGTCGTGCACGCCCCGCTCGGCAAGGCCCGCCTCGAGGCCGCGCAGCAGGTCCTCCCCGTTCTCCAGCTTGATGACGTGCGCTCCCTCTCCGACATAGACCTCACGTGCCATCTTCGCAGCTCCCTTCTCGAATCGTCCCGCGAACGGCTGCACGATAGATGCGGACGGGACGGCTGTCAAACCGCCTGCGCCCAGTGTTTGCCGCGCAGCCGACCCTCCGGCAGTATAACTGCGGATCGCCGATTTGAGCTGGTGCTCGGAGTGCCGAGATGCTATAACACGGCCGTCTGAGGCGGTTTCAAGGCGTTTCGCCACTTTCCAGTAAGGTCAACGGATGGCTGAAAAAGAAACGAACGCGCCTTTGAGGGTTGATTTTGATAGCTCGGTGAAGATCCGCTTCGTCGGCGCACAGGTCTCCAGCGACGCCGGGCCTGCCGATCTACCGGGAACTATTCGGAGCGATATTGGATCGGATTCAGACGCTATCCCCCACGCCGACCTGGCGGGTGGCGGTGGGTTTCGCAGAAAGACCTGACTTCGCGGTTCCTCGACAGTGAAGGTGCCTCTCGATGGCCGAAAAACACCTTTCTGCCTCCCATGTCTCCCCGGACAAACGGCCGCCAGAGGCGACCGAGGCAGATTACTCTACGGATTTTGTCCTTGACAAAGAGCGCGGGGGGGACCCTCTCACGATGAAGACGAACGTGTAACTTCGCTACGGTAAATGGGTGATCTCAGCTTATCTTACAGAAAAGGCGGTAACGAAGGATGAGAATCCACCGCAGACGAATCGCCATGATCTGTACCTGCGCGGTCCTCATAGCGACCATTGCTTCGGGCGCGAGGGCGCGGGCCGCCACCTACCATATCTCAAACCTGGGTGATGACGCGCTGGACGGCCTGACCGAGGAGACCGCCTGGCGCACGCTGGCCGCCGCCGAGGAGCGGGCGCGCCCCGGGGATACGATACTGCTGCGGCGCGGGGATGTTTACCGGGGGAGCGCCAACTTTGCCGGGGGCGAGGACCGGGATCCCATCGGCGACCTCACCATCGGGGCCTACCGGTCGCCGGATGAACCCAACCCCGTCATCTCCGGCGCCGTGGCCATAACAGGCTGGGAGCCCTGGCGCGACGGCATCTACGTGGCCGCGGTGGACCGGCCCGTGGAGCATCTCTTCGCCGACGGCCGGCTGATGACCATCGCCCGCTACCCGGACGACTCCTGGCTCCAGGTCCACGCCATGTCCACGGCCGAGGACGGCACCGAGACCATCTATCTGCCCGAACTGGTTGACCACCCGCGCAACGAGGCCGATTACTGGGGCGGCGCGCAGGTGCGCTGGCGGCGCTGGAGCTGGTGGCACGAGACACGTGAGATCCTGGAATACGACGGCGAAGGGACCCTGACGCTGGCCGCCGAGGGAGCGCGGGGCCGCGAGTCCATCGGCTCCATGTGCTACATAGACAACAAGCTCGAGGAACTCGACGCACCGGGCGAGTGGTACTTCGACGAGGACGAGATGCGCGTTTACTTCATGCCGCCGGAGGGCCGCGACCCGAACCGGATGGGTGTCGAGGGTTCCCATCGGGCCGAGGGACTGCGGGTGACCGACTCAGTGGTGGAGGAAATCACCTTCCGCCACCAGACGGCGCGCGGCCTGCAGATAGACGGTGCCAGCCGCGTGCACCGCTGCCGGTTCGAGGGCGTCGACGGCGTCGGCCTCCATGCCGGCTGGAACGTGCACAACGCGGTGGTGAGCGACTGCTTCTTCGACCACTGCATAAGAAACGGCATCACCTGGAACGAGAATCCGGAGCAGGACAGCCACTCCGTCATCGAGCGGAACACCTTCATTGAGACGGGCACGGTGGCGGGGTACGAATCGCCGCCGGGCTGGTACGCGGTGGCCATCGCCCTGTACAACGGTTCGGGTGTGCGGGTGCGCCACAACCGGATAGACGGCACCGGCTACTCCGGCATGTTCATCGGCAGCCCCGGCCACTACATCGAGTACAACGTCATCCGCCGCGCCCTGCTGACCCTCAACGACGGCGGCGGCATCTACACCAACAGCGATCGCAACTATATCCGGGGCAACATCATCACGGAGGTGTACGGCAACACCGACACCAGCCAGCGCATCCTGCTGGGCGACCGCACCAGCCTGGACAACTCCCTGCCCTGGGCCAACCTGGGCCACGGCATCTGGCTGGAGTTCTTGGGCGACTTCCGCGGCAGCGTCGTCGAGGACAACACGGTCGCCAACTGCCGGGGTTTCGGCCTGTTCCTGCCGAACAACTTCGGCAGCGTCGTGCGGGGCAACGTCCTCTACGGCAATGAGCGAGCCCAGATGGATCTGTCCGGCCGCGCGACCTACGAGCGCACCGGGCGCTCCGAGAACCTGCCGCAGGACCATACCATTACCGCCAACGTCTTGTTCGCCACCGAACGGGGGGCTCGCCCTTTCTTTGCGCCTGAGGGACAGGGAACGCTGCGGTTCGGGCCTGACATCCACTACGGCCGCCTGTTCGGCAATTACTTCGCTCACCCGGCCACCGCCGCCATGGTCCAGGAAGGCCGCGATTCGCTCACCGTCGCGCAGTGGCAGGAGCGCTTCGACTGGGCCGACCCGGCACCCGTCGTGCTCGGCCCGGACGAACTGGCGCCCGGCGGGGCCGAACTGCCCTCGAAGCTGCTGCTCAACGATTCGGCCAAGTTCCGGGACGAAGACACCGGCGAGGGCATCTGGCGCGACCTGGAGGGGCGCATCATTACCGGCCCCGTCACTCTGCCTCCCTACACGTCGAAGGTGGTCGTGCGCTGCCTGCCGGGTCAGATTGTGCCGCAGTCGCGCCACTTCAGCGCTGGCGGCGGCATCGGTTGGCTTCACGTCGCCCAGCCCGCGCCGGAGGTTGTGGAGGCGCAGGTGGATGCGGACTGGGTTGAGGTGAGCGACCCGCGGCCGGCCGACGCCGGAGCCGTCCGCTACCTGGTGATGCCCAATCGGACGGATGAGGAGCGGTCCGCCGTCCTGACCGTCGAGGACGCCGAGCACACCATCACGCAAGCCGCCGAGCACTGATCCGGGTGACGCACGCATTACTGCGGAGGCAGCGGACGACGTCCCAAATCCGCTACGCGCGCAGCATCCCGGTCCTCGGCACCCGTGAAGTGGTTGCATGCAAGGGTGGGCTGCGCGGCGGCGCTGACGGCGGTGCGGACCTCCCGACGCCCTCTGGGGGAGACGGCCGCCACAGCTCGTGCACCTTTGCGCGCATCGCCCCGGCCCTGATAGGCTCTGCCCTGCTGCCGGCGCCTCTCCACGGTGCAGGGGTGCCCCTGTTCATCTATGCCCGGGCGGAAGGCATGAGATGGCGTGGCGCGGCTTTCTTATCGGCCTGCTCGCCGTTCTCGGCCTGACGCTGCTGACGCCGGTCAACGATTGCGTTATCGGTGACACGTACCTGACCGGCAACCACTTCCCGGTGGGGGTTTTCTTCTCCCTGCTGGCTCTGCTGCTGGTGCTGAACGTGGGGGCGCGCGCGGTGCATCGGCGCCTGGCACTGCGGCGCCAGGAGCTGATGCTGGTGCTGTGCATGATGCTGGTTTCGGCGACGGTGCCGGCCAGCGGGCTGATGCGCTACTGGTTCTCCCTGGCGACGTCTCCGGCCTACCTGTCCCAGCGCCCGGACATCCCGTGGGAGGAGACGATCCTCGCACGCGCGCCGGAGGGGCTGCTGCTGAGCACCGATGGCCGCTCGGCGGAGGTGCATAGCTTCTTCCATGGAACACAGGCCGGGGACGCGGTGCGTGTGCCCTGGCGTGAGCGCGCCCGTCGCTGCCCACGGAGGCGAGCAGGTTCCCTTCGGCCAGCCTCAGGGACGCGTGAGGATATCTTCCACCGTTGTCCGCAGCCAGTCGATCAACGGTTCGAACCAGAACACTCCGACTATCCCGCAGACGAGCGGCACGCCCGCCAGAAAGCCCCAGAGGAGCGCCACGAAAGGCCGGCTATACCAGACAGCCATACGCTGGCAACAATTGCGAGAGCCAGCGTGAACCCAAAGGCCGCTGCTATGACAAAGCGCAGAAAAACCGCGAGCGGCCCCCATCCCCCCAGCGGATTATCGCTTTTCCGGCTCATGGCGACCTCCGCAGCCCCGTGAGTTCAAGCGATCGCGCCAAAGCGGCTCGCGTACGCCGGCCGGTCCATCACAAATAACTGGTCCCCCCACGGCACAGAAAACCACCACGAACACAACGACCAGGACGACAGGCCGGGTTTTCGTTGTGTCCGTCGTGTCGTCGTGGTCTAGGTCCCACATGCGTTCGCCAGAGAAGCCATGGGTTTCGTGATGGGCCTGGACCCGTTCTGCCCGTTTCACTCCAGGTTGCGGTCGAGGGTGCGGTAGTTGATGGCTTCGCTTATGTGGTGGCTTAGGACCTTCTCCCGGCCCTCCAGGTCCGCTATCGTGCGGGCGACCTTCAGTATCTTGTCGTAGGCGCGGGCCGACAGCCCCAGCGCCTCCATGGCCTGCCTGAGCAGCAACTGCCCATCCTCGTCCGGGCCGCACCACTTCTTAACGTGACGGCGCTGCATCTGCGCGTTGGTGAAGACATCCGTGCCTTCGAACCGCGCGTTCTGCCGCTCCCGGGCGGCCACCACCCGCTCGCGCACGTCGGCCGACCGCTCCCCGGCGCGCGAGCTGGCCAGGTCCCGATACTCCACCGGCGGCACGTCCACGTGGATGTCGATGCGGTCCAGCAGGGGGCCGCTGATGCGGCGGCGGTAGTTCTCGATCTGACGCGGCGAGCAGCGGCACTGCCGCTTCGGGTTGGTGTAGTGCCCGCACGGGCACGGGTTCATCGCGGCCACCAGCATGAAGCGGGCGGGGTAGGTGACGGTCATCTGCGCGCGGGCGATGGTTATCTCCCCGTTCTCGATCGGCTGGCGCAGCGCCTCCAGCGCCGAACGGTTGAACTCCGGCAGCTCGTCCAAAAACAGCACGCCGTGGTGCGACAGGCTGACCTCGCCCGGCTTCGGGTGCGTGCCGCCGCCCACCAGCCCCGCGTGGCTGACGGTGTGGTGCGGCGACCGGAACGGCCTCTTGTGCATCAGCGACGTGTCGGGGTCCAGCAGCCCGCAGACGCTGTAGACGCGCGTGGTCTCCAGCGACTCGCCGGTTGTCAGCGGCGGCAGCACGGTGCAGAGCCGCTGGGCCAGCATGCTTTTTCCGGAGCCGGGCGGGCCGATCATCAGTACGTTGTGGGCGCCCGCGGCGGCCACCTCCAGCGCGCGCTTGACGTGCTGCTGGCCCTGCACCTCGGCGAAGTCCACGTTGTAGCGCGGCTCGAGCCTCTGCGTGTCGGTGTCGCCGGCGCTGACGGGCTTCAGGTCCTTCGCGCCGGTCAGGAACCCGACCGCCTCCAGCAGGTGGTTGACGGGGATGACGTCGATGCCGTCGACCACGGCGGCCTCCCGGGCGTTGTCCAGCGGGACCAGGAGGCCGTCCATGCCCTCTTCGCGGGCGCGGATGGACATGGCCAGGCAGCCCTTGACGCGCCGGACGCGGCCATCGAGGGCCAGCTCGCCCACGACGGCGTAGCGGCGGTGGTCCTGGAAGTGGACGGTGTCGGTGGCGGCCAGCAGGCCGAGGGCGATGGGCAGCTCGAAGGCCGGCCCCTCCTTGCGGCGGTCGGCGGGGGCCAGGTTGACGGTGGTGGAGAGGCTGGGCAGGTTGTAGCCGTTGTTGCGCAGGGCGGCGCGCACGCGGTCGATGCTCTCCTTCACGCTGGCGTCCGGCAGCCCGACGATGGTCGCGCTGGGAAGCTGGGCGCGGGTGGCGTAGACCTCAATCTCGACGGGAAAGGCGTCGATGCCGAAGATGCCCAGGCTGTGAACCTTCGCGAGCACGCGCTTTCACCTCGCTGCCGGGGGATGAGGCTGCCCGAGTCCGGCAAGGCCGCTGCCGGGCCCGGCCGAACCACGCCGCAAGTATAGCAACCCCCACCGCCCACCGCAACCCGACGGGCGACCCCGGGGGCATTCGAAGGTGCCGGGCCACCTTCGACTCTCCACAAAGGCGCGCCCGCGCCTTCATGCTCTCGCTCCTACTCGTGCTCGCGCTCGCCGTCCAGCCGTCGCCGTTTACGGGCAACCGAACCCCGTTGTTGCTCACTGACTGCCGGCGGAAGTGGGCGAACTGGGGACAGTTGCGGCTGAGTGAGAACTGGTTCATCCCCGCACCGCCCAGGCCACCATGGCCCGATGATGCCGGCGGCGACTGCGCCGATGGGGGCTCCCAGGGCCTGAACGGGGCCCCAGCCTCGAGCCTGAAAGCTTTCCGTGCCGTCATTCGGTCGTCGGTTCGAGCAGTATCGTTCCGAACCCACTTGGGTCTGTGGCGTTTTCGGCTGTGCCTCGCCAGACGAGCTGGCCGTCGCGGGGGCCGCCGTCGTCGTCGTCGTTGACCGCCACGTCAAACCCGAACGCGTCGTTTTCGCGGTTGCGGCCGCCCATGCCCCGCGAGTTCATGCGGAACTGCACCTCCACGGTGTAGCCCTCCTCGGTTTTCGTCAAACCCACAGTGAAATTCTTCGGGTTGTCGAGACCGACTTGGTGGACCTTGCCGGACGCGGAGACTACGAGCCGCTTGTCGTCGGTGTTGTACTCCTTCTGCCGGTCGTTCTTCGTGTCCAGGTAGATCTCGACGCCGTCGTCATTCCACGGCTCCTCGGAGTCGGCGACGATATTGTCGTCCTGCACGCGGATAGCGATGTACAGGTCGGCCCGATTCCAGACCACATCGAACTTCGCCTCCACGGAAGGTTTGCCCCCGACGACCTTTTTGATGGGCCGTTCCACCTTCCAGAAGGGCTCCTCCAGCTTGCCGTCGATGGCGCAGCGCTCTTCGGCCAACGCTATGAAGGCGACCTCCGGGCGGGCAGGGGCCACCTCGAAGGTGAACTCCCTCTCCGAGCTGTCCGGCTCGGTGGGGTCGGAGTCCGTGGCCTGCACAACGATCTGGTAGGTGCCCGCCACTCCCGGGGATCCACTGAGAATGCCCGAGGGGCTCAGTCGCAGCCCGGGAGGCGGCAGGGCGCGGCCGGCGCGTTTCCGTGGCTTCCAGCCCTCCTGCCCGGCTTCCGTCAGCTTCTCGCGGCTGCGCAGGAGAGTCCAGGTAAGGTCGCCGTTTCCGCCCCTGGCCTGCAGCTCGTGTTCCACGTAGCGGCCGCGCTGCATGGCGGGAAGTTGCTGATCCAGAACGACGGGCTTGCTCTCCCCGACCACCTGGAGCGTCATCGCGCGGGTTGCCGTCCGGCCCTCGGCGTCCACGGCCCGGACGGTGAACTCGTAGCGGCCGGTTGATGTGGCCTCGCCGGCGATGCGCCCCTCGGGGGCCACGCGCAGGCCGTGCGGCAGTTCACCCCCGCCGAGGGAGAACTTCACCGGGCTCTTGCCGAACGCCGCGAGCACCTCGCGCTCGTATGGCGAGCCCTGGACGGCAGGCGGCAGGTAGGGCGTTACGACCTTCAGGTCGCCCTCCGTGGCGACTCCGCTTCTGGGGTGAGCGTTGACGGCCTCCCAGACGGTCTCCTGGATGGTGCGGGCCAGATCGGCAGGGATCGGTCCGTAGGGCTCGGTCGGCAGCCCGACGGGGTTCTCACCGTAGATGGTGGCGAAAAACGTGCACCCGACGATGTATTCGCCGAGGTAGTTCTGGTGCGAGCGGTCGCTGTAGCCGTCGAAGATGCTGTCCATGCCCGGCACCAGGCCGGCCTTGATCTTGAGCTGCAGCAGGTGGAATGCGTGTCCGACGGGTATCATGAGCGGAGGCTTGATGTCCGGGTGGGCTTTGCGCACATCCGTGAGGAATTCCTCGAAGCCGAGCCGGATGTTGTTCTGGATGTCCTTCACGGGCGAGAGCCACTGCTTGTCGAAGCTGCCGAGTCCGATGCGGGGCCACTGCGCGAATATGAAGACCTGCAGGTCCGGGCTCTTCTTCACGGCGAAGTCGATGAGTTCATTTGCCGCTTTCAGTTCGGCTCCGTAACCGTTGCGCGGTTCAAGCGTGATCGCGTCCCATTCGTATTCCGCCAGGGCCTTGCCGCACGGGCCGAACGGCCTCTTGGAGTTGCCGCCGTCCCGGTGGTTCCAGAGCCAGCGTATCGGGGCACCGGGCACCTGGTGGCGTCCCCAGACGTGGTTGTAACCGCGCGACTCAGCCAGCTTCTGCAGACCGTGGTACTTCACCTGGTCTGTCAGGCTGCTGCCCATGAGGTAGACGCGTTTGGTCCTGTCATTCTCATCGCTGCCGGGAGACGAGGCCTCCGCGGGGAACGCACTCAGGGCGGTGAGGACCACGAGGAACAGAAGAGTGCCTTTCATCGTACCAGTTCCTTCAGTAGGCCTGGATATCCCACGTAGCTAAGAGGAACCCGATCGCTATTACGTCACAGGAGTCTACTCCCCGCGAGCAAATCAGGCAAACTGATTTGCCCCGTACCGCCGGCAAAAGAAGCCGGTCCACGGCACTTCTGCGGCCTCGGCAAGCTGCTGTGCCGGCCGTTCGTCTCTGCTAAAGCGTATTCGCGCTGTCGGGAAATCATCAACTGCCCTTTTTGTGGAACAGGGCATCACCGTACGCTGGCGCAGGCGAGCCCCGGCGGCTGCGACAGAGTATCGCGGCGAGCAACTCCCATGGCACTGCGCCGTCTGCCATCTGGAAGACGATGCAGCGGAAGTGCCGCACAAGCTCGGCCTTGATATGAAACAACTTGTGCCGCTCGGCAGGCACGGCTGATGGTGAATCCCAGTCTCGGTCTGTTAAGCCGCCCTTCAGCCCACAAGACCCTTTCGGATTGGCGGAGGGTCCGTCCAGCACGGGCAGGGGTTCATCACGGACACCAGTGCAAAGCGGGCCGGGTAGGTTGCCTCGGGCTGTCCGGCCATCGGGGAGACTTGGGGCTCGACGGGGAAGGCGTCGATGCCGAAGATGCCCAGGCTGTGAACCTTCGCGAGCACGCGTCGCACCTCGCTGCCGGGGGATAAGGCTGGCCGGGTCCGGCGGGCACCGCCGGGGCGCCCGGCCGAACCACGCCGCAAGTATAGCAACACCCACCGCCCACTGCAAGTCTAAAGCCGGCGATGACTCAGAATGGCCCTCGTCGCAGACTTCCCGAAGAGGGGAGGGATGTTGGTGGGAGTGCGCTGCCCGGGCGTGCGGGCCCGATCTGCCGTGTCCCGGTGAACTGGCGTGCTAACAGGGCTAACATGGCTGTCCACGGGTTTTTGTCCGGAGCAGGGAGATAGACGGCCTGCGTTCAGACGCCTACAGGACCGTGGCACAGCGGCCGCAGCAGGTAACGCACAGGGTCGGAGGTCCTTCGTTGCGCTGTACGGCGAACTCAGGACGACATTCCTACGGGAACTTGAACGATGGACGACTTATCGGAGACCTGTCAGTTCAGGGATCTTCTGAGTCGCCCCGGTGCGGGGGTTGTCATTCCTCATCGCGCCTGTTTCCTCGGGGCTGGCACCCCGAGCTGCGTCCGAGGCGGATAACTCCGCGGGTTCTTGCTCTCGCCGCCCCCGGGTTGCCAGGGCTTTCCCCCTTGTCTTTGCCGACATCCTTTCGGTCTGGAATCACGATTCTGAGTATACGCGCAACTGAGATGGAATAAGGCACGGTAGAGGCATATGGTGGTTGGAACGGCCTCGGACTGTGGTCTCCAGAAGCCCCTGACTGACTCCGGTCCCTTGTCGGGTTCCCCAGCCGGCCGGCCCTGGAGTGCGGTGGCTTGCCGCCGCCCTGCCGCCTGCCGGTCCAGCGGCAGGCCGGGGCTTGCCCCGCCGCTGTAGCGT
>JAWODG010000203.1:0-24867 GCA_046483385.1 Candidatus Brocadiia bacterium | reverse complement strand
TTGCTCCACTACTGGGACGTCCACACACCCTACAACGCACCCCGCAGGTTCAGGCGGTACCGCGGCACGGACCCGGAGAAGCAGCTCAGCGACCGTTACTCGGGCGCGGTGCGCTACGTGGACGAACAGATCGGCCGGCTCGTGAAGGGCCTGCGGCGCAGCGGGCAGATGGAGAACACGCTGCTGGTGGTCACCTCCGACCATGGGGAGAGCCACACCGAACACGGCATCTACTTCGACCACCACGGGCTTTATGACGCGACCACGCACGTGCCGCTCATCCTGCACTGTCCGGCCCGGCTGCCGGCGGGCCGCCGCCTCTCGGGCTTCGTCCAGCACGTGGACCTCGTGCCGACCATCCTGGAGATGGCGGGCATTGAGTCTGTGGGGCGGGCGTTGGACGGTACGAGCCTTCTGCCCCTGATACGGGGTCGCGCCGAGGAGGTCAGGCCCCATGTTTACTGCGAGGAATCCTACGTGCAGGAAAAACGCGCCCTGCGCAACCGCCGCTACAAGTACATAACGGCCGTTGACGGGGATGGCTACTGTCGTTACTGTCACAAGGTGCACGGGGGCGTCGAGGAGCTGTACGACCTGCGCGAGGACCCGGGTGAGACGCGCAACGTGGTGGCCGACCGGCGCGACGTTGCCGCCCGGATGCGCCGGGAACTGGAGCATATCGTCACTGGTCTGCGGCAACGGCGGGACAGTAACATGGGGGCTTCCGGGGGGCGCACCCCGGCGCCCCTGTCGGAAGAGGAGCGGGAGGAGTTGCGCGGGCGGTTCCGGAGCCTCGGTTATCACGGGTAACGGTCACGTGAACTGGTCAGCGGCGGCTATCAAAGCAGTGTGCCACCTGCCATCGTCCTGGGTCCACCGGGTCGTCAGCGGGTTGTGCGGCTCCGAACGCGTGCGGCGCCGTTTGGAGGAGCGCGATGCGCGGCTGCTGGACGGCGCTCCAGACCACGACGCCATCCTGATCATCGGTGACGTCAACCTCGGGGACTCGGTCAACATACAGCCGGTGGCCCGGGTGCTGCGGTCCTGCTTCCCGACGGCCCACATCGACTATGTCCACAGCCGCACGGCGGCACCGCTCATCCGCAGCAACCCCTACATCACCGAATCGGTGCCCCTCTTCGAGGGCAAGTTCACCCCGTCGGAGGAGGAGGTCCGCCGCCTGGGCCGGCGCATCGAGGAGCGCGGCTATGACCTCGTTCTCAGCTTCTGCCCGTTCCTGCCCGAGCGCAAACTATCCAGGCCCGGCGCCACGGTCCTGAGCCCGCTGGCCTTCACCTGCCGGGTCATCGACAGGGCCGGGCGGGACGGCACCGCCGTCGCACATCTGATACCCAACATGACCGGCTACGTCCGTGAACTGGTCTCCAACGGCCGGGCCGACCACGCGGGGCTCGCCGCGCCTGAATCCGCCACCATCTACCTGTCGGCTGACGTGGTCGAACGACGCGACCGGTGGATGGCCGGCCAGGACGTGCCCCCCGACAGTCGGCCTGTCTTCTTCAATCCCGACGCCTCCAACCGCTTCACCATGGTGCCGGAGGAGCTGCAGTTCGAACTGCTGCGCTCCCTGCTGGCCGCAGAGGACCGCGGCCATTTGCTGCTCGGCTCGGGATTCACCTTCACCGGCATTGAGCGGCGTCTGCTCGAGCGGCTGCCGTCTGAACTGGCCGACAGAGTGACGCTTGTGCCCACCAGCCTGCCGATTGACGTCTACGCCGCGCTGACGGACGCCTGCGCGGTGTTCATCACGGCCGACACGGGCCCGATGCACATCGCCGCCGCCCGCAAGGAGTGTCCGGCGCGGGACGGCGTTTTCCTCAACCGCACGGCCGTAGTGGGCCTCTTCGGCCCGACCCTCCCGCGCGTCTACGGGTACGACTCGAGCCGGCCGGGCCACCTGGCGGCCAACCAGGACGCCCCGTCGCGCGTCTTCGCGGGCGGGTGCCCGCGCAAGAGCCTCGTCTGCTCCGTTGAGCGCATAGGGCAGGCCTGCCCCGGCGAATCGTGTTTCCGCGGTCTGGACGTGGAGGAGGTCGCACGGTTCGTCTTACGCTGTGTCTCAGACGAGAGAACCTGCGGCGCCGAACGGGCAGCCGCTCGCCAGGAATCATGAGCATATTCTCCGCCACCCCCCGCTCTCACCGCGGCATCTTCCTTGCCGGCTGCGCGCTGCTGGCCGTGGAAGGGACGGCCCTGCTCGTCCTGACGGCGCTCCGCCCCGTATGGGCGGCCAAGGTCTGCGGAGTCATCGCCACCACGGGGGTGGGCGGGCAGGCGGGCGCCATCATCGCGGGGCTGGAACTGGGCTTCTCCCCGTGGCAGTTGGGCGGGCTGCTGGCGGCGTTCAACGTCATGCACGTCTGCCTGTTCTTTCCCATGATCACCACTCTCTACCACACCTGCATGGAGATGCCGGTCATCGGACGGTGGGTGGCCGCAACGCATCGGGCCGCTGAGCGTCAGATGGACGAGGTCACCCGGCTGGGAAGTTTCGGACTGCCCATCTTCGTCTGGCTGCCGTTCCCGTGGACCGGCACGCTCGTGGGCGCCGTCATCGGCTACATGCTGGGCATGCGGACGGGTCGCGTTATGCTGATGGCGATTCCGGCCATGCTCGTCAGCGTGGTCACGTGGGTCTCGGCGGTCAACTACTTGCGCCTGTTCGCGTCCATCGAGGGCTGGACCACGGTGGTGGTGCTGCTGGTGCTCGTCGGCGCCTTCACCGCCGTCCGCCTGCTGAAGGAATCCCGCCGCGGGGAGGAGGAGTGAACGGGCCGGACTCGCGGACAGGGACGGCGCAGCCCTCGTGCTCGCTCTCGTGCTCTTGCTCGACGTCCCTGGCATCTACGGTGTTCCGTTCGCGCTGCGTGTGTGTTCGCCGTCTTGGCTCGAAGTGAGCCCATGCGCCGCCGTGCGGCGCTGTCATGAAGGCGGCGGCTTCAGCCCCCGTGCCGACCTCTCACCACGAGCCCCTGCGACCCATCAAGCTTGACCGTCCGCCCCCGCCGCTGTAACCTGATGCTGAGTGGAACTTTAGGGATGCCACTATGGCGTTGTTCGAAGAGCAGGCGGGTGAGGACCCCTTCGCCATCCCCGAGGACGCCCCGCTGGCGGTGCGCATGCGCCCACGCACGCTGGAGGAGTTCGTGGGGCAGGAGCACTTCCTCGGCGAGGGGCGCATGCTGTGGCGCATGATACGCGCCGACCGCCTGGCGTCCCTCATCTTCTACGGCCCGCCCGGCACCGGGAAGACCGCGCTGCCCTACATCATCGCCCGCCGCACTCAGGCATGGTTCGAACGGCTGAACGCCACCGCCGCGACCGTCTCGGACGTGCGCGACGTCATCTCCCGGGCCGCCGAGCGGAAGCATCGCTCCGACCGCCGCACCGTGCTGTTCCTCGACGAACTCCACCGCTTCAACCGCGCCCAGCAGGACGTGCTGCTGCCCGACGTGGAGAAAGGGACGCTCGTACTCATAGGCGCCACCACGCACAACCCCTTCCACTCCATCAACTCACCGCTGCTGTCGCGCTCCCAGATATTCGAGTTCAAACAGCTCACGCAGGAGCAGATACTCGCCATCATGCGCCGCGCGCTCGAGGACGAGGAGCGCGGTCTGGGCGACCATCCGGTCGAAGCCCAGGAGGAGGCGCTCGAGTTCCTGGCGGAGATGTGCGAGGGTGACGCCCGCCGCGCCCTGAACGCCCTCGAGGTGGGCGTGCTCAGCAGCGAGCCGGGCAAGGACGGCCTCATCCACTTCGACCTCGAACTGGCCCAGGACACCATCCAGCGCAAGGCCGTCCTCTACGACCGGGACGAGGACGAGCACTACGATACCGCCAGCGCGTTCATAAAGAGCATGCGCGGCAGCGACCCGGACGCCGCCCTCTACTGGATGGCCAAGATGCTGGAGGGCGGCGAGGACCCGCGCTTCATCGCCCGCCGCATCGTCATCTGCGCCGCCGAGGACGTCGGCAACGCCGCCCCCAACGCGCTCGTGCTGGCCACGGCGGCCCAGCAGGCGCTCGAGTTCGTCGGCATGCCCGAGGCCAGAATCCCGCTGGCGCAGGCGGTAACCTACATAGCGTGCGCCCCCAAGAGCAACGCCAGCTACGCCGCCATCGCCGCCGCCGAGGAGGACGTCAAGGAGGGGCGCACGCTGCCCGTGCCGGATCACCTGAAAAGCGCCGGCTACCCCGGCGCCGAGCGTCTGGGGCGCGGAGAGGGCTACAAGTACGCCCACTCCTTCGAAGGCCACTGGGTGGATCAGGACTACATCCCCACCACGCGCATCTACTACGAACCCACTGAGCAGGGCCACGAGAAAAACCTCAAAGACCGCCTCGACGCCATACGGAAAGCCCGCGGCATCAAAGACACGGAAGAGCAAGGACAGGAAGACGCCGACACGGAGAACCAGTGAGACGGCCAGAAATCGGCACGAAACCAAAATCAGCCATGAAGGACGTCCGCCGCAAGCGGCCGAACGAAGAACGACAAGAAGGCCAAGTTGATAGTTGCTTGTTGTTAGTTGTTGATCGCGGAGCGCTGTCTCATATTGGAGCCGGGGGTCCTTCGTGAACTTCGTGGTAACAAAGGTTTCTGGAAAGGACAGGCAGCATGTTCGGGCGCCGGGCTCGGGCCTCACGACGGCAGTGCCCCAAGTGCGACCAGCCGATGAACTCCGTCAGCATCAAGGGGGCTGAGATCGACCTCTGCCCCGGCTGCAGCGGCATGTGGTTCGACCCCGGGGAGCTCTCGCGAGCGGTGGGCTTCAAGTTCAAGGAAAGCGCCGACGGCCGCGCTCTGGCGGGCGCGGATCGCACCGAACACCGCTGCCCCGCCTGCGCCGTGCCCCTCTATGAACGGGACCTTGGAGACCACGCCGGTGTCCGCATCGACCAGTGCCCGCAGTGCTCCGGCATCTTCCTCGACCGCGGCGAGCTGACCCGCGTCCAGCAGCACTTCCGCCGCGCCGGCGCCCCGGCCATGGAGAGCAGGCCATCCACCCCGGAAGCTGAGGGCCCCACATACGTGGACGCGAACGGCGGCCTGCTGGCGGCTCTCCACTACCTCTCCGGCCTGCCTCTGGAGGTGGACGTCCCGCAGACGCTGTTCCCGCCGACGGTGATGGCGCTCATCATCGTGAACATCGCCGTTCTCATCCTGGCCTACACGCACGGTTTCGCCGATTGGGTCCGGGAGTTCGGCATGGTGCCGGCCGAAGTCCTCCGGGGCAGGCGCCTGCACACGCTGCTGACGCACATGTTCATGCACGGGGGCGTAGTGCATCTTGTTGGCAACATGTATTTCCTCTACATCAGCGGGGACAACATCGAGGAGCGCTTCGGGTGGCACCGGTTTCTGGGCTTCTTCGTGCTGTGCGGGGTCGTGGGCGCCTTGGCGCACGCCGTGGGTGCCGGTGATCCGCAGGTCCCGGCGGTCGGCGCCAGCGGCGCAATATCGGGCCTGCTGGGGGCCTACGTGGTCTTCTGGCCGCGGACGCGGTTCCTGATCCGCACCTTCTGGCGCATCGGGTTTTGGATCCGTCCCATCGAGTACGAGATACCGGCGTGGGCCTACCTGGGCTTCTGGATTCTGGTGCAGGTCACCTATGTGGGCATGGACGTCCCCGGCGTGGCGTGGTGGGCCCACATCGGGGGCTTCCTCACGGGAGCGACGGTGGCGGTCATCTGCCGGCTGCACGGCCCGAATCGCGCCCCGGCCGCGTGACCCCGCCGACCGTAGTGCTCAGTCCTCCTGCTCCGTCGCAAAAGCTTCCTTCACGCGGGCCCGGGTGAGGAAGCCCAGCAGGCCGGTCCAGTAGGCGAGTTGCAGGGCGGAGAGCACGACACCCACGACGATGAAAGCCATCGACAAGTCCCCGAGCCCCCGCACCCCGAGGGCGAACCAATCCGCGGCAAGGGCAAGAAGTGCGTAAACAGCGCACACCAGGGCGAGAATACGCCCCCATGGGAGCACCTTCAGAAGCGCCACTCCGGAGGCGACCATCGCGAGACAAACTCCCAGCCCGGCCACCCATCCCCGATCAATAACAGTGGGGTCGATTGCGGGACTTGTCAGGGCGGTAAGCGTCTGCATGCCCCCGAGCACCAAATTCCCGACGCCAAAGAACGTGACAATACCCGGCCTCTCGGTCGCCATAGCTGCCTCCCGCTGGAGCCGTCGCCGGGCCGTTAGCGCATCGGCCACGATGTCCCCGGTCCGACGCCTGCATCACAATACCCCTTTCGTGCGTGGTATGCAAAGCTTGCACAGAATTCACCATGCCACGAAGCCGAACACACAAACTACTGCTTCTTCAATCTCGTTTCTGCGGGTGCAAGGAGCCATCCGTTCCGGGTGTGGCGCCGCCTTTTCGCCGCACGGCGGACTGGCTGCGGGACATCCCGCGAGATGCGCGTTTCGCGGGGGGCGTCCTGCTTCCGCAGAAGCAGGCGGGATGCCGGCGCTACGATCCCGGGCTTGGCGCAGGAAGCGAAGCCGTGGCTGTTGCCTCTCGCAGGAGCCTCTGTTGACTCCCATTCTCGACCTTGAAGCTTCACTACACTCCTCGCGCCTTTCGTCCCCGCTCCGCCGACACCGCAACGCGTCACCAGGAGTCGCGCCATCGGTCGTAGCGTTTACGCTCGCGTTTTGCGAACTCCTCCCCCAGCGTCAGGAAAGGATTCTCGGCCATGCGCGGCAGGAGGACCCCGGCCATTCGCGCGGCATCCATGACGCGCACCGTCGCGTCGCCGATCTGGCCCTTCGCCAGGGCTCCCTCCCGCTCCAGCAGCGGCTCCAGCCCCTCGTAGTCCCTCCGGAGACCGTCGGCATGGCGCCGCGAGGGGACCTTACGGCGTACCCCCTCGTAGTCCACCACGTAGAGTATCTCGAAGCGATCGAACAGCCACGGGACGCACGCCGTCTCCTCCAGCGCGTGGAACGTGGTGTTGACAAAGAGGGTGACGCCGAGGAAGACGATCTTGCCGCCGCGCTCGATCAGCCGCTGGTAGGGAGACCGGCTGCCGCAGGGGGTGATCTGCGTCTCGTGCCCGCGCGTCAGCTCGTCCGCCAGCGGCCCGATGGCCGCGCAGGAGTGCGTGGGATGCATGCTTCGCAGCGATTCCGGCCGCTCCCGGAAGACCTCCGTAATACGCCCCACGACCGACGGCGTCCGCCGCACGTCGAAAACCGGGTCCTTCGCGTGGACCGTGCTCCAGGTGTGGGTGGGCACGACAACATTGCCGTCCTCCCCCACCGCGTCCACGAGCGCATCAATGACGGCGTCGGCCCCGCCCTCGACCCACCCGAAGCGGCTCAGGGAGCTGTGCACCAGCAGGATGTCGCCCGCTTCCACTCCGAGCGACGCGAGCCCGCTCCCGATGTCGTGGCGCGTTACCGTTGTCTTGCCCTCCGTCACGGCACGTTCTCCCCCGCTGCAGTGGTCCCCTCCCCGACCGGCCCGACGGCCAGGTCGTCGAGGCAGGCTTCCACGCGCGCTGCGTTGTAGCTGTGTATCCAGAGCTGCAAGTAGGCTGTGCCGTCGGGGCAGTCGAACTCGCTCTCGAAGGGACGCCACTCTCCGCTGGAACCACCAAGCGACGTCACGGGGGAGATCCAGCCGCGACCGTCCGTTTCGTTCAGCAGCCGCCCCTCGGCGTCCAGGCAGCGGACATAGATCCCGAGGCCGTCGCCGGAGATGGGGCAGACCTTGCCGCGCACCGCGTGGGGGCCGGGTCCGCCGGGAAAACGAGCCGAGCTGATGTTCGAACCCCGCTCGTCCTCGGTATCCCGGATGTGCAGCGCGCGACGGCCGCCGGCCGCCCTCTCCTCCGAGACTTCGGCCATGCCGCCGGCGGGAAGCTCCCAGCCCCACGTACCCCGCTCGAAGCCGCCATTCGGCAGGCCCGCGACCCTGAAGTCGGAGGGGCGTATCGTGACTGCAATGGTGGCCTCCAGGACTGGCTCTCGGAGGTCGATGCCGACACGCGTCGGCTTCCCCCGCGCCCTCACGTCCTCATTAATGGTCTCCGATGAGACGGCAAACTCGGCGCTCGCCGAGACGGTGACGTCCACGCCGGACATGGTGTCATAGACCCGAAGCGTGCGGGGGCCGGTCCGTTCCCAGCGTCCCAGCGTGACCAGCGCGGTGCCGAACCTGCGTGGTTCGGAGAACCGCGCCTCGTCCGTCACCATCAGCCCGCCCCCACCGCGCCGGTCGTATACGAAGGTCCGCCGCAGTCCCTCCAATTCGGGCGCTTCGTAAGCGCTCGTCAGATCGAGCACAAGCCTGTCGGTCGCCTCCGTGAACTCGGCCTCGAGCACGGCGGCCCGGGCCTCCCGTCCGGTCCTCTGGAGCCGACCGTTCACCACCGGCACCGGGTGGCCCCACGAGTTCAGCACGTTGCTCTCGTAGCGGCGGGGGCCGAAGGTGCGGGCGGTGTAGACCTCGGATCCGGGATCGACCAGCACCGCCTGCCCCCCGACGGCGGCCACGTACGAGCCGACGTCGTTGTGGTTATGGTGCTCGCCGTTGTGCCCGCCTTTCAGGGCCACGCCAAGCCGTCCGCCCGCGCGGGGACGGCCGATGAGCACACCGGCATCCGGGAACCAGCTACGCGGTCCGGGACCGCCCTCCCCTGCCGGGGCCGGTTCCCGCTCGGACGCCGAGTTGGGGAATGAGTACATAAGGGCCTCGGGCAGGGACCCGCCGGGGCCGGAAACATCCCTCTCCTCCCATTCCTCGAGGCCGAGCCGAAACCGCCGGCCCACGAAGTACATCAACCGGCTGGACGGCCGCGCGTCCACCGGACAGTCGGCAAATGCCGGATAGACGCCGTTGAGGATCTCCAGCCGGGCGCCGAAGCGCGCCGGAGCAGCCGCCTCCGGGTGGGAAAGCAGGTCCACCCCGCCGCCTGTGGCCTGGTAGATGGCCTCGCTCAGCAGGACGTAATGACCGAAGCCGTAATTCCAGTACCCGAGCCCCTCGGAGCAGTAGCCGTCCGGCGTGAAGCCGCGAAGGAAGTTGCGCGAAAGCTCCTCGGCAGCGGCCACGTAAAACGCGCGCTCCTCCGGGGACTCGGCGATGGCCAGTGCTGCGCCGGTGACCCCGGCCAGGCAGACCGCGTTCCAGTTGTTGGTGGTGCTGAGCCACCAGTTCTCTCGGCGCTCGCCCCGCACCATTCGCCGGAACGGCTCCAGCACGCGCCGGCGCACGTTCTCACGTATCAGGCGGCGCGTCTCTGAGCTGAGCCTGTCCCGCAGCAGATACTCGGCCGTCGCCATCTGCCAGGCCAGCGCGGAAGAGGCCAGATCGATGTCCGTCCGTTCGCCGCGGTAGTTCCGCAGGTCGCCGTCGTGGGCCGGAAGCACCCACGTGGGCTCGGCGCACAGTTCCCGCACGGCCCGTTCGAACGCCGGCAGGAAGCGGCCCTTGTCCTCCAGACACTCCGCCAGTGCCAGGTCCCCCAGGCGCCGGCGACGTGCCCGTATGACGCGCTGGCCGGGATCCCGCCGCCCGGTTCGGGAGAAGTCGAGGTAGAGATCCTCGGTCATCTCGGGCATCGGCTCCGTCAGGTGACGCTCCGCCCGGGACACAACCCCGCTCCACTCCTTGCGCCGGGCCAGATCGTTCCACGCGGCCCGGTCCGTTATCGGCCGGCCGAACCCGCGCGGCTCCGGCGACAACGTTCCGGAGATCGCCCCGATCCGAGCCGGGGCCGGCTCCGCGCGCAGGCCTGCCGGCGCCAGCATCAGGAGGGCACTCACTATCAGGGCTGTTCGCATGGATTCTCCGAGGGCCACTAACGCGCCCGCAGGTGCAGGATTGCCATCTACACCACACTTGTAGCCTCCCGGCGGCAGCCTGTCAATCCGCCCGGAGACCGCTCGCCGGATTGCGCCGTTAGAGGGGTATCCGGTATCGTTAAGAGGAGGAAAGAGACTCCGCACAACAGTTGAGCCCCGAGGCATGACGGAACGCAAGCGCACAGGAAAGCCGAAGGCGATCGTGTTGTTCTCCGCCGGGCTGGACAGCACGCTGGCGGCGGAGGTATTGCGCCGGCGCGCCGGGGTGGAGGTCATCCTCCTGCGGCATTCCAGCATATTTTATCCGCTGAAGGAGGGCACCTACGTGCCGCCCTGCCGGGAGATCACGCGCGACATCAGCGAAGACATGGTCGAACTGTTGCGGGACCCGGAGTACGGCTTCGGCAAGAACGTGAACCCGTGTCTCGACTGCAAGCAGATGATGTACGGCAAGGCGTGGACCGAAGCGCAGCGCCAGAGGGCGGACTTCATAGCCACCGGCGAGGTGCTGGGCCAACGGCCCATGTCGCAGCACCTGAGCGCGTTCCAGCGCATGGAGAAGGGCGCCGGAGTCGAGGGACACATCGTGCGCCCGCTTTCCGGGAGACTCCTGCCGCCCACCATACCGGAGGAGGAAGGCCTCATCGACCGAGACGCCCTGCTGGACATCCGCGGCCGTTCCCGCAAGCGGCAGATGGCACTGGCCGAGAAGTGGGGAATCAACGACTATCCCAGCCCGGCGGGCGGCTGCCGCTTGACCGATCCGCAGTTCGCCGAGCGGGTGGAGACTCTCGAGGAGATGGGCTTCATGACGGTGGAGCACCTGAGCGCCATTCGGCATGGTCGGCTCTTCCCGCTGGGCCCTCGCACCTACGCGTTGGTGGGTCGGGATGAGGAGGATAACCGGCTTCTGGCGCGCGATGCCCCCGCGGGTTCCCTGCTGCTGGATCTGGAGGACCACCCCGGCCCGCTGGCCTGCCTGGTCGGTGAACCGACCAAAGAGGCGCTCAACGAGGTCAAGCGCCTCGTCATCCGGTACAGCCGCTTCGAAGACCTGCCTCTTTCGGCCGTCGCCGTGGTCCCGCGAGACGAGGCCCTCGTCTCGCACGGGGGGAGGAGCTGACCACACCATATGAGGAAGCCGCGACACAGGTCCATCCGGGAACTCCTGCGCGAGCTGCTGATGAGCCCCCCGGAGGTGCGGCGTAAGCATGCCGACCGGCTGGAGAGTCTGCTGCTGGAGCTCGACCCGGAGCCCGCATACCCGTTCGAGTTCCTCTACTTCCGCATCACCGGTTTCCGGCCCGAGGAGCAATCTCAGCAGGCCTTCCAGGGCGAAGAGGTCCTCCCCGACCTGCACCTCGTGCTGGAGTCACTCTCCGAAGCCGTCCCGCAGAGCACCGAGGACGTCGAGGACGAGGTGCTGACGGTGGCCGAGGTCGCCCGGGTCCACAACGTATCGACCCGGACCGTCCACCGCTGGCGGCGCCGCGGCCTTGTGGCCCGGAAGTACGTCTTCCCCGACGGCCGCGTCCGAGTGGGCATCCGCCGCGCCGCACTCGAGCGGTTCGCGCAACTGCGCGGGGAACAGCTTGAGCAGTCCCGCAGCTTCTCGCGGATGGACGAGGAAGAGGAGGAGCGCATCATCGACCGGGTCGAGCAGTTCCGCCGCGAAGGCGACCTGAGCCTCACCGAAGCCGCGGGACGCGTGGCTGAACAGGTCGGCCGGTCGCAGGAAAGCGTCCGCCTGCTGCTGAAACGCTACAGCGAGAAGAACCCGGACAGGGAGCTTCTGCGGGCACAGCCGGGGACTATCGAGCGGGCCGATCGGCGCCGCATATACCGCGCCTTCCGACAGGGGACCCCGGCCGACGCGCTTGCCAGGCAGTACGATCGGTCCCGCTCGAGCATCTACCGCATCATCAACCAGGAGAGGGCCCGGAACCTGCTTAAATCCCAATGGGAGTTCGTGGCAAGTGAGGACTTCCGCCGCCCGGATTTCGAAGAGAAGGTCCTCGGCGACCAGTGGGAGAACCTGCTGGCACAACTTGAGGCGCAGGAAGGGGCCGGGGGCACGGGGCAGCCGCGGAACGCGGAGGAAGAGACCGCCGTGTTCCGTGCATACAATTACACGAAGTATCTGCTGGCGGAGGGACAGAAGCGTCTCAACCCTCGGCGCTATGTGTCCGGGCGGCTCGTGAGCCGCCTGGAGGAGCTCCAACGTCGCGCCGAACGTATACGCCGGGCACTCGCGCACGCCTACCAGCCGGCCGCGGAACAGGTGGCCCGGCAGCACGCCGGGGAAGGGGTACCCCTGGAGGACCTGCTGTCGGAGGCCCGCGAGGGTCTGGACGAGGCCCTGAATACCTTCGATTACAGGGGCCGCGCACGGTTTCCCTCCTTCCTCAAGCTCCAGCTCCAGAAGCGGTTCGCGCGCCTGCTAAAGACGCCGCGCGGCGGCTGAGCGCGCCCACGGCCCGCGGGCCCCGGGGTTGCGATGGACGGCAACCTGTTACTTGCGGACACAACCCCTTTCTCCTATTATGAGGCGCTCCCCGGTCAGTGGTCCGCAGACCCGAAAACTCCGAGGATCGGCGTTGATTCAGATAGCTCCTTTCCGACCCCTGCGTTTCAATCCGCGGCGCGTGTCATTCATATCCCGCGTCATCGCGCCACCTTACGACGTGATAACGAAGGACGAGGCACAGGAACTGCGTGAGGCGGACGAGCACAACATAGTGCGCCTGACGCTGCACAAGAACAGTGACGAATCCCGACCCCCGGAAGCGTACCATGACGCATCCCGCCTCCTGAAGGAGTGGCGCGAGCAGGATATACTCGTCCGCGAGTCACTGCCCTGCCTCTACCTCTGCGAGCAGACCTTCCGTTTCGGCGACGAAGTGCTGACACGCCGTGGCTTGCTCT
Organism: Candidatus Brocadiia bacterium; assembly: GCA_046483385.1. Lineage (GTDB taxonomy): Bacteria > Planctomycetota > Brocadiia > SM23-32 > SM23-32 > B1Sed10-231. The sequence continues at coordinate 12,107 of JAWODG010000203.1, read as the reverse complement.
GCGCCACGCTGCTGCAAGAGCCGGATTCCGGCAACGTTTTCCGCCATGAGAAGACCACCACAGGTCCCAAGCTCGATCGGTATAAACTGATGGAGGCGTGCCGGGCCAGCCTCAGCCCCGTGTTCGGCATCTTTGGCGACCAGGAGGGGAAGGCCCGGGCCCTCATGGGGCATCTCCGACAAGGGGAACCTATCGCGGAGTTCAGCACCGAGAAAGAAATCGGCTACCGGGTGTGGCGAGTCACCGACCGCCATCATCTGGAGAGGCTGGCCGCCATCCTCCGGGACGAAGCGCTGGTTATTGCCGACGGTCACCACCGCTACGAGACGGCCGTGGTTTACAAGCGCAATAACCGCAGTGCCGAAGGACCGCCCGGCTCCGCGCCCGAAGATTTCCTGCTCACCTTCTGCGTTCCGGCCACGGACCCCGGCCTGCGCATACGCCCCACTCACCGACTGGTGAAAGCCCCCGCCGGCTTCAGCATGGATTCCCTTGCGTCGGCCGTAAGTCGCTACTTCGACACGAACGAAGTCAAGGTCGCCAGCGTCGAGGAGATAGAGCAGACCATCGCCGGCTGGCAGGTCGGTGACCGCCGCTTTGCATGCTTCGGCGCGGGCGGTCGCCTCCTCGAATTCTCCCCCCGCGAAGGCGATAAGGAGGATCAGGAGGGAGACTTTGCCCGGCTGCCCGTCAACATTCTGCACCGCGCGATCATGCCCCAGATACTCGATCTTCCCGAGGACCGGCAGGCCGACCGGGACCGGCTGACCTACGAGGCGGAACCGGAAACGCTGTACTGGGACGTCGAAAGCGGCCGGTTCGACCTCGCGTTCGTGCTCCCGCCTCTCTCACCGCAGACCCTCGATCACCTGTCGCGGCGGGGTCGTCTGTTGCCCTCAAAGACGACCTATTTCTACCCGAAGATTGCCTCCGGACTGGCAGTTTATCCGTTCGAGGAAGGCGTTTATCTCCCGGACCTGCTGTCCGGTTAACGGGATTGCGCGGCAGTCCGACCCGGCGAGTTGCAGGACGGGCGGACATCCCGCTCTCAGGGGCTCCAGAGCGCAATCCACGGGAGCAGTCACCTTTGCGTCGGACCGCCATATTGTGGTATAATCGGGATAGTCTGAGAGAGGTAATAGACACCCGCTGTGCTCGACCCCAAGCAACGTCGTCGGTCCGTCGAAAGGATGCGTAGAGATCGTCGAAAAGCCGTCGAAAACGAGGCTATTCTCCTCCAGTTCACGTCGAAAGCTACGTCAGATGCGGTCGATTCCCGGTTCTACCGGAGCGTCGAAAACCTGCGAACTACAAAGGACACGGTTTCGACGGTTTTTCGACAGGATCCAGCGTGTGCTAAACCGTTCTCTCACGGCACCTTACAGGAAGTGGCGGCCTCTTTTCGACGCTTTGCCCGGATGTAGTGTTGTGTACTGTTGAATTACTTAAGTAGAGAAGTACATCACAGAACTAATACGTCCCAGAGAACTGGCTCCGAGCGGGAGAAGCCTCATGCGAATCGTTGCAAACCGAGAAGCGCTGTACCGTGGCTTCCAGAGACTCAGCGGAGTGGTCGGCTCGGGTACCCAACAGCCCCTTTACCGGCACGTGAAGATGGAGGCCGCCGGCGAGCAGTTGTACCTGTCGGCCACCGACCTCGAGGTGGGACTTGCCCTGAACATAGACGGAGTCGAGGTCGAGGAGGAAGGGGCGGTTCTGTTGCCCCATGCGCGTATTTCTCCCGTGCTCGGCGCCACCCCGGATGAGAGCGTTGCACTCTCTGAGTCCGACGGCGCCGTGGTTATCGAGGCGGAGGACAGCCAGTTTCGCATTCTGGGAGAAGACCCTGCCGACTTCCCCGCCCTGCCGGAGTTGCCGGAAGACACCGTAGTGGAGATAGACCCCGACGTGTTGCAGTACATGGTCCGCAGAACCGTGTTCGCCACCGCCGACGAGAAGGGTCGTTATGCATTGCACGGGGTCTTGTGCGTGATCGGCAAGGAGGACACCATCGAGTTGGTCGCGGCCGACGGCGCTCGACTGGCCCACGTGCGCAAGAAGGTGAGCAATCCCGATGGTATGGATGATGAATTCATCATCATGCGCGAAGGCCTTGAGCAAATGGGACGTCTGGCCGACTACGGCAAGGAAGCCCTGCGGTTCGCCGTTGCGGACAACCGGCTGATCGCGCAGAACGACGCCGGCCGCCTGGTGTGCCAGCTTGTCGAGGGCCAGTTCCCCAACTTCCGCGAGGTCATACCCACCGAGAGCAAGATCAACGTGCAACTGGGGACACGGGAACTACTCAGCGCCGTGCGCAGGGCCAGCTATGTGACCACCGAGGAAACACGCGTCGTGGACTTCGGGTTCGGTCCGGATACGTTGCGTATCACCGCCGAGGCCCCCGACGTCGGGCGCGCCGAGGTCCGGATGCCCATCGAATACGAAGGAGAGGAGGCCAGTATCGCCTTCAACCCGGAGTACATCGAGGACGTGCTGGCCATCGTCGAACGGGAAACTATCAAGATGAGGTTCACCGACCGGCGCAGCCCCTGTGTTCTGAAGAGCGGGCTCGACTATACCTACGTCGTCAGTCCGGTGATCCTGGAAGAGGCCGAAGCATGAGAACCGCGCAGGGACGTCATGTGGCGGACCCCGTTCCGGTGGGAGACCTTGCGCGGAAGCTATTGCGGGAGAAGAAGTTCCACCAAAAGGGCCGCTTCACCGAACTGACGCGCGAATGGAAAGAACTGGTCGGCGCGCCCGTGGCGAAGAAGACGCGTATCCGGTCCTTCAAGGACGGCAAGCTCGTCATCTCCGTTGCCTCACCCTCGTTGCTGCATGAGTTGAACAACTTCATGCGGGATTCGCTCCTGCAGGCGCTGCAGGAGACGAAGGCCGGCCGGGATATAGCATCAATACGGTTCCGCCTATCGGATGACCCCAATCGGGAGACGTCATAGAACGGATGAGTGAAGCGGCACAAAGGGAGAACGGTTACGACGCCGATTCCATCCGCGTGCTCGGTGGTATCGAACATGTGCGGCTTCGGCCGGCAATGTACATTGGTGACACCGGTGAGCGTGGCCTGCACCAGCTCGCCGAGGAAGTCGTCGCCAACAGTATCGACGAAGCCATGGTGGGCGAGTGCGACGAGATACGGGTGCGCGTCCACGCCGACGGCAGCATCTCGGTAACGGACAACGGGCGCGGGATCCCCGTGGCGACCCACGCCGACACGCAAAAGTCCGCCCTCGAGGTCGTGATGACCACCCTGAACGCGGGCGGCAAGTTCGACCACAACAGCTACAAGGTCTCTGCCGGGCTGCATGGAGTTGGCGTCTCGTGTGTCAACGCCCTCAGCGAGTGGATGGAGACCGAAGTCTGGCGCGACGGGCACGTCTATTATCAGCGATATGTGCGCGGGGAGCCGCAGACGCCGGTGGAGAACCGGGGACGGACCGACCGCCGCGGCACCCGGCAGCGGTTCAAACCGGACCCGGAGGTCTTCGAGACGACCCGCTTCAAGTGGGACGTCATCGCCCGTCGTCTGCGTGAACTCGCGTTCCTCAACAGCGGCGTCCGCATAAACCTCTCCGAAGAGGTCGGGTCCCGGGAGGAAGAGTTCTACTACGAGGGCGGTATACGGGAATTCGTCGAATACCTCAACCAGGGCAAGGAGCCCATCCACGAGGACGTCATCCACGTGGAGCACGAGGTGGAGGGCACTTATTGCGAGGTTGCCTTCCAGTTCAACTCGGGATTCAACGAGACGATTTTCTCCTTCGCCAACAACATCAACACGGTGGAAGGCGGCACCCATCTGAGCGGTCTGCGCAGCGCTCTGACCCGGAGTTTCAACAGTCACGCGCGCGAGACCGGACTGCTGAAGGATATGACGCCCACCGGGCAGGACTACCGGGAAGGTCTGACCGCTGTCGTCAGCGTGAAGCTGCCGAACCCGCAGTTTGAAGGTCAGACGAAGATGAAGCTGGGGAACCACGAGGTGGGCGGCATCGTGGAGCAGGTGCTCAACGAGAAGTTGAGTAATTACTGCGAAGAACACCCCAGCGAGGCCAGGGCTATCGTCCAGAAGGCCGTTGAGGCCGCGCGGGCGCGGGAGGCAGCGCGCAAGGCGCGGGAGCTGACGCGACGCAAAGGGGCTCTTTCCCGCACCGCGCTGCCGGGCAAACTGCGCGACTGCTCCAGCCGGAGCGTCGATGACACCGAGCTGTTCATCGTGGAGGGCCAGAGCGCCGGCGGGACCGCCAGCATGGGTCGGGACCGCAAGTTCCAGGCGATCCTGCCGTTGCGCGGCGTCATCCTCAACGTCGAGAAAGCGCGGATCGACAGAATACTGCGCAATACGGAGATACGCGCACTGATCACCGCACTGGGCACGAGCATCGGGGCGGAGGAGTTCGACTATTCCAAGCTGCGTTACGGCAAGATTGTGATCATGACGGACGCCGATATCGACGGCGCGCACATCCGGACCCTGCTGCTGACATTCTTCTTCCGCCAGATGCCCGAATTGATCGAGCAGGGCCACATCTACATCGCTCAGCCGCCTCTCTACAAGGTCAGCCGTCGGGGCAAGACCCAGTACGTGCATGATGACCGGGCCCTGCAGCGGACGTTAATTGATCTTGGGACCGACGACGCCCGGCTGCACTACAGCCTGAACGGCACCGAAGGCGTCCTGGAGGAAGAAGAGTTCAGCCGGCTCGTGGAATTGCTGGCCGAGCTGGACGTATTGAGAGAGCGTGTCGAGTCCGAGGGCATGCGGTTCAGTCATTACCTGAGCAACCGGAACGGGGACGAGGGCGACCGGTTCCCCCTGTACCGTGTAACCCACGTAGATAGTGACTATGACGAACACGAACACCTCTTCTACAGCGAGGCGGACTACGATGAGTTTCTGCAATCCCTGCGGGCGCGCCTCGCTGAGCAAGGGGAGGATTTGCAGTTGATAGAACCGGATGAGCTGGACCTGAGCGAGCCGGAGGACCTGCGCAACAGCGTGCGCCCGGTGCGCTTCGACGGCGCGGATCGCGTGCGGCAGGTAGTGAACGCCATTGAACAGTACGGCATTCCCATGGACTTCCTGCGGGCGCCCGAGACCGAGGAGGAGCAGGCGCCGTTCACCATTCAATGCAACGGCGACGAACGGAACGTGGGCTCGCTTCTGGAATTGCTCCCGGCGGTGGGCGGGCTGGGCCGGGAAGGTCTGGACATTCAACGCTACAAAGGCCTCGGCGAGATGGACGCCGGCGAGCTGGCGGAAACGACTCTCGATCCGGGCTCACGGCGCATCATGAGAGTAACTGTCGGGGATGCCGTCCGCGCGGACCAGTACTTCAGCATCCTGGCCGGCAAGGACGTCCAGAGCCGGCGTGAGTTCATCGAGCGGCACGCCCTCGAGGTGGATAATCTGGACGTCTGATGCAGGCCCTGCGGCTCTCAGGCGGGGTGGCGCATGTCAAGTTTTGACTATGAGGTCGAGTGCCCCGAGTGCGGTGCCGCCTTCGCTGTGCCGCGCATCCGCATAGGTCGTGAGGAGTCCTGCCCCGTCTGCCGTGCCACCGTGCGTGTGTCCGCTCCCGGCGAAGCGGCCACTACAGTGTCGGCCGGAAGAGACGCCGAAGAGATCATTGAGCCGGACCGGCCGCGCGGGCGGACCGCGGGACCGGCGCGATCGCTTGTGAGCCCCCACGGCAGAGGACGTTGCCTCGTATGTGTGAGGAAGGAACAGAAGATCAACCCGATTGACGCCGGGCCCATTGTGGAGACCTTTACGAGAATGCCCCGGATCGAGGCGCGTATGCAGGTGCATCAGGGCATGGGCATCCTTGCTGAAGGCGTATCGGCCGATACGGGTCATAACATGGCCCGGGAACTACAGGAGAAGGACATCGAGGCTTGCGTGGTGCCGGAGACCGTTCTCGAACGGATGGGAAGGGAACTTCCACTCGTACGCATCTATGACGCCGACGCCTCGGCGCTTCACGTTCAGGTGGACGATGACGGCGCCTTGAAGGCTGTGCCGTGGGGCAGCGTCATCACCGGCGTATGTGTCGAAGAGCAAGCCGGCGGACGGACGAGCCGTCTGGAGGTCCGGGACCAGCCCGGGTTCGTCGGCACGCGAATGGGAATGGGCATGTACCGAACCAGATACAGCGGCGTGCGTTTGACAAGCGAATCCCACAAGCCCGAGCTGCGAGTGACGCTTGTGCTTTTGCGCCAGACGACCGGAGAGCTTTACCTCCTATCATTCGGTGAAGAACAGGTACGCTACGCTTATCTGGGCGACCGGCTGCAGGCATCACGTCGGCAGAACCTGGGTCTGGTGATCGGAGATATCATGAAGTTTGCCGAGGGGGCCTTCTTCCCCGCCAGTTTTCAGGAGGCCGCCTCCGGCAAGATACACAGAGCCCGGAAGGTCTCCTGCCGGGTGGAGGCGCAGAACTGCGTCCGCTGGGCGGTCTGCTGCGCCGCAGCACGGGGACTGCTGGGCGACACCGCCGCCAGAGACTAACGACATCGAAGAAAGACAGGAAAGCAACGCATGGCCGACGAAGTACAGCAGGCAGATGAACTGCTGATAGAAGACGAGATGAAGGACGCGTACCTGACGTTCGCCATGAGCGTTATCGTCAGCCGCGCCTTGCCCGACGTGCGCGACGGACTCAAGCCGGTGCAGCGGCGCATCCTGCTCGGCATGGATGAGCTGAATCTGGGCCCCCGCTCCAAGACGCGGAAGTGCGGGAAGATAGTGGGTGACGTGCACGGCAACTATCACCCCCACGGCGAGACCGCCATCTACGACACCCTCGTGCGCATGGCTCAGCCCTTCAACATGCGTGTGCCGCTGATCGACAGCCAGGGCAACTTCGGCTCGATGGACGGCGATCCCCCGGCGGCCCAGCGCTACACCGAGGCCCGCCTCAGCGCCGCCGGTATGGAAATGCTGCGCGACCTGCGGCAGGAGACCGTGGATTTCACCGAGAACTACGACGGCACGCGCCAGGAGCCGGTCGTCCTGCCCGCCCGCCTGCCCAACTTGCTGACTAACGGCGCCACGGGCATAGCCGTGGGAATGGCCACCAGCATACCGCCCCATAACCTGCGCGAGGTCTGCGATGCCTGCCTGGAGGTGCTGGATAATCCAGACGTCACCATCCGTGAGTTGATGGAGATAGTCCCCGGACCGGACTTCCCGACGGGCGGCATCCTGTGCGGCCAGCAGGGGATTTACGAGGGATACACCAGTGGCCGCGGCACGACGACGCTGCGTGCCCGCACGAAGTTCGAGGAGGCCCGCGGAGGCCGAACCAACATCGTCGTCACCGAGGTGCCCTATCGCGCCAACCGCGACAGCCTGGTGGAGAAGATCGCCGACGCCGTCCAGGCCGAACGCGTACAGGACGTGCAGGACATTCGCAACGAGAGCGACAAGTCGGGAACCCGTCTGGTCATTGAGTTGAAGCGGGATGCCGACGAGCAGGTCGTCCTCAACCAGCTCTGGCAGCACACCCCGCTGCAGAGCACGGTCAGCATCATCCTGATAGCCATCGTGGACGGCCGCCCGGAGACGTTGACACTCAAGGAGATGATCGAGTACTACCTGGACCACCGGGCGGAGGTCATCCGCCGGCGCACGGCCTACTTGCTGGAACAGGCGGAGGACCGGGCGCACGTGGTGCAGGGTCTGAAGATAGCTCTCATCAACATCGACGACGTCATCGCCATCATCCGCAGCAGCGAGGAAGTGCAGGAGGCCCGCAGCCGGCTGATGAACCAGTTCGATCTGACCGGCCGGCAGGTGGACGCTATCGTGGGGATGCGCCTGCGCAGTCTGGTCGGCCTGGAGCAGCTCAAGATCGAACAGGAGTTCGAGGAGCTGCAGGCGAAGATCGCCGACTACAAGGACATTCTGGCCAACCGGAGCCGGGTCGAAGAGATCATCCGCGAGGACCTGAAAGAGGTCCGCGAGCGCTACGGCGACGACCGGCGCACCACCATCGGCGGCGAGGTCGAAATACTGGAGCGGGAGGACCTGATACCCGAAGAGGACGTGGTGGTGACTGTGAGCCGAAGGGGGTACGTGAAGCGTCTCTCGCCGGACACGTTCCGGGCGCAGGGCCGCGGCGGCAAGGGCGTCATCGGAGCCGATCTGCGCGATGAGGACTTCATCACGGACATCTTCACCTCCTCGACGCACGATTACATCATCTTCTTCACGAGCCTCGGGCTGGCGCACTGGCTCAAAGTTTACATGATTCCCCAGATGAACCGGACGGCCCGCGGCCGGGCCCTGGTGAATATGCTCGACCTGCAGGAGGACGAGCACATCACCGGAACCGTGCCGGTCAGCGAGTTCGAGCAGGAAGGCTACCTGCTCATGGCCACCGAGCGGGGAACCGTCAAGAAGACGCGCCTGGACGCCTTCGGAAAACGCGGGCTGGGAGGCATCATCGCTCTGAACCTGGCCGAGGACGACCGGCTCATCGGTGTGCGCAAGACGGACGGCGACCGGGAGGTCATCCTGGGTACGCGCAACGGCCGGGCCATCCGTTTCCACGAGGAAGACGTCCGGCCGATGGGCCGCACCGCCGCCGGTGTGCGAGGCATCAAGCTGCGCGGCAAGGACCGCGTGGTGGACCTAGCGCTGGTGGACGAGGACGCCACGCTGCTGACCGTCTGTGAGAACGGATACGGCAAGCGCACGGAGTTCAGCGAGTACACTTCCCAGAGACGTGGTGGGCAGGGCCTGATCGACATCAAGACCTCCCGCCGTAACGGCAAGGTGGTCGCCATGCGGGAAGTGACCGAAGAGGAGGAACTGATCCTGGTCACCCACAACGGCATGGCCGTCCGCATCCCGGTGGACAGCATAAGTTGCATCGGCCGCCGAACGCAGGGCGTCAAGCTGGTGACGACCGAGAAGGACGACACCGTCAGCGGCATCGTCACCATCCGGCCGGGGCCGGAGGAGGAAGGGCAGGAATCCGAAGAAGAGGACCAAACCGATCCTGAGGAGGAGAACTGAGGAGCCGCCATGGAAATGCCGGAACCCGTAGTTGAGACCGATCTGGAAGGCCTGGATCTGGTGAACCGGGGCAAGGTGCGCGACATGTACGCCCTGGACGACCGTCTGCTCATCGTGACCACCGACCGCATCAGCGCCTACGATTCCGTGCTGGGCAGCGCCATCCCGTGGAAGGGCAAGGTGCTCACTCACCTGACGCGGTTCTGGCTCGACTATCTGTCATCGCTAACGGCGCACCACCTCATCACCACGGACGTTGCCGGAATGGGCGCAGATGTTCAGCGCCACCGGACGCTGCTCGAGGGGCGGTCCATGCTGGTGAAGCGGGCGGAGGTGCTGCCCGTCGAGTGCGTCGTCCGCGGCTACCTTTCCGGTTCTGCGTGGCGGTCCTACCGGGACAGTGGCAGCATTTGCGGCGTTCAACTGCCGGAAGGCCTGGAAGAAAGCGACAAGCTGCCGGAGCCGGTGTTCACTCCGGCCACCAAGGCCGAGACCGGCCACGACGAGAATATCCCCTTCGAGCGCATGCGCGGCATCGTGGGCGACGAGCTGGCCGAAGAAATGCGGGACAGATCGCTGGCCATCTATGGCCGGGCCGCCGCCTACGCCGCCGAGCGGGGCATAATCATCAGTGATACCAAGTTCGAGTGGGGGCTGGTTGACGACGAGCTTACCCTGGTGGACGAGGTCCTGACGCCCGATTCCTCCCGCTTCTGGCCGGCGGATACCTACGAGCCGGGCGGGCCGCAGTTTTCCTACGACAAGCAGTTCGTCCGGGACTGGTTGGATGAGTCCGGCTGGGACCATCAGCCGCCGGCGCCGGAGCTGCCGGACGAAGTGGTCCGCAAGACGGCGGAGAAGTACCTGGAGGCCTGCCGCGTTCTGACCGGCGACAGCCCCGCCGACTGAGGCAATCTCAGCAGGTCAGGTGCAGTGCGGCCACCACCCGTTGTGTGCCGCCCGACAGTTCATTGTACAGGCCGCAGGCCTGCTCGGTGGGCTCAACATGGACTTCGTCGCACTGCTCCTCCATGTAGTCGCGCACCTCGGCGGGGACCCTCATGGTACCCTGTGCGCCGGTACCGATGATGATGACGTCCGGGTCCTTGTTCAGTATGGGCTCCAGGTCCTCTCGCGCGAGGCGGTGCCCCTCCGCACGCCACCACGTGTCGTCGACGCCCTCCGGCCATATAACCACATCAGAGGTATAGGCCCGACCATCGACGACCACCCGCCCGAACTTGTAATGCTCTACGGTCATGATGTCCCCCCTCCGCTCGCATATGCACTGGACGCGAGCGCCATGTGGCATTGTAGCCACGGGAGATATGTCCGGCAAGAACTACCCGTCCCGTCACTCGCCGCCCCGGCGCCCGGAAGGAGCGATCTCACGAACCGCCTTCCCCGGAGGGTTTACCGGGATCTGTCCAGCACGACCGGGATGAGTTTAGCATAACGGACCATGCAAATTCAAATTAAAACGGGGCGACGCTACAAAAGGCGCGCGGGAAACGATATCGCCGCTTGAAGCCAGAGGTCTCAGCCGGTGTACCGGGAAAGCAAGGATCTCACTGACCGGCGTTCTGGGCGGCGGAAACCGCAGGCGGGTCGGCGAGGGCCAGGCCCATCGCTTCGGCGCCCGCCGGTCCTTCCCGGAAGGCGTAGACCCGGTGCGTCTGCCGGTGGTTGCCGCCGTCCGTGGGGTCGTTGCAGCCGCCCTCCGGGAACTCCTCGGGCCACAGCAGTCTCCTCTCGGGATGCGACCCGGGCCAGACAATGCGCACCGTCTGGAACATTGGGCCGTCGGCGGAAACGGGGGTCTTCACCGTGCGGCTGTAGCGGCCGGCGGCGAGCGATTCTACCGGGCGGTATGGCGCAAGGCAAGGCTTGCCGGACAGCACCTGCCGTGGTATGGTGAGATGCGGAGCCAGTCGAGCGCACTCCGGCGGAGGAGGCAGTATGAACGTCGGCATCGTCGGTCTCCCACAGGCGGGCGTAACGACCGTGTTCAACGCGCTGACCGGCGCCCACGGCGAGGTGGGGGGCTATCATCCCGGGGAGCACGTCTCGCTGGGCGTGGTGAGGGTGCCCGACGAGCGGCTGGACGCGCTCGCGGAGACGCTGGAGCCGGACGAGGTCATCCAGGCCACCATCCAGTTCGAGGACATCGGGGGTGTCTTCGCTCACCTGACCGGGGGCGACCAGAGCGGCCGTGCCGTGGGGGCGCTGAGGGACACGGACGCCATCTTGATGGTTCTTCGGTGCTTCGAGTCGCCCTTCGTGCTGGAGGTCTTCGGGGAGGTCGACCCCATGCACGAGTACCGCGCTATGACCGAGGAGATGCTGCTGGCCGACCTGCAGGTGATCGAGAAGCGACTGGACGCCATCGAAAGGGACCTGCGGAAGGCGACCCCCGAACGCGAGAGGCTGGAGAAGGAACGGGAGCTGCTTGAGCGCTGCCGGACCGCCATCGAGGAGGAACGGAGCCTCCGCGACATCGAGTTGAACCGGGCTCACCGCAAAATGCTGCGGAACTACTCCTTCCTCACCCTCAAGCCGCGCCTCTGCCTGCTGAATATCGGCGAAGAGCAGATAGGCGATGAACCCGAGCTGGCGGAGATTGACCCCTCGCCCATCCCCATCTGCGCCGAACTCGAGATGGAGATCATGGAGCTTGATGACGAGGAGGACCGGGAGGTCTTCCTGCAGGAGGCCGGCCTGGAGCAGCCGGCAGCCGGGCGTGTAATCCGCGCATGCTACGACCTGCTGGACCTCAGAACTTTCTTCACGGGCTCAATCCGATACTGAGGATCAGTAGTTTCTTATTCATGGTTCTTCTCCTGCTCTCCTTCAGGGGGTTCCCTGATTATTAAATTATATAATATTTCACATTAAGGTTAAGACGGAAAAAAGAGCGAAATTGTTCCAAATTGCGCTGAAAGATTCCCAAAATGTGTTTATCGATAAATTGGTTGCAATTCTATTGCCAGATGAAAAGTAACAGAAAAATAATGGGATGGTTATGCAATTGTAAAGAAAAAGGATTTAATTGTGG
>JAWODG010000157.1:0-35580 GCA_046483385.1 Candidatus Brocadiia bacterium | reverse complement strand
GATTCAAGGGCGTTATCGCCGGCAACGTGCCCAAGGGCGCCGGGCTCCTTTGTGTGAGGAGTCTATCGTTGCCGTTCGTCGTGAGCGCCGCCGCAGGCGGGGTCGTCGTGTCGTCGTGGTTAGTGGCTGCTTTGCTCGGTGTTCTCTGCATCCTCTGCGGTGAGGACCGGTTTGCTTTCCGGGCCGGGGAGGGATAGTCTGGGGGGCATGAATGAGAAGCGACCCAACATACTGTTCCTGATGACCGACCACCAGCGGGCCGACAGCATCGGGATGGTGCAGGACGGCAAGGAGGTGACCCCGCACCTGAACCGGCTGGCCGAGCAGGGCACCTTCTTCCCGCGCGCCTACAACACCTGTCCCCTCTGCGTGCCCACGCGTACGGCGCTGTTCACGGGGCAGTACCCCATCCGCAACGGCGTGGTCTACAACGACTGGCGGGGCAAGACGGCCGGCGACCACACGGTGCTGATGGAGCTGCTGGCCGATGCCGGATACCGGGTCGGGCACGTCGGCGTCGACCACGTCCGGGTGGCCCCCTCCTACCGGGAGCGCGTGCCTTGGGGCCTGTGGGTGGACGGCGAGGACTACCGCAGGCATCTGGAGGCGGAGGGGCTGAGCGCGGTACCGCCCGAGGGAACCGATCCCTACAAGAGGGAGATAGACGAACGGCAGGAGGGTGAGCGCGAGACGGCCCTCTACTCGAACACGCGTGTGGGCACGGCGCCGCTTCCGGCGGAGGAATTCAAAGACGCGTGGTGGTGCCGCCGGGCGGTGGATTACCTCAGCGCGGCAGGCGACGAACCGTTTGCCCTCTTCACCTTCCTCTGGGCGCCGCATCCGCCCCTGATCGTCCCCGAGCCCTACGCGTCCATGTTCGATCCGGACAATCTGGCCCTGCCGCCCAACGTGGACGTGCCGGCCGAGGGGGAGCCGCCGGGCCGCCGGAAGGGCGCCGCCGCTCAGATCGCCGAGGGGCTGTCAATGGAGGAGTGGCGTCGGGTGTGGGCCGCGCACCTGGGCCTGGTGCGGCTGGCCGACCAGGGCATCGGACGCATCCTGAGTGCCCTCAAGGAGTCAGGGCGGGGCGAGGATACGATTGTGATCTTCACGGTGGACCACGGTGACCACCTGGGCCAGCACCGGATGTACCAGAAGATGGAGATGTACGAGCAGGCGATACGGGTCCCGTTGATCGTGCGGCTCCCGGGTGGCCGGAGCGAGACGTTCGGGACGCCGGTCTGGCATCTGGACATCATGCCGACGCTGCTGGACATGCTGGGGCTGGAGGCCCCGGACGTCTGCGACGGGGTGTCGGTGAGGGAGACGCTGGAGTCGGGCCCGGCGCCGCCGGAACGGACGCTGTTCTGCCAGTACTCGGGCAACCCCGCTCTGGGCGATATCCGGCGGGCGGCGGTGACGGAGCGGTGGAAGTACGTGTACACGCCCGACGATGAACCGGAGCTGTACGACCTGGCCAACGACCCGCAGGAGACGGTCAACATCGCCGGCGTGCCGGCCTATGCCGACGTGGTGGAGGACCTGCATGCCCGGTGTCGCTCGTGGGGGCGGGAGGTCGGCGATTGGGTTGATTACGGCTGATGCGCAACGCGCATCAGACGAACTCGCGCTCCAGTCGGTGGGCAAGGAAGATCAGCCGCGGCGACTCCTCGGTGTAGGGGTTGCGGTCGTAGTCGCCGAGGGTCTCGATCTCCGGGAATCCGGCCTGCCGAAGCGCCTCGACGCCCTCGTCCCGGCTGATCCAGCGATAGCTCTGGCGGAAGACGTGCTCACGCTTCTGGTCGCCTTCGCCCTCAACGAACCGGTGCTCGACACGGGCCACGCGCGCGGCCCAATCGAGGCTGAGCTTGGTCTCGAACTCGCGGGTCAGTAGGCCCGTTTCGGGGTTGACGCCTTCCTTGATTCTGCGGCGCTCGCCCACGGCGGTGTCGCGCATGACGGCGGGGGAGACGCAGTCGAGCATGGCCACGCCGCCCGGCTCCGTGTGGCGGTAGAGGTTCCGGCAGAAGCGGGTCAGCGAATACTTGCCGGGCAGGTGAAATACAGAGGCGTTGGGGACGATGACTGTGCCGAACTCCCGGCCCATGTCGAAGCGCTCCATATCCGCCTGACGGAGGGTGACGCGCTGCCGGACCTCCTCGGGTTCGTCGCCCAGCTTACGGCGCGCCGCCTCGAGGACGGGTTTCGAGCGGTCGAACCCGACTACTTCGAAGCCGGCGCGGGCCAGCCGTATGGCTTCCCGGCCGGTCCCGCAGGCGACGTCCAGCACGGGGGTGCCATAGCGGTCCGCCAGCTCCATCATGAAGATCATGTCGTCGTTGAAGTCGCGGTAGCTCCAGTCGTAGAGCCGGACGTATTCGGGGTCGTCAAAGATGTCATCCTCAGCCATCCTGCCGCTGCCTTCCGTTACTTTGTTCTGCGTTTCCCGATATCCTCTTGCGCTCGGCCGCGAACGAGTGTTCGTCATTCTATCACAGCCGAAGTGCGTGTTCCGGTAGGGCACTCAAGGGGCGATGCGTTCGCGTGTCAGGGTTCAGCGGGCGGTGGCTCCACCGGGGCCCCGACGCTTGAGAGGGAGCCCTGCGTGCCGGTCGGACGGACCTGGCGGCCGCCGGGAGAACTGGTGATACGGATGATGGAGAAGGCGGGATGGCGGACTCCGGGTCAGTCCTCTTCGGTGAAGAACCGTGGTCCGGCCGGGCTGGCCTTATCGGCTTCGCGCAGGCGGGAGAGGCCGCCGGCAACGAGGTCGTCAACCCGTTCGTCGTCCCTGAGGACTTCCAGCGTATGGATGATGTATCTGCGAACGGCCTGGTCGTCCACCTGCTCGGCGTACTGGTCGGCGTTGGCCATGTAGTCGAGGCCGATGCGGATCAGCAGTTGCACGCTTTCGCGCATCCTGCGGTTGTTGGCTCTGCGCATCAACCGCTCGTGTTCTTCGCGGGTGAGCCGCACCGTCTCGACGGCCATCACGGGGTTGATGCTGGTTTTAGAGGCGAAGTAGGAGAGGAACCGAATGGTGTAGTACCTCGTGCGGATCAGCCAGATTCCGTCGCAGATAGTCTGCCGTACATCGTCGAAGCGTTTGCCCAGCAGAGTCAGATACTGGTAGATGTGGGGGTGGTCGAGGTATCGGTCATTCTCGACGATCTTCTCCAGCATGACCAGTCCCGCTCGGCAAAGCAGCATGATGCCCCTCTGGTAGAGGTCTTCCAGCGCGTCGGCCCGCCGGTAACAAAGGCGGGCAGCCTCCGGCGAGAGCTGTCTGGCTTCCCCTTGCAGCATGGCCTGGAAATCCTCGGCGGCTTGACGGGCAACCTCGTCGGATTCGTTGCTCCACTCGGCGATGATCTCTCCGAGTGCTTTAGCCTCGGTGCCGACGAAACTCTTCTTTTCATACTGCGCCAGCAGCGATTCCATTCTTCTGCGCTCGACCCCGGTGGCCATGGTCTGGGCGCCGCGTGCCAGCCACAGCAGCACTTCGGTGATCCGGTGTTCGGCGTATGTCATGCGAGGGTCGGGCGGTTGGCGAGCGATGATCTCCCGGACAGCGGTGCGCAGCTCGTCGCTGACCTCGGCGGGTTCGAGGTCTTCAACCTGGGGTTGCAGACGCGAGAGCAACTCCCGGCGGACCGCCCCGATGGCCGTCTCGCCGACAGCGAGCGGCTCGGGGCTAGCCAGGCGCGTGACGATAAAAGCCCATATGGTCTCACTGACCTGCTCGTCGAGCTCCTCCACGTTGATCCAGCCTCCCTCGCGCAGGGCGCGCGCCAGCGCGCGGACCGCCTCGTCCACCGCGGCTTCGGTGTGTTGGTCTTCGCGGAGTGTACCGGGGACGGCGCGGCGGTCGGCGACTATGTCCCACAGGACTTCGAGGACATCCTCACTGAGGACATCCTTGCTGATGTGGCCCTCGTCGTCCATATTTTCCACCAGTTGGCGCACGACGTCGCGGCGTGTGGAGATAGTGCCCCATTCCGTCGCTTTGCGCAGGGCGAGGGCACGGGCCATCCGGGGATCGTCCTCTTCATCCTGCAGGATTTCCTGATTCAGATACAGGAAGGCATCCACCGGGTAGCGCGCGAGGACCTCCACGGCCTGTTGGGCGCGTGGGCCACTGAAGGAGGGCAGGACCTGTTCGAGGTCACCCTTGAGAACGGCGGTGGAGGTGGTAAGCCTGTGCTGCACAACGAAAGAGCGTCCGATGAAAGAGATGGCGAAGACGGCCAGAGAGCCCAGCACAAGGTAGATGATGACCTTGAACCACCGGGGCAGCAGTGGGCCGGTGGCCGGCTCTCGCATCGTGGGGGCTTCTTGCTCTTTTTCGACCTGAGTCAGTTCGCTCATTGCAGGACCTAATCCGTCAGAACGGCACCATTGTCACGGCGCGCGCGATGAGGCGCACGGCCACTGAACCCATACCCACAAGCCCCATGCCGCAGGCGAAGCCCGCCGACAGCACCGGGGTGTACTCCCGCCATCGTTCGCGTCCGAACACCTTCTGCATATAGAAGCGCCCCAGGATGGCGCCCGCGAACTGGGGAAATGCCATGGCGGGGTCGCCTACAACGCCCTGGATCGTGCCGTACACGAACAATGTGGGCGCTCCGATAAGCCGCAGCAACGGGTAAAGTACCAGCCCGTAGGCGGCACCGGCCCCTATGAACTCCCATTTTATGGCCTTCAGGAAGAAGGCATTGCCCGTGGTGGTCGCCGTCATCCAGAAGGCCCGCACGGTCGCGTCCCGGGGCCAGAAGCGCATGGCAAAGGGATAGTCTTCCGGAATGTCGCTGATCTTGTAGAGGAACGACCAGAAAAGGAGGCTGGTGACTATGGCCACCGGCAACAGGAAAAGCTGCGCTTTGAAGATACTGGTAAACTTGGTTCCCGTCAGCTCGATCTCCCGGAAGTGGGCCGAGCCCTGGCCGGCGTCCCCCATCGGCACGGGTGCGAACCAAATATCCACCCCCTTGTAGCCGCTCAGCACGAACGCCGCCTCCCGCACGTACGGGATGCCGATGCGGTGCCCGGTCAGGCCGTTCAGACGGGCACTGATGTAGGACATGAGGGGGGTGTAGAAGAACCCGAACCCGACCAGTATCCACAATGGGAACTTGGGCACCAGTATGTGGCACATGAGGATCATCCAGGAGGTCTGCGCCACGTAGAACAGCAGGGCGATGGCAATGGGGATGTCGCCGCGACCTTTGGGCGGGGCAAAGCCGGATTCACCGGTCTCGGTCCGCGTGCGGCTGGCGGCTATGGCCCGGCTAACGGCTGTGTAGATGCCCAGCGCGGCCACCGCTAATGCCGTGCCGATTTTGAAGCTGAGCCAGAAGTCGAACTGGTTGGCCAGGCCCGTCTCGATGTAGTCCATCCCCGGCTCCCACATCTGCAGCACATCCATGCGGTAGAGGATGGGGTTGAGGATGAGCCGGCCCAGCACGCCGGCTACAAAGCGCCCCATTACCACCCAGAAGGGCAGCACGAAGCCGAAGAACACACCGCCCAGGTTGGTGCTGATGGCCAGGGGCACGGCCCGGAACCAGGAGACATCCTGGAGTTGCTTGGTGAAATCGTAGAAAGGTACCTGGATCAGGTACAGTTCCTGCCTGAGGAAAACACCGGACAGAACGGGCACGGCGACGTATATGACGCCGAAGGCGATGCCTATTGTGCTGCCGATGGAAAAGCAACGCCACCGCCAGGTCTCCTCGTCGCTTTCGGCTAGCGCGGTGACGCCCTTGGCCCGGATGGGGGCCAGGGGGAAGGGCAGGCGCTCGATGTCGCTGGTAAGGCGGAACAGAACGTATCCGAGGCTGAAAAAGCTTAACCGCCGCCAGAGGATAAGAAAGCCCATCAGGGCCAGATAGGGCCACCAGTCCCTGTGCAGCAGGCTGCGCACCGCGTAGGCTTCGCTGCCCGGGGGCGGGGCGCGCCAGAAGGGGATCTGGTTGGCGATCTCGAACTGCTGGGCCGCGTCGCTCCGGACGAAGTACTGCATCCATATGAACGTCATGCCCTGGCCCATGATGGCCGCGCCCAGGATGCCCCAGGTGACGCTCCAGATGACGAACATCTCCTGGCGCGTCAGGGTGGTGCGGCAGCGTTTGGCGATTTCCAGGAAGATGATGAGGGTGACCCAGACGGCGGGCACACCAAGTTGCTGGCCCAGCATGAGCCACATGAACATGGAGCCGGGCATGACGATGAAGGCGACGAATAGGCCGGCCAGGATTGCCTTTATGCCGAACCCGTCAGCAAACTCCGTTGGTTCGCCCTGCTCCTCGCGTAGTTGAATATAGTCTTCTTCGGGCATTGCTCAGCCTTGCCTGCCGGTCGCGCACGCCAGTGAGTGGCCGTTACTCCGCATCCGCTGTGCTCGCCGTGCGGTCCAGCAGTTCCTCTCCTTCCTGGCTAAGTCGTTTCTTGGCTTCGGGGGTGACCAGACGCCAGATGAGCAACTGCTTGCGGAGGTCCTTCAAAAAGCCCAGGTTCATCCTGTGCCACGTCTGGAACTCACCGCTCTTGCGCGTGATGGTGAAGAACAGGTAGGAGATGTCCCCCTCCTCCGGGTCGGGCACGGAGGCGATCTTCACCGTCTGGCTCACGCCCATGTCCAGCGGCGCCACCCAGACGTCCGCCTCCAGACAGATGTGTTCGAGACCTTCTTCCATCTCGGTGTAAAACCGTATGTTGTCCGCGGTGAAGCTGCCCACCGCGTCCTCGTCGTTGCTCTCGAAGTACTCGCGCAGATAGGACATCACGCCCAGCGTCTCCTTGGAGCTGACCGTGAAGGGGAACCATATCTCCCACACATCGCTGGTGGGCTTGGGGATGGGCATCTTACGCGTTTCGTCCGGCACGCTCAACTTGCCGGCCATCCGCGCCGGGTAGGCGGTCGAGGCCAGAACCACCACGACCACAAGCAACGCCGACCAGACCGCGCTGATGCTTGAGTAGTTCAGAGAGATTCCTTCCATCAGCCACGGTATGTTCACCAGAATCTTGCTGATGACCTGACCGAATATGTACCCCAGCATGGCGCCCATCACGGCAAAGACGCTGCTTTCGGCAAAGAAAAGCGCCGCGATATGCATGGGCGCCAGACCCACGGAGGCGTAAGTCTTGATTTCGCTCATCCGCTCGTAGACCGCGCCCAGCATGGTGTTGAACACGATGAGGGCGGCAATGACGATGGGCACCAGCAGGCCCTGGAACCCGCCCATGCTGATGCGGCTCCGGGTGGCGACGCGATGCACGTGGGGCTCGCCCTCGGGTGTGTTGCTGTAGCCGGCGTACAGGGCCAGATTAACCCGGCTGAGGAGTTGCCCCAGCACCTGCCGGAACGGCCGTAGCGTGCGTTCGGCCTCCGAGGCCACCCCCGGCCCGGCGGCTATTGCGCGAACCGTGCCGCCCAGCATCAGGTTCAGTTCGTTGGGCACGACCACTATCCGGTCCGGTTCCATGTGGATGTACTGCTCTTCCTCTTCCTCTTTGGCGGACTTCTGGTGGACGAACTGCTCCACGTCCATCTCACCCGTGGCCGTCAGGGCCAGTCCGCCTCCGCCGCCGCCCTGCTGTCCGGCGGCCGCACCGCCTTCCTTGAACTGCTGGGCCACGAAGTCGACCGGCGTTATTTCCTCGCCGTCCAGGTCCTCGTATCTGAACGCCTCGTCGCTTCTGAGCACGCCCACCACGCGCAGGTCGCGCCCGAGCACGGAGATACGTGCCTGCCCCACTTCGCCGTCCTCGATGCGCAGGCTTTCCTTCAAACGCGCGGGGACAATGCAGACGAACGGCCAGTCAGGCATCGAGCGGTCAAACCATTCGTGGTCGAGGAAGCGCTCCTCGTGTATCCGGGAGAAATGGCGTTCCTCGGGGCTCAAGCCCAGCAGGGCGTTGGCGACGGCCCGGCCTCGGCCCTCGTCGGTGCGCGTGATCTCAAGCTGCAGCTCTTCGGTTCTGGTAGGGTTGACGAACCAGCTCCGCGGGGCAGCCCGCATGCCCTGCACCTCGAAGAAGTTCAGCATGTCATAGACTACGAATTCCGAGAGCGGCCCCCAGCCCAGCCCACGCAGCAGGACGCCCTCGTAGGGCGCCTGACGGGCGGACGCGTACTCGAGCATTCGCGCGGGCATCGTCTCGAAGCTGGTGAACGACAGGATGGTGAAGGTGAGCAGGATGAGGGTGACGGCCGTCAGCCCGGTGCGCACCTTGCGCTTGCGCATGTTGGAGATGCCCAGGATGAAGGCGGCCATGGTGGCGCTGGCCCGGGCCACATCCGCGCGATGGATCATGTCGATCTTCTGCCGCATATGCTCCATCACGATGCTGAACTTGCCCAGCAGGTAGTAGATAGTCCCCAGGGCGGCCACCATCATGAGAAAACCGTCCAGGATGATGATGGGCGTCTGGGAGAGACGGAACGCCGGGTGGACCAGCCGCAGCACAATGTAGGAGATGACGAACAGAACCGCCACCGCGCCCAGCTTCTTGCGAATGTCCACGTAGTTGATGAGAAGTCGTTCGGCGAACAGTACGAACGGCAACAGCAGGGCGAAGTAGAAGACAACGCCTTTGACCACGTCCGTGGCCGTGTCGCGCACGTCGGGATAGACGCGGTTCTCCAGCCCCCAGGCCATGCGCGCGTTGTAGTAGAAATCATCGTACTGTTTGTTCCGGAGGGCCCTTTCGGCCGCTTCTATGTAACCACCCGCCTGGTTGAACAGGTCCCAGACGGCCTTCTTGGCGATGCCGCTGGCCCTCAGCCGGGCAAGGCGGTAGCGGTCCAGTTCGTGCATGTCCTTCACTATGTTGAAGGCCGTGTGATAGATGAAATTCTCGTTCTGATCCATCACGTACCCGGTGCCTGTCCGCTCCTTTTTCTCCTGCTCGCCTCCGGTAGCTTCGCGTGTGAAGTTGATCAGCAGGCCCTCGTACTCGACGGCTCCCGCGGCGAGCAGGAATTTGATGTTCTGGTCGCGCTGGACGAAGAACGTGGCGAAGGGTTTGCTGAACGGGTTGCCGGCCGATTCCTGGCCGACGTAGCTCACGAGGTATTGCAGCTCGCTATTGGATTCACCCAGCCGCGCGGTGCTCTGCCCAAGGGTCCGCAGCGAGAGGGGGTCGGTCAGGTCGAAGATAGTCGCCGCCACGCACCGGAAGAAGTTGGCACGCACATCCGTTTCGCGCTCAGTCCACTCCCGCACACGAGGACGGTTGGTGGCTTCCACGAGTACGGACTCCGCGACGTGAGACACGACTCCCTCCGATGGGGACATCAGGAAACCGTCGATGCGGAACTGCTTGGCGTTCATCAGGCCGAAGACTTCGAAAAAGCCCTGCACGTTGCTGAGCTGGAAGTCGTGCGTTTGCACGCCCATCATGCTCTTGGCGGTTGTCGGCAGGTCTGCGGCCAGCATGCTGACGGCCATCACGGCGTTCGCCACGGAGACCTTGGGCATGTAGGGCAGTCGGCTGAACTGTACGGCCTGGCCGAACACGCTGCCGGCCAATCGTCTCTGCCACACGGCCTTCCGGTCCACCGGCAGCACGGGTACGTCGGCCGTCTGCTTGATCAACCAGGCGGACCCCATAGCCTGTGTTCGCACGTTGGTCAGATGGGCTTCCACCCGGTCGAAGGTATCCAGAGGGGTGTTGACGCTGTTGCGCGGGTCGCCGGTGGTGGCCAGTGTAACGCCTGGATAGCCACAGAGGCTGAGCACCTCGGAGTCGAAGGCTACGAGGTCCGGCTGCAAGGAGCGCCAGTCCCGGCCCTGCTGGGGAACTATGCCACTTTGATAGTTCAGCCCGCTTGCGACCTGACGTTCGTCGTGCAGTTCATCCATCCAATCGACCAGGGTGGAGGAATACTCGCTGTAGGCGCGCTGGAGTTCCACCTCGGTGTTGTTGGCCGACGTGGTCAGTTGATTGTAGAAATGCCCCTTATAGAAAGCGCCGAACCTGTTACGGCGGCTGGACAGGTCGAGGCCCATGAAGAAGTAGGGCTCGCCCGTGCCTTCTCCGGCCGCCTGATCCGGTCCGTTCCGCCGGGGATAGACCTTTTTGGCCGCGTAGTCGCGCGCCCCGGCCAGCGCCTGATAGTGCCCCGGCGCCGCCACGAACTTCACCTTCCTACGGGGCGGGTGCTTCTTGAGGAATTCGGCGATTTCCAGCAGCGAGGCGATGCCGGAGGCGCTCTCGGCCCCCGGGCTGAGGGACGGCACCACCGAGACGCTGTCGTAGTAGCCGAACACGACGAGGGTCTCGTCGGAGAGTTGGGGGTCGGTGCCGGGGATCTCCCCGCTGATACGCCGGACGGTGACCTCCTCCCAGCGGAAGTCGGCCTGCACCCGCCCGGTGGTGGCTTCCCGGTCCGGACCGCCGAGCACGCGCAAAGCCTCCAGCGCCGTGCGGACGTCGAACTCGTCCTCCGAGCCATCGGTGACGGCGGCGGCAAGTTGCGGCAGGTCGGCCCGGCGCAGATAGTAGCGGGGCACGGGCAGGGGCAGTTCGCTGTATTTCTGTTCCGCGTCGGTTCGGAAGGGATGGAGCGGTTCGATGAAGACGACGGCCCTGGCGCCCAGCTTCGCCGCGTTCAGCCAGCGGCTCATCGACTCGAAGTTCATCAGCACGATGCTGCCTTCGATGTTCTTGCCGCTGAGGTCCTTCAGATAGCCCTCGCCTCCCCACACAATGCGGCCCCTGATCCCTTCAGGGGGCGTCATCGGCGATCGGGCGTAGTTCGGCATGACGCAGTAGAGAGGCACGTCGCGGCCGCCGATCGAAAGTGTCCCGTCGTGGGGAGGTCTCTCTCCTCCCGTCTGGCCCGGGGCTTCCTCTGCCGGCGCGATCGGGACCACCACCTGAAACGGCGACTCGGTGATGTTGGCCAGTCCGATGTCCCGGAAGCGGTCGACGATGTAGTCGGCCGACTCGGTGCAGCCGGGATAGCCCGTGTAGCGGCTCTGGTGACTGGAGAAAAAGCGGACGTGCTCGGCGGGGTCTATGGCCCGAAGAGCCTCGGTAACGTCCGCGCTGCCTGCGCCCGTTTCGGCCGCAAAGGCGGGCGCCACGATGGTGAACAACATCAGCCACAAGTATGTGGCGAATCGGCGTTTGGGAACCATTTTGTACACATCTCATTACGAGCCCGCTGTCTTCCGCCTCATTATAGGCAGTGCCTGAATGCTGTCAACGGAAAACGGTCTTTCCATCCGCGGGACCTTACCAGACGCCCGCTCGCATGGTAAAATGCCCCGCGCAAGAATTCCGCCAGATCGAGCCGGTCTCATGGAAGAAGCTATTCGCAAAGCCGACGTCCTCATCGAGGCGCTGCCCTACATCCAGCGGTTTGCCCGTCGCCCGGTGGTCATCAAGTTCGGCGGCAGCGCCATGGAGAGCGCGGCGGTTCTGGACGACGTCCTCGAGGACATCGTCTTCCTGGCCGCCGTGGGCATCAGGCCCATCGTCGTCCACGGCGGGGGCCCGCAGATATCGCGCGCCATGGAGGAGGCCGGCCTGTCCCCCGAGTTCATGCGCGGACTCCGCGTCACCGACGCAGCCACCCTCGATGTGGTCGTTGACGTTCTGGCCAGTGAGGTGAACGCCGAACTGGTCAGGCGCATCGAGGAGCACGGCGGCCGGGGACGCCCAGCCTTCCGGAACGGACACAGCCTGCTGCGCGCCCGCAAGAAGACCGAAGCCCGCATGGCCGACGGCTCCACGGTCCCCGTGGACCTCGGCTTCGTCGGGGAGGTGACCGGCGTGGGAACCGAGGAGATGCTGTCGCTGGCCGCCGACGGTGACATCGTGGTCG
Source organism: Candidatus Brocadiia bacterium (assembly GCA_046483385.1). Taxonomy (GTDB): domain Bacteria; phylum Planctomycetota; class Brocadiia; order SM23-32; family SM23-32; genus B1Sed10-231. Next base: position 23,738 of record JAWODG010000157.1, on the reverse strand, counting down.
TCCCCCCCATAGGGCAGGATGACTCGGGGCAACTGTACAACGTTAACGCGGACACGGCCGCCGGGGCCGTCGCCGCGGCGGTCGAGGCGGAGAAGATAGTCTTCCTCAGCAACGTCCACGGCATCATGTCGGACCCCGAGGACGACGACTCGCTGCTCTCGACCATCAGCGAGCCGGAGGTCGAGGAGCTCATCGGCCGGGGCGTCATCGCGGGCGGCATGCTGCCCAAGGTGTCCGCCTGCCTGACGGCGCTGGACGCCGGTGTTCGCAAGGCCCACATAATCGACGGCCGGCTGCCCCATTCGCTGCTGCTGGAGATATTCACCGACAAGGGCGTGGGCACGCAGATTCTCCAGCCCGACCGGTGAGCCATGCCCGCGCTGCACCTCCAACGGCCAATTGTACTGCTGGCACTGGCCGCCCTGCCGCCCACGGCCATATTGTGGTGGCTGGCCGTGCGTCGGGCGCGGGAGGCCGCCCGGACGTTCGGCTCGGACATATCCCCTGCCCGAACCAACCTCCTGCGTGGTGGATTGCGTGTGGGGGCTCTGGCGCTCCTCATAGTGGCTCTGGCCGGCCCCGCGCTGCTGGACCGGGCGGCCCTGGGGCCTTTTGGCGTCCCACTGGTCTTCGTGTTGGACGTCTCCGCCAGCATGGGCGCCAGCGACGTTTCCCCTGACCGGCTGGGAGCCGGACGCGATGCGGTCCGCCGTATCGCCGCGCTGCTGCCCGATTCGCCGACGGCCCTCATCGCGTCGGCCGGGGATGCCGTCGTGGTCTGCCCACTAACACAGGACCGGGGCGCCTTCCTTGCGTTGTTGGAGCGCGCCCGGACCGACTGGATGGGCTACAGGGGCTCCCGGCCGGGCACGGGAATGGCCGCGGCAGCGGAGATGATCGGCCGGGAAGGAACCGCGGCGGCTGTGGTGCTGGTCAGCGACGGGGAGATTCACGAAGAGTCGGAAGAGCCCGACGCCGCGTCGGTGCGGAAAGCGGGCGGGCTGCTGCACACCACGACCGTCGGTTCCGAGGAAGGGGCCGTCCTGCCCCCCACGCCCGGCCGGGGGGACGTGGTCACTCGCGCCCACCCCGACAGCATGGCAAGGTGGGCGGCCGAGGGTGGGGGAGCGGCGTGGCGCATCACACCTGACACGACCGATTTGCCCGGTTCGGCGGATAGACTCGTACCTCGCTCACTTCGGGCGGCGTCGGCCCGGGACCGGGGTCACGGCACGGACCTGTCCTGGCTCGCCTGCCTGCTGGCGGCCGTTCTTCTGCTGACGGACCGGCTTCTTGCGTGAGCCAGCTACTGGCCGCCGACGAACTCCGCGGCCTCTGCCGCCAGCCTGCGGCCCAGTTCCCGACACGCCTCCACGTGGTCGCCCTTCGGGTGGCCCTTCATCGAAAGCGTCTCGCCCACCTGGGGGCCGATGCGCTGGAACAGGTCCTCGAAGGGCCCTTTGGCGGCGCCGCCGCCTCCGTGGGTCATGAACAGGGCGACCGGCAGCCCCTCGATGCCCTCGTTGTCGGCACGTTTTGCAATCAGCCAGTCGTCGATGAAAACCTTCAGCCCGCCGGCCGGATAGCTGAAATAGTCCGGCGTGCCGACGGCCAGGCCCGCGCATTCGGCCAGCAGCGTCGGTTCGACGCGTTCCTCGTTGGTGTTGTGCAGTTCGACGTCAAAACGCCCGTCCTCGCGGATGCCCTCGGCCACCAGTTCAGCGGCCGCCTTCGTATTGCCTGCGGTCTGCGAGTGGTAGATGACGGCGATCTTCGACCTCTCCATCTCGGCCTCCACGTTGAGTAGAGTCTGGCTTACCAGTCGGGCAACGGTTCTTCGCGCGAATCCCGAAACTGTTCCCACAGGCGCCGGAAGCGGCTCTCGTAAACCATCTCGAACAGCCGCATCCGGTCCGGGAACCGGGATTCGACGAACTCACGCAGGTTGCGGATCTCGCTCACGATGTCGATGGCGGGATAGTCGCTGGCCACTATCAGAGAACTGATGCGGTCCGCCCGCCGCTGCAGGCGCCGGTAGGCCCCTTCCTGATCGGACACTTGCTCCATTTCCACCTCTCCGCCATCTCCCCCGGTACCATTCTATGCCTTCTCCGGCGCCGGCTCCAGCGTGGCGCGGAAGGCGGCCGGAAACGACTTGCATTTGCCGCGGGGCACCCGCTATAATACATTTGTTGAGCGAAAACATCCCGTCATCTGTCGGTCTGAGACGGGGGGACACCTCACACTCAACATGGAAGAACCGACGCCATGGCCAAAGGGTTGACGGAACGCCAGAGGGAAGTCTTTGATTTCATCTGCAATGCTATCCGCGAGGAACTGCGCCCTCCCACCGTGCGGGAGATCGCCGACCACTTCGGCTTCCGCAGTCCCAAGGCGGCCACCGACCACCTGGACGCCCTCGAGCGGAAGGGCTACATCCGCCGCCGCGACCGCAAGGCCCGCAACATCGAGGTGCGGGAGGAGTTCGACCCGCAGGGCATCCCCCTGGTCGGGCGCATCGCGGCCGGCTCTCCCATCCTTGCCGTCGAGAACCTGGAGGGCTCGCTCTCCACAAACGAGTTGTTCCGGGTCAGCGAGCACACCTTCGCCCTCGAGGTCGAGGGGGAAAGCATGGTCGGCGCCGGCATCCTGCCGGGCGACTACGTGGTGGTGGACTCCGAGAGCGAGGCCCGCAACGGCTCCATCGCCGCCGTGCGCATCGGGGACGAGGCCACCGTCAAGCGCCTGTTCCGCGAGAACGGCAAGGTCCGCCTGAAGGCCGAAAACCCGGACTTCGACGACATCGTGGTGGACGACGCGTCGGATGAGGTCGATGTCTATGGACCGGTCATCGGCGTGATGCGCCGGCTGTAGGCGGCAGGCTGTTTGGAGTTTCTCAGCCGTCCCGCGCCAACACTGACTCTCTATGTGCGTGGCGCTCTCGGCCCGCCCACTACTGTGTGTCGGTTTCTTCCTGCTCGTTCAGCGACCAGTCGTAGTCGAGGTACCTGACCTTGTAGTCGCCGTTCTCCAGGTAGGCGCGATCCCGTTCGTCCAGGAACCGGCTCAGGTAGTTGAGCACCGCCCGCTCCTTGCGACCGTGGCCGCGGAATCGGGCATCCGTGCCGTACTGCCCGATGAAGTCCTTCCCGAACCAGTCGAAGATGGGCGACAGGTGGACCCGGTCCTTTTGCCTGTCGATGCGGAACTTCTGCGGGTTCTGAAGGAACACGCGGGTGCGGCCGGCGAACTGTTCGTCCAGCTTCTCGGCCCGATAGGGCTCGTTCAGCAGCGGCGGGCAGCCCATGGCCGCGCAGACGAGCGCCAGGTGGATGCGCGGTTCGTCGAACTCCTCCCGCAGCACCTCGTGCTCTATGTCGTCCAGAGTCATCTGCCTCCCCATCACGCTGAACTCGATGCCGTCCCACACGCCCCGTATCTGCCGGATGCTGTTGTTGGGAAACCGCAGTCGGGCCGGGAACGTCGGCTGGATGGGGTAGTTGTCGATGATCACCCGAAGCGTCAGCCCATTGTAGGCGTTGATCCAGAAGGCGATCTTCTGCGGATCGGTCCAGTCCTCGTATTCGGACCGCCCCAGTTCCGCCAGTTCCCGGACGTAGGCGTCCAGCGGGCCGCGGTTGTTCTTCAGGCCCCGGTAGTCCACCATGCCCTGCTCATCGACGTACTGCTCCAGGGCCTTCGCGTAATCGGCGTAAGGGAACCCCTCGTTCTGCTCCTGAGCGTTTGCCGGCATCCCCGTCAGGGCTGCCGGTAGGAGTGCCAGGACGGCTGTCGCGTACAGCAGAATGTGTTTCCCGGTCATCGGTTTGCCCCCTTGTCCTGTCGGTACCCCAAACGGCTTTCCGGCGGCTCAGGCCAGCGCGCCCCCGCACGAGGAGCCGTGCCCGGCCGTGCAGCCGAAGCAGTGGTCGCCGGTCACGATGCGGCGCCGCGCGAACAGCCCCGGCTCGAAAGCGCGCACGTGCGGCCGCACCCCGTGGTCAACCGGCCACCCCAGCGAAAGGTTAAAATCACAGTCGTATAGTGTGCCGTCCCAGGCCACGCTCACCTGCCGACGGCACATCAGGCCGTCCAGCGTGGCCGGGTTGAACGCATCCATCAGCAATTGATAGTACTTCTGCTCTTCGCCGCTGTTGCGCAGGCGGGCGCGGAAACGCCCGAGCGGCATATTCGTGATAGTCAGCAGACCGGAGAACTCTATCCCGAACCGCCGGCGGAGCTCGCGCCGGTAGTCGGCTTCCAGTTCCTCCTGATTCGGTGGGAGAGACGGCCCCACAGGATTGTAAACCAGTTGCAGCGGCAGCTCGGCGCCGTAACCCAGGTCGTTCAGACGCCTGACCGCCTCCACGCTGCGGTCGTAGACGCCCTCTCCCCGCTGGTCCCGCACGTTCTCCTCCAGGTAGCAGGGCAGGGAGCCGACGATGTGGACGTTGTGCTCTCGAAGGAACCGCGGCAGGTCCTCATCCAGCAGCATGGCCGTCAGGTTGCTCCGCATCTGCACCCGCAGCCCCTCGTCGCGTAACGACGCGATGAACTCACGGAGCCGGGGATGGAGTTCCGGCGCCCCGCCGGTGATGTCCACCAGCTCACAATCTGCCCGCTGCGCTGCGTCCACCACCTGTCGCATGGTGGCCCAGCTCATCTGCTCCGGCCGATCCGGCCCGGCGCCCAGGTGACAGTGGGCGCAGGACTGGTTACACCTCAGCCCCACGTTGACCTGAAAGGTGTCAACTGACTCGGCCCGCAGGCAGGCTCCGGTCTCGCTGACCACCCGGCGTTCGAACCGGTTGGACGGCTTGTCCGCGGAAAGGTCGTCCTTGTCCGGCATCGTCGATGCCCCCTGAGGATTGCGTGTACGGAATGGAAACCGTGGAATGGCCTCCACGCCCGCCACACGTCAAGCTACTTCGTCGGGGCGGGATTGTCAATCGGGCGGAGTTCAGTCTCCCCTTGCTGGGACGGATGGAGGGCCGGTCGCAACTGCGGCGCCGGTTGGGGGGTGGCTTCGGCCCGGCCGGTTGACCGCGCGGCGTTGCCGCTTTAGACTCGCAAGTCATGGATTCCTCCACCCTTACCATCATCGTTTTTGCGCTGGTTTACCTCTGGCTTATCATCAGCCGGGGGCACCGGGCCAAGGCCATCTGGGTCGGCCTGGCCGTTCTGGTGCTGCTGCCCTTTCTGCTGGGAGGGCGACCCGTCTGGGGGCCGGCGGACCTGTTCAGCCGCACGGAGGTTGGTAGCTGGGCGTCGATCAACTGGAACGTGATGGGCATCTTCTGCGGCACGCTGATTATCGCGGAGGCGTTCATCTACAGCGGCGTGCCCGCCTACTGCGCCGACCTGCTCATCGAGAAGAGCCCCAACGTGGGCTGGGCCATACTGGCTGTCTGCGCCTTTGCAAGCGCCATCAGCGCCGTGGCGGAGAACGTGGCCACGGTGCTGATCGTCGCCCCCATCGCCATGTCACTGGCGCGCAAGCTGGACGTCTCGGCCATGCCTTTCATCATCGGCATCGCCATCTCCTCCAACCTGCAGGGGACGGCCACCTTGATCGGCGACCCCCCGAGCATGATCCTGGCGGCCCGGTTCCAGCTCAACTTCAACGACTTTTTCTGGCTCTACGGCAAGCCGGGCATCTTCTTCGCCGTGCAGGTGGGTGCGGTGGCCGGCTTCGTGGTCCTGTGGCTCATGTTCCGCCGCTACAAGCAGCCCGTTGCGTCATTGGAGTGGGAGAAGCCACAGAGCTGGTTCCCGACGATCATGCTGGTCATCATGATCTTCGGGCTGGCCTGCGCTTCGTGGGTGGACCCCCAGTTCATCTGGTTCGGCGCGGCCGTCTGCATGGTCACGGGCGGGGTGAGCTGGGGATGGGTGTATGCCAGCGACCGAGAGAACGCTGTCAAGATCCTGAAGTCCTACGACTGGAGCACCACGTTCTTCCTGGCCGGGGTGTTCATGATGGTTTACGCGCTTGACAGGACGGGCTTGATCGAGAGCGCCGCGCAGGCCATCACGCACCTGACGGGATCCAGCGTGCTGGGGGCGTTCGTGCTGATCATCGTCTTCAGCGTGGCGGTGAGCGCTTTCGTGGACAACGTGCCGTACCTGGCGGCCATGCTGCCTCTGGTGGAATCGGTGGGGCGCAACATGGGATTGGCGGAGCACAACATGATTCTGCCGTTCGCGCTGCTGATCGGCGCCTGTCTGGGCGGCAACGTCACGCCTATCGGGGCGTCGGCCAATATTGTGGCCTACGGGCTGATCAACCAGTCGGAGCGCGACTCGGTCAGCTTCCTCGGGTTCGTCAAGATAGGTCTGCCTTTCACCCTGGCGGCAGTGGCGGCGGGCAGCGCGTTCCTGTGGATAACCTGGATGGTACTGTGAGGGTACGGCGGTTGCGCAGCCGGTGCACGTGAGCTACCATATTTCCGTAGTTAGTCCGAACATGGATCTCCGTTGAGGTAACTACATCGTGGCACGCGCTGTGCGCATCAAGACGGGCAACGTCATCCGCTGGCGGGACGAGTTGTGGAAGGTCCTGGACACCCAACAGACCTTCGTTGGTAAAAAGGGCGCCTACATCCAGATGAAACTGCAGAACCTGGAGGACGGCCACATCGAGACTAACCGGTTCGCCTCCAGCGACGAGGTGGACAAGGCCTTCCTGGAAGAACGCCGGATGGAGTATCTGTACGAGGACGGGGTCGGTTACGTGTTCATGGACCCCGATACCGGCGAGCAGACTCACCTGGGCGAAGACCTGCTGGAGGATGCCACCGATTACCTGGCCTACAACACCGAGGTGAAGGTTCAGTTCCACGAGGACCGGCCCATCAGCGTCGAGCTGCCCCCGAGCGTGACGCTGGAGGTGACCCGGACCGAGCCCGCCGTGCGGGGCGATACGGCCACCAGTGTCACCAAGCCGGCCGAGGTCGAGACCGGCCTGACCGTGAAGGTGCCCGGCCACATCAAGACGGGGGAGAAGATACAGGTTGACACCCGCACGGGGGAGTTCCTCGGGCGGGCCTGACAGCAGGGCAATCAGCAAGGGGAACGCGCGCATGCCCGCGGGCAAGTCGCCGGCTTACGGTTTCAGTGACCTCTATAGCCGCCTGCAGGAGCGTTTTGCCGCGCAGGTCGAGGAGGAGACGCCGGCCTACGGGGAAGCCGGCCAGAACGTGCGCGAGGAGATTGTCCGCTGCATCTGGTTCGGCAGCCACTTTCCTCCCGACGAGCTGACCACCGACGACGGCCGCCGCATCGAGGTTATCTCCCCCGGCTGGTGGAACGTGGAGGGCGGGCCCGACTTCGTGCGCGCCGAGTTCATCCTCGAGGGCGCGGGGCGCATGGTGGGCGACGTGGAAGTCCACACGGTGGCCTCCGACTGGTATCGCCACGGCCACCACCGTCAGCCCGAGTACAACGACGTGGCCCTGCACGTGGTCCTGTGGGAGGACAGGAAGGATACCGCTGCCGGGGGCGTGCAGACCGAAGGTGGCGACCGGTTGCCCCAGCTTACGCTCAGCACAGTCATCGAGGAGGACCTCGAAGAGCTGGTCGAGGTGATGGGGCCCGAGGAGGAGCCGCCGCCCGCCCGGCCGCCCGAGGCGGCCGACCGCTTCTGCGGCCGCGCCCTCCGGGAAGGCCTCATATCCGCCGAGTGGCTGGGGCGGCTGCTGGACGCGGCGGGGGACCACCGCATCCTGAGCCGGGCCAATGTCCTTGCCGACCTGTTCCAGAACCATTCCCGCGAACAACTGCTCTACGAGCGCATCGCGGAGGCCCTCGGCTTCAAAAACAACCGGATGCCGTTCATGCAGCTCGCGGGTCTGCTGTCGGTGAGGAAGCTGCGGGAAATAGTGCCGGCGGACGCCGAGCCCCCAACGCGATCGCGCATGCTGGAGGCAGCCCTGCTGGTGGTGGGCGGGTTCCTGAACGCGGCCGACGCGCAGGAGGATGACGAGGAGACGGCCCGATACCGGGAGGAGTTGCGCCAGGCGTGGCGTCGCCTCGGGGAACCCCCGACGCAGGTCCGGCTCTCGCCCGACCACTGGGAGTATGCCGGCACGAGGCCGGTCAACTACCCCGCCCGCCGCATTGCGGCGTTGGCCCGACTGCTGGCGGGGCACCTTCACGAGGGCCTGTTTGCCTGCTTCCTGCGGCTGGTCAACACGGCCCGCCCCGAGGGTCGGGGGAGGACTGACGTTGCCGTCCGGCGGGCATTGCTCGAGGCGTTCACCGAACTCGAACACCCTTACTGGTCCCACCGTTACAAACTGGGCGGGGCGCGGCTGAAGAAGCCCCGGGCACTGGTGGGCCGCCAGCGCGCCCGAAGCATACTGGTGGACGTGCTGCTGCCGATGTTGCTGGCGCATGCCCGGCTGGAGGATGGGCAGGAACTGGCCGAGAGGCTCTACGCCTTGTGGTCCGGCATGCCCCGCAGGTCGGCCAACGCCGTGACCCGCCGCATGACCCATACGCTGTTCGGGGAACGGGACGGGGCCCGGGACGTGGTGAACTCCACCCGTCGTCAGCAGGGACTGCACCAGATATATCGCGACTGCTGCCGCGGGAGCAACGGCTGCGAGCAGTGCATCATCTACCTGGCCCACCGCTCGGAGCTGCCCTCGCCGGACGGTTGAGCCGCCCGGTCGGCCGCTCAGTCGGGTGCCCGATCGGGGGCTCCGTTGGGGGCCCAATCGGGGCAGAATCCCACCGGGTGCGCCGGACCCACGCGGCCGGCGAGCACCCGCCGGTAAACTTTGAGCGTCTCTTCGGTCAACACTTCCGGGGTGAAGTGCTCGCGAACGCGCTCTCGCCCCCGCCGGGCGAAGCGCTCGGCCTTGGTCCGGTTCCGGGCCAGTTCCAGAATGCCTTCGGCCAGCGATCGCGGGCTCTTTGTGGGAACTATGAGCCCGGTGCGGTCCGGCAGGACCGCCTCGCGAACCCCCCCCGCGTCAGTGGCCACAATGGGGCATCCGGACGCGGCCACCTCCAGCAGCGTGCTGCAGAGACCCTCCTCGGAGCTGCTGAGGGCGAAGACGTCGAACAGGCGTATCAACTCGGGGACGTCCTCGCGGAAGCCGGTCATCACCAGCCGGTCGTCCATGTGCATGCTGCGGGCCTTCTCCCGGATGGCGTCCTCCAGCGGACCGCTGCCCACTATGACGACCCACGTTTCGGGCAGCTTGTCGCGCACTATACGGCAGGCCTCCAGCAAGGTGCGGTGGTCCTTGTGGCCCACCAGCGCGCCGACGTTGCCCACCACGAACCCATCCGCCGGCAGGCCCAACTGTTCCCGCAGGTTCGGCGGCGGTTCCACGTCCGTGAAGCGTTCGGGGTTCGTCACGCTGCGGACCACGAAGACGCGCCACTCCGGTATGCCGGCCTCCAGCAGCGTTTCCTTGACCCGGTTGCTGATGGCGATGTAGGCGTCCACGCCGAAGCGGTACTTGAGCTTGCCCAGCCCGAGGAAACCCCGGCCCACCGGGTATTCGATCCGGCGGTGCGCGACTACCTTCGCACCGCACAGCCACGCCGCCATCATGATGAGGCTCTGGGCATGGGCGGTGTGGGCGTGGAGGATGTTGTATCCCCCGGCCCGCGCGAGGCGGGCAATGCGCCAGACGGCCGCAAGGTCCGTCTCACCGTGCATGGGCACCGGGTGAACCTCAACGCCGGTGGAGCGGACGCGTTCGACGGCGGGGCCGCCGGGCTGGAGCACGGCGGCGGTGGGAAAGGATCTCTCGTGCAGCCCCCGTGCCAGGTAGAACATCTGCTGTTCGCCCCCGCGCCAGGTGCGCTGCTCGTCCACGTGGAGCGCGCGGGGCTGTTCGGCTCCGGTCTCCATGCCCATGTCCCTCAGTGACGGAAGTGGCGGACGTGCGTGTGCACCATGGCGATGCCGGCTTCATCGGCCGCCTCGGCGACTTCCTCGTCATTGTCCGCGCCGCCGGGCTGGATGACGGCCACCACGCCGGCCTGCGCCGCTTCTTGCACCGCCTCGGTAGAGCAGAGGAACCCGTCGCTGGCCAGGATGGCCCCGCGGGCCAGCTCGCCCGCCTGCCCGAGCGCGAGGCGCACCGACGCCAGCCGGTCGCTTTGCCCCGCCCCGACGCCCACCAGCGCCTCGTCCGCGGCCAGCACGGCGGCGTTGGAGCGGACGTGCTTGCAACAGAGCCAGGCGAACAGGGCGTCCATCATCCGTTCACCGTCCAGCAGTCTGCGGGTCACTTGCGTCAGGTCGTCGGCCTCGAATCGGATCAGGTCCCTGTCCTGTACCAGCATCCCGCCGTTGACGCACCGCATGTCGCGGGCCCGTTCGTCCACCAAGGCCCAGTCCAGTGGCGGGGTTCTCAGCAGCCGTATCAGTCCGGCATGCCCGGCCTGCCGGCAGAACTCCTTGAGAGCGTCCTCGGCGAACCCGGGCGCCACAAGCGTTTCCACGAACTCGCAGGGGTGTGTCTCTCCCTGATCGGTGCCCGGGGCCGCCAGCGCCCGCACCACGTGCTCGTCGAGCGGCCGGTTGAACACCACGGTGCAACCCGCGAGCCCCGGTCGTGGCCGCTCCCACGCCTTGCGGAAGGCGCCGGTCAGGCAGTCGCTGAGGGCCGCCCCGCAGGGGATGGTGTTCCGCACGATGATGACCGCCGGCCTGTCGAACTCCTTGGCCAGCGCTATCCCGGCGTCCACGTCCAGCACGTTGGTGAAGGACATCTCCGGTCCGCCGATCTGTTCGGCGCTTGCGGCGCCTGCTTCCTCCACGGACCGCTCGACGTAGAAGGCCGCGCTCTGGTGGGGGTTTTCGCCGTAGCGCAGGTCTTGCTTCTTGACGTACTCGAGCGTCAGCCGCCCGCGCGAGGTGCCTTCCTCCCCGTGGATGCCCGCCAGGTAGTCCGCGATGGCCGTGTCGTAGTGGGCGGTGTGGCGGTAGGCGTCCAGCGCCAGTTGGAAGTGCGTCTCCTCGGAGAGGCGAGCGTTGTTGCGCCCCAGCTCGTCGGCGATCTCCGGGTAGGTGGCGGGGTTGGTGACCACGGCCACGTGGGTGTAGTTCTTGGCGGCCGAGCGCAGGAGGGTGGGGCCGCTGATGTCAATGTTCTCGATGGCCCGCATCATCTCCACACTCGGCTCGGAGATGACGTCGATGAAGGGAAAGAGGTTGGCCACCACCATGTCGATGGTGCGGATGCCCAGCTCTTCCAGCTCGCGCAGGTCCTGTTCGCGCTCGCGGGAGGCCAGCAGGCCGCCGTGGACCTTCGGGTGCAGGGTCCGCAGGCCGCCGCCCAGTATCTCCGGGAAGCCCGTGTAGTCGGAGACGTCCAGGGCCTCCACGTTGCTTTCCCGCAGCAAGCGGGCCGTGCCGCCCGTTGCCAGAATCTCGATGTCGAGGTCCGCCAGCCGTCTCGCGAATTCCGGGACGCCCGTTTTATCGGAAACGCTTATCAGGGCAGTTTTTATCTTCGCCACTGTCGGGCTCCTCCGTTCCGCTCGTGTCTACGATGCGGGGATGAAGGGATTGAGCCGGCGCTCCTCCCCGACGGTCGTTTTCTCCCCGTGCCCGGGCCACACGACGGTTTCCGGCGGAAGCGCCAGTATCTTGTTGCGGATCGAGTCCAGCAGCGTCTCCCAGTCGCCGCCGGGCAGGTCGTGCCGTCCGACGCCCCGGCGGAACAGCAGGTCGCCGCACAGAAGGCGCGGCGGCTGCTGTTCGCGCGCCAGCAGGCTGACGGCTCCGGGCGTGTGGCCCGGGGTGAAGAGTACCTCCAGCTCGTTTCCACCGAAGCGCAGCACGTCGCCCTCCTCCAGCAGGCGGTCCGGCGGGGGGCTGTCCGGCGCCATGCCGAAGGCGGGCCCCAGATTGCCGACCGGGTCGCGCAGGCGGTCGGCTTCGTGCGCTCCGATGCAGAGCTCGGCTTCCGGGAAGGCCTCCTTCAGCGGGCGGTTGGCGGCCACGTGGTCGGCGTGGGCGTGGGTGTTGATCAGGTAGCGCGGCTCAAGCCCGTCGTCCCGGCAGCGCCGGATGATGCGCTCGGCATCGCCGCCGGGGTCCACTATGGCGCCCTCGTCACCGTCGTCGTCCCGTAAGAGATAGGCGTTGGTGCCCAGCGCGCCGACCTGCAGGCGGACAATCTTCACGATTCCTGCTCCGGACCGCAGAACTCGGTGACCACTCGCTCAACGTCGCACGGTTTCCTCTCCCCGCCGCCGGCGGCCGGCATGCCCACCACTTCCAGCTCCTTCTCCGGGTCCTCCTCGGGGTCGCTGGCGTGGGCCCTGTTCTGCAGCACGTTCTGCCCGTAGACCTCCCGCAGTTGCTTCAGGCGCCGGCGGATGACCGACAGTGCGTCCTCCCCGGAGTAGAGCAGGGCCATGCAGTGGGTCTCCTCACCGGGCTCGATGGGTTCGCCGGTCTGGGGGTCCTTGCCGGTCATGTAGCGGATAAGTTCGTCGAACTCCGCGCGCGCGTTCAGGTCCTTCAGATCCTCGGCCAGCTCGTCGTAGACCGCGTCGGCGGGCTGCAGGTCGTCCAGGCGCGCCTCGAGTTCTTCGTAGATGCGGCTGACCACGTGTGGCTTGACCTCGCCGGGGCCCGGCTGTGCACAGAAGATATCCTCGGCCCGGTGGGCCGCGGCCAGCGCGTTCTGCGGAGCGAAGGCCCCGGACGGGTCCGCCTCCATCCGTTCAACGGCCTCTTCGGCGATAAGGCGGGCCCGCTCGACAACGAGCCGGGCCCGGTCGGCCACCATGCCTTTGAGCTGTCGGCGGAACTGCGGGAGCTTCAGGCTGTAGAATTGCTTGGCACGCTCCACGTCCAGTTCAAGCACCTTCATCGCCGTGATGTAGAGGCCGGAGCGTGCGAAGAAGTCTATCAGGTTGCCCGGCAACGGGTTGCGGTGATGGAAACTCTCGGGCTTCAGGATCACCATGGAGGTTTCGAAGGTCTCCGGATCGATGTCGCCCACGGCGTCCAGCACGAAGCCGCCGTCGGTGTAGGCGTACTTGCGGAAGAGCTTCAGGTGGGCCTCGTTCATCTCCGGGTTGACGCCCGTGAGCACGGCGGGCTCGAAGAACTCGTTGCGCGGTTGGGGCTCCTCGACGTCCTTGAGCTTCTCGTACTTATCCAGCAGGCGGAGCCGGGCCTCGTAGTCGGGGTGCCCCGCCACCTCGTCGCGACGTTCCCGGAAGAAATCCCCGTAGGTCCCGCGGATGTTGTCGCCTCGCACGTACTGGCTCAGATGGCCGACGGCCTCGGCTATCTCCTGGCGGGCGTTGGGGCCGCTGAAGACCAGCACCGCCAGCCGGTTGGAGACGCCGCGCACGTTCGGCTGCCCGAAGTTCTCCACGATGTAGTCGATCAGCAGCTTCTGGTAATGGAGGGGGACGTTTTCCTCGTCCGGGTCGTAGATGGCGTCGCAGTATTCTTCGATGAAGTTGCTGCCGGGGTGGGGGGCATACATCCGCGCGGCCACCAGCCGGACGTTCGCCCACAGCAGCCGCGCCAGTATGCCGCCCGTGCGGCTCTTGTGCAGGCTGTAAGGCGTCACCAGCGCGTAAGCCAATTCTTCCGATGTGGGCATGGCTGAGGAATCCGCGCAGTAGTCAGGGGACAGGGGGCCGAAGCCGCAATATACCAGAGGCCCCTCAGGGGCGCAAGCAGGCGGGGACGGCAGTTGATAGTTGCGAGTTGATAGTTGAGAGCGACGGGAGCCAGTGGCCGGTGGTCAGTGGGGAGCGCGGCGGAACGGCAACAGCAGCGGCCGAGCCTCCTTCGTTCGCCGTCCGGCGAACTACGGAGCCCAAGGGACGAGAACGTTCAGTTGCCAGCAGGCAGTGGTCAGTGGCCAGTCAACGATAAACAGCCGAGGACGATTGGGGGACGTAGCGTTCCTACCCTTCCTCAGCCGTTCCCGCCGAAGGCGGGCAAGCTTTGTGTCTTCGCGCCTTCGTGTGAGTATGCTGCCGTTACCGTTCGTAGTGCGCCACGCCGGAGGCGGGGGCGTCGTGGTCGTCGTGGTTAGCTCCAAGCCGTTCCTCTCGGTCGAGAACCCTTTGCTTGCGCGTTGCGGCTTTTGTTATACTTGCCCGGAGCCCGCCGTCAGGTGGAGATAGGCCCATGGAACGCATGTACCCGCTCGTCAACGACAAGCTGCCGCGCTTCTTCCACGGCGGCGATTACAACCCCGAACAGTGGCCGGAGGAGACGTGGGACGAGGACATGCGGCTGATGCAGGCCGCCAACGTCAACGTCGCCACCGTCGGAGTCTTCAGTTGGGTCAGCCTCCAGCCCGGGCCGGACGAGTTCACGTTCGACTGGCTGGACGAGATAATGGACCGGCTGGCGGACAACGGCCTCTACGCCGTGCTGGCCACGCCCACGGCCGCCCATCCGGCATGGCTCTCCCAGAAGCACCCGGACGTCCTGCGGGCCGGCCCCGACGGGCGGCGCAGACACCACGGCGGGCGGGTCAACTACTGCCCCAACTCCGCCGCCTACCGGGCGGCCTGCGCCGAGATAGACCGGCGCCTGGCCGAGCGCTACGCCGAACACGACGCGCTCCTGCTCTGGCACGTCTCCAACGAGTTCAGCGCCGGCTGCTACTGCAACACCTGCGCGGCGGCCTTCCGCGAGTGGCTCAAACAGAAGTACGGATCCCTCGACGAACTGAACGAGAAGTGGTACTCCGCCTTCTGGAGCCACACATACACCGACTGGGAGCAGGTGGAGCCCCCCTACGAGGACGGCGAACGCAGCATCACCGCCCTCAACGTGGACTACCGCCGCTTCTGCAGCGATTCGGTGCTGAAGTGCTTCCTCAATGAGACCGAAGTGCTGCTGGAGGTGACCCCCGACGTGCCGATCACCACGAACCTGATGGGCACCCATTACTCGCTCGACTACCACAAGTGGGCGCCGCACATGGACGTGGTCTCGTGGGACTGCTACCCCGGCCTCAGGGACGACATCGCCGAGACCGCATTCCGGCACGACCTGATGTGCGGACTGAAGCAGGGCCGACCCTTCCTGCTGATGGAGCAGACCCCGAGCACCCAGAACTGGCAGCCCGTCAACGCCCTGAAGCGACCCGGGCAGATGCGACTGTGGAGCTACCTGGCCGTGGCCCACGGGGCGGACTCGGTCATGTACTTCCAGTGGCGCCGCGGCCGGGGTGGACACGAGAAACTCCACGGTGCCGTGGTGGAGCACGCGGCGGACCAGCAAGCGCGCGTCTTCCGGGAGGTCTCCGAACTGGGGGAGGAGTTGGCCGGGCTGAAGGACCACATCCTGGGGGCGGGGGTCGAGGCCGACATCGCGCTCATCTTCGACTGGGAGAACTGGTGGACGCTGGACGCCACGTCCGGCCCCATCCGGGACAAGAAGTACGTGGACACCGTTTTCCGTCATTACCGCGCCCTGTGGCGGCGAAACATCCCCGTGCACGTGGTCGGCACGGACGCGGACCTCTCGGATTACTCGGTGGTCATTGCGCCGATGCTCTACAGCGTGAGCCGGGACTGGGCGGACAAGGTCAGCGAGTTCGTGGAGAACGGAGGACGCTTCGTCGCCACCTGCATGACGGGCTGGGTCGACGAGCACGACCTGGCCTACCTCACCGGCTACCCCGGGCCCTTCCGAGAACTGTTGGGCGTCTGGGTGGAGGAGATCGACGCCCTCTTCGGGGACCAGCACAACCGCATCCTGATGAAGCGCTCTTTCGGCCCCTGCCGGGGCGAATACCGGTGCGAACGCCTCTGCGAGATAGTGCATGCCGAATCCGCCACGGTGCTCGGCACCTACGGTGAGGAGTTCTACGCCGGCTGGCCGGTGGTCACGGAGAACAAGCACGGCAAGGGTTTCGCCTACTACGTCGGCACCGTCCCCGAGGGTGACTTTCTGGAGCACTTCTACCGGACGATCTGTGCGGACTGCGGCATAGCGCCCGTTCTGGAGAGCCCCGAAGGCGTCGAGGTGCGCCGGAGGTCCCAGGAGGACCTCGACTTCACCTTCATCCTGAACCACAACGACGACGTCTCCTTCGTGGACCTGGGCGAGACCGAATACCGGGACCTGCTGACCGGCCAGGTTCAGTCGGGTAACGTGCCGCTACGCGGTTTCGCCGTGCGCATCCTGGTCGAGAGTGACCTGTGGGAGGAGCCGGAGGAAGAGGAGCACGAAGAGGGTGAGGAAGGGGACGACGAAGAGGACGCCGGCGGCGAAGAGACCGCCGTCGATGAGGAGGAAACGCGATGACAACGGCGCTGATAACTGGCGGCGCGGGGTTCATCGGCTCCCACCTGACGGAGAAACTGCTGGCCGAGGGGCTGGAGGTGCACGTGCTTGACGACCTTTCCACCGGGGCCATCGCCAACCTGGACGCCGTCCGTGAGAACCCGGACCTCCACGTCCACCTGGACGATATCGGCAACGAGCAGCTTCTGGTGGAGTTGGTAGATAGAGCGGACGTTGTCTTCCACCTGGCCGCGGCCGTCGGCGTGCGTCTTATCGTCGAAGACCCGGTGCACACCATCGAGACGAACATCTATGGCACCGAGCTGCTGCTGAAGCACTGCGCCAAGAAGGGCAAGAAGGTGGTGCTGGCCTCCACCAGCGAGGTCTACGGCAAGGGACGCAGCGAAAGCTTCGCCGAGGACGACGACCTGGTCTTCGGTCCCACCACGGTGCCGCGCTGGAGCTACGGCTGCTCGAAGGCCGTTGACGAGTTCCTGGCGCTGGCCTACGGCAAGGCGCGCGGCCTGCCGGTGGTCATCGCCCGGTTCTTCAACATCGTCGGCCCCCGGCAGGTGGGGCGCTACGGTATGGTGGTGCCGCGCTTCGTCCGGCAGGCACTCGAGGGCGGGCCCATCACCGTCTACGGCGACGGCGAGCAGGTGCGCTGCTTCTGTCACGTGGCCGACCTTGTCCGGGCCCTTTACGCCTTGATGGACTGCGAGGAGGCGGTTGGCCAGATATTCAACACGGGCAGCGACGCGCCCGTCACCATCAACGAGCTGGCCGAGCGCGTGCGTGCCCTCATCGAGCCCGACCTCGAGATAGTCCACATCCCCTACGCGGAGGCCTACGCCGCTGACTTCGAGGACATCCGCTACCGCGTGCCGGACCTGAGCAAGCTGCGCAGCACCATCGACTTCCGGCTGGAGCACGACCTGAACGGCATCCTGAGGGACGTGCGCGATTACGTCGAGTCCTCCTTGTCCTGACTCTCACGCTTCTTGCGGGCGCGCATGCGCCGGACGGCCTCCGCCGCCAAATCCTGCCGGTCAACCAGCGGCCGGGCCTCCGGCGGCTCCGCCCCGCGTCGCATGGCCGGGTCAGGCTTCGGCAGGCTTTCCTTTTCCTCCGGCTCGGGTATGGTTGCCCGCCCGATGGCTTTGTAGGCTTCCCGCTCCTCGGCCGTGCGCATCTTCTCGATGCGCCGCCGTATGCCGCGCTCGAGCTGCAGCGGCAGGCGCCGCCCGGGCTCCGAGCTTTCCGCCGGGGCGTCGGCGGGCAGCACGCGCGCCGGGGCGCCGACGGCTTCCTGCCGCTTCTGCTCCAGCAACTCCCGGCGACCGGCCAGCATGTCCGCGGCCCCCTGTCGTCCGAAAACCTCCACCAGCAGGTCCTCCAGCGGATCCTCCTGCCGGAGGCAGGCCAGCAGCAGACGCACCTCGTCGCGGTCGGGGATGAAGTCCGCCTCCAGCTCCGGGTTGTTTACCATGAACGGCCGCGGCGGGTCGCCCACGCACGTGGGACAGCCCGACTCGCAGTCGCAGTCGGCCAGGTTCCGCGCGGCGGCCGCCATCACCTCATCCAGAGCGTCGAACACCCGCTCGGTGAAGCCCAGCCCTCGCGGATAGCGCTCGTAGAAATAGAGTGCCTCCCAGGAGAAGTTCGTCTGCCCCGACCATGGCCGCAGGTCCAGCACGTCGCAGGTCATAAACAGCGGCAGCACGATGCGCAGCGCGTTGCCCAGACCGTAGTATTCGGGGCTCAGGCCGAGTGCCGTCAGCTCCGCCTCCCGGGTCGGGCTCAGGCACAGCCACAGGCCCATGGTCTGCTGCGTGACCGGGGGAATCTCCAGAGGCACGCTGCGGATGAGTTCGTTCGACCCGAAGCGCCGCTCCTCGTAGCCCGTGGTGATGCAGCCGGCGGTGACCTCCCCGAAGAACGCCGTCCCGCCCGGCAGCTCGCGCTCGCGCAGGCACTCGTCCACGCTCTGCACGAAGCAGTGGCCGAGGGGGTTGGTGTAGTAGTCCACCTGGATGGGTGTGACCCACGCGTGGCGCTCCTCGCGGTCGAACTCCTGCACCAGGTAGCGCCGGTCGCCGTGCAGGTAGATGGCCTGTGGGTGGACCACCGAGTGGGCGCCCATCCAGTCCACCTCCGCCACCACCTCGCCGTTGGTCCTGTCCTGCACGACCACGTTCCTGTCGAAGTAGCCGCGCAGGGGCATCTCGCGCGCCGGCCGGTCGGCCGCGGCGTGGTACCACACCCCGTCCTTCTCGAACAGCTTGCGGCGGCCCTCCAGCATCTCCAGCACGTCGGCGGCGTTCTCGCCGAACGTCTCCGCCTGCTCCAGGTTGAGGGGCAGCTCGTGGGCGGCGCAGCGCAGGTGCCCGGCCAGCACGTGGGGATTGCCCCGCTCCACGACGGCGGGCTCGACCGGGCGGTCGAACACATACTCCGGGTGTCCCAGCAGGAACGAGTTGACCGGGTCGTGCAGGGGCACGAGGACCGCCAGGGACGGCTGACCGCGGCGCCCGGCCCGCGCCGCCTGCTGGAGGAAGGAGGCCCGCGAGCCCGGCCAGCCGCAGGAGATGACGGCGTCCAGCGTCGGCAGGTCCAGCCCCAGCTCCAGCACGTTTGTGGTCGCTACTCCGAGGGCATCGCCGGAGCGCAGGCGGTCCTCCAGCGCCCGGCGCTCCTCGGGCGGATAGCCCCCGCGATAGACGATGACACTGTCGGCGGGGCCGCCGGTCTCTTCCAGACGTTGCCGCGCGTATTGGGCTATCAGCTCCGCGGCGACGCGGGCGCGGGTGAAGGCGATGGTCCCGTGCCCCCGCCGGACAAGTTCCGCCATCAGGTGCCCCGCCTCCACGGTGGGCGCGGCCACGTGGGGTCGCCAGAAGACGTGCGTGCGGGGCCCACCGGGGCCGTCGCCGGCCCGGATGACGCGCGCCTCGCGCCCGACGAGCCGCTCGAAGTGCTCGCTCGGGTTGGAGAGGGTCGACGTCGTGGCCACGAACTGGGGGTCGGCACCGTAGTGCGCGCAGACACGTTGCAGCCGTCGCAGCAGACAGGCCACGTTGGCGCCGAAGAGACCGCTGTAAGTGTGCAGCTCCTCCAGCACGACCATCCGCAGGCGACCGAACCACTCCGCCCACCGGGGATGGTAGGGCAGCATGCCGCGATGGACCATGTCCGGGTTGGTGATGACCAGCGGCCGGCCGCGCCGGGTGCGCCGCATGTGGGGACTCAGGTCGCCGTCGTAGAGGACCGTCGAGCGACCCAACTCCGTCAGCCGCTCGGCGATCAGGTCGAACTTCCACCGCTGGGCGCGGGCGACCGGCTTGTACGGGCAGATGATGAGCGTTGCCCCGGCCGGTTCCTCAAGCGCCCGTTCGACGGCGGGCACCTGAAAGACCAGCGACTTCCCGCCCGCCGGGCCGCCGTGCAGCACGACGTCATCTCCCGCGCGGACCGACTCCAGTGCGGCGGCCTGAAAGGCGTAGAGCCGCCCGATGTCCAGCGCGGCGCAGACCTCCCCCGCCACGCCGTCCGGCAAAGCATCGTCCGGCGCGAACTCCGGCTCCCGCGGCGGCAGGTCACGCCGATGCACAATCTGGCCGTCGTAGAAATCCGTGCCGCGCAGAGCATTCAGGAAGCCATCAACGTCCACGTTACCACCCCGCCGTCATCACGGTATCTCCACCCTGTCGCCGCCCTTTACGTCGTGCTCCCGGAACCAGCCTTGCTCCATCTCCAGCACGTAGTTGACCGGCTGGTCGGGGCGCACCCCCCTCCGGTTGCCGGGTTGCATGCGGGCGGTATTCACGATCGTGCCGTCGGCCCGGATGAAGGCTATCGAAAGGGGGAAGGACACCGACTTCATCACGAACCGCGGACGCAGCGCCTCCGGCCAGAAGAAGAGCATGCCGTGGTTGGCCGGCAGCCCTTCGCGTCCCTGCAGCCCGTAGCTGCGAGTCTCGGGCCTGTCGGCCAGTTCGGCCGTTACCGTCTCTCCGCCGATACCCAGATCCACCATCTTCACTTCCCGCAACCGCAGCCCGATGAGTTCGGTGGCGCCGGGTTTATGCGCGCAGGGCACTCGCACGCACCGCTCCCCGGGTTCCGACAGCGAGAGCACCGGGGCGTCCTGCCAGCGGACCACCACGGTCCACGGCGGTTCGTCCGCGCTCTCGTCGGGTTCCCGGAACCTGACGTCCTCGACCACCACGCACGCGGCAAAACCGGGCATGGCGTGGACCTGTCCCCGCACGTGGATCGTGTCGCCGGGCATGGCCGCGCGGGCCAGATCCAGCTCCTCGCCCGCGGGGCAGAGGCAGAGGATGCCGGCGCGTGTCAGGAAGGTGTGGTCCACCGGCACGCGCTGTCCGTCCGGCAGCCCCACGGGCACGGCCCCTTTCTCCCCGGCGTAGTGAACCCGCGCAAACACGTCCTTGAAGCGGACACGCTCGGAGCGCCCCTGCGCCGCCAGCTCGCGTACCTGCTCGGGAGTGCGTTCGAGCGGCTCGCCGTCCTCGCGAGGGCGGGGTTCCCGGACGATACTGACCTCTACGCGGGCCTCTTCCTCCTCCACGTGGCTGCAGGGAAAGCTGACCTCGTGCTCACCGGGCTCAGCCAGCCGCCGGGAGCCCCCGGAGCCCACCCAGAACACCCGGACCTCCCGGCCCAGCCGCGAGCGGGGCGGCATTAGCGTCAGCCGCGAAGCCCCCACCGCCGCCACACCGGCAAGCAGCAGAACTGCAAATGTCTTCATTTTCATGCGCAGGGCACCCGAATAACTCACGCCCCAGAATAACCCAAACCGCCGAAGAGACCAACCGGGTGGGGATGGGGCGAGGCAGCGAGCGGCTCAGAGCCCGTCGCGCGGCGGCCAGGCTTCGCGCTCTTCACCGCAAATCAATCCCGTCCCTGCCCCGCCGCCTCCAGGAACGCCTGCCGGTCGTGGTATTCCACGATGGCCTCTTTCTCACATATGCCCTGTATCTGCGGCCCGTCGGGGGTCAGCCGGCAGACCGGCAGGCAGTCGTAGTCGTAGTTGCTCATAGTCAGCCACGCGTCATGCAGCGTGTCCTCCGGGCGGAGGAACACCGTCTCCGCTTCCAGCAGGTCGCGCACCCGGGCGGTCGGCCCGTCCCCCCTCGCCCGGCCCGCCGCCGCCATCAGGCTGGCCAGCATCACGATGCCCACCAGACGCCCCTCCCCGTCGCTGACAGGGAACGTGCGGTTTTCGGAAGCCCGCACTTCTTCGCTGATCTCCGTGATGGACGCACCAGCCGGCAGGGCCACGTAATCCTCCTCCATCACGTGCTCCACCGCGACGCCGTCCAGCAGGGCGAAGTCCATGCCGCTGCGCACCCGGCTGCCCGCCCGCACCAGCCAGCTGGTGAAGGCCGACTCTGGCTCGAAAAATTCCGAGACCTTCAGGCTGATCACGCACGCTATCATCAGAGGGGGCACCACGGCGTAACTGTGTGTCAGCTCAAACGTGACCAGTATCGCCTGCAGCGGCGCCCGCATGACCGCCCCCATCACCGCCGCCATCCCCACCAGCACGTAGGCCGCCGACGGCGCCACGGCCAGTCCCAGCCCGCGATTCACGCCGATGAAGAACAGCCCGCCCAACGCGGCGCCGGTGAACAGCGACGGCGCGAAGATGCCCCCGCTTGTGCCCGACCCCAGGGCCGCCGAACAGAGCAACGGCTTCAGCACGATGAACAGCAGCAACATCCGCACCGCGAACGCCGGCTCTTCCAACAGGCGCTGGATGACGGTCTTGCCCGTGCCCAGCAGCTCCGGCCGCAGGAAGCCCACCACGCCCACCAGCAGCCCGCCGAACAGCGCCCGCGCCCACCACTGGCTGAACAGGTGGCCCATCAGGTCTTCGGTGGCGAAGATGATCTTGATGAAATAGACCGCCGCCAGCCCGCACGCCACTCCCAGCGCGATGAACATGGCGTAGTCCAGCAGGACGAAGTGGAGTTGCTCGGCGACGATGGCGTACTCCGGCACCCCGCCCAGCACGGCGTGGCGCGTCAGGACGGCCAGAAAGGATGCGACGATGAGCGGCAGCAGCGCCGCCGTGCTGGCGCTGCCCAGGATGAGTTCGGCGCTGAAGACGGCCCCGCCGATGGGGGCGCCGTACTTGGCGGCCAGCCCGGCGGCGGCCCCGGCCGCCACCAGCACGCGGATGTTGCCCACGCCCATCTTGAACCGCTGGCCCAAGGCGCTGCCCACGGCCGCGCCGCTCTGAACCACGGGTCCCTCCATCCCCAGCGGGGCCCCGGCGCCGATGCACAGGGCGGTGGCCAGGGGCTTCACGAGCATGATGCGCCGCCGGATGAACCCGCCGCGCCCCACCGCGCCCATCACGTGGCTGATGCCGGCGCCGGCCGCCTCGGGCGCCCACCGACGCAGCATCCACGCCACAACCACGAACACGACTGCCGGCAGGACGACCAGCAGGTAGTTCCAGTGTCCGGACAGGACCTCGCCGGTCCCGATGCGGAAGAACACGTGGGTGTTGAGCCAGCCGATGAGCCACTGGGTCAGCAGCGCCAGCAGGCCCGCCCCGATGCCGACGAACCCGGCCAGAACGACCGTGGTGCCCACCGCCGAGGTCTCGGCGCGGGGGGGCACCAGCTTACGCCAAAGTCGCCTGAACCATCCCACGGGCGCTCTCGTCGGCAAAGGTCACGCGCAAAGTCCCCCCCGCCGCGAGATTATAGCAGAACCCCGTCGCCGCTCACAACGCAGCCGGCGTGCTGAACACGACGACCGGTAGAGGGGCAACACGGAGACACGGAGGACACGGAGCTTGCCCGCCTCCGGCGGGAACGGCTGAGGAAAGGTAGCAACTCTATGTCCCACAATCGTCCTCGCTCTCGCCCCTTGGGCTCCGTAGCCTCGCGCGGAGGAGGCTCGTCGTCGTCCTCGGCCGTCGCTGATAGCCCACTGCTGACTACCCAAGGCTGCTGTTCTCACACAAAGACGCGGAGACACCAAGAACGGCGGCGGAAACGGCATCACAGGGTCAGGACCCACAATCGTCCTCGCCCCCCGGCCTCCGAAGCCCTGGCGGAGGAGTCTCGCCCTCGTCCTCGGCTGTTTCTCGTTGACGGGCCACTGACCACTGCCTGCTGACAACTGAACGTCCTCGTCCCTTGGGCTCCGTAGTTCGCCTGACGGCGAACGAAGGAGGCTCGTCCTCGTCCTCGGCTGTCCGTCGCTTACTGGCCGCTGACCACCGGCTACTGGTTCCCGTGCCTCTCCGCAATCAACCGGCAACTAACGCTACTTTGTCATGTTCCGGTATTCCCGTTGGAGACCGGTTACTTGAAGCGCGGTAGAACGAGGTGAGATTGTCATCCTGAAGCCGCTTTGACCGGGCGGCTGAAGGATCTGCGACCTTGTGCGCTGTGTTCCCGACGCCCGGCACTCGGTCTTGCGCGCGGAGCCGATGCCGCCGCTGTCA
>JAWODG010000105.1:0-8823 GCA_046483385.1 Candidatus Brocadiia bacterium | reverse complement strand
TGCCCTGGTCGCGGGTCTCGTTGAAGTCGGCTTTTGTGTTACCCAGCGAGAGGCTGCCGTCACTCGGTACCAATAGCTTCGGCAGATCGGTCCAGCCCTCGTCCGTCCTGGGCAAATCCGTCGCCATCGCCGTCGGATTACCCGTCCCGCTCGCCGTCGCCAGCACCACCACCGCCAGGGCCGTCAACAGTTGACGCACCATCTCATCTCCTTCGTCCGGGAGCAATAGACTGATGCTATCCGTTCCTTGCCTACTCGGGGGCAGGGCCCATGGAATGTCCCGAGGGTACACTGATCGTTCGCACATCTCAAACGTGATACCATGCTCGGCGTCCGGGGTATCACCCCCCTCCTCAATCGGGGAATGGTCTCCGGAAACGTTTCGCTTTCCGGGATGACCCGCCGGAACGCCGATGGCCGTCCCGGGGGTTCGTAAAGTTGCGTGCTCCATTCCCACCTGCCCTTCTCGCGCCGGATCAGCATGCAGGGACGGCACCGCGAGGGGACCTTCTCCCCAGACGTAGATGCGCTCCGGGTCGATCCGGCCGTGATGCCTCCCTCGTTACGATGGAGCGGTGGCGATGCGGCTTCAGGCCCGGCAGGGCCGTCTCAGAGGCTGCCCGCACTGCCGGCCCAAAACCCCGCCTGCTCCCCCGGCCTCCACCGGGCGGGGGCGCCCCACAAGGCTTCCGACCTGCTTGGCACGGACGAATCGCCCCACGGCGACCTTTGCCAGTTGCTCCCTCCTGGGACGGGCAGAATACACTGCCTACTGAGAACACTCCACGGGCGAGGCCAAACGGGGAAATGCCCTGACCTCGCGCCCATGCGCGTCGGCAAAGCTGCCCGGCCCGAGTCGCAACAGGATACTTGCTCAGCGCGCGCGGCTCTGGCCGGCGCCCGGAGGGAGGTCCAGACGACTACGCGTTTGTCTTCTGCGTCACGGATTCCTTATTCTACTGGCGTACGAGAAACGGGCAGTCGCCCGGTCCTGTGTATGTCCTTTTCACGGAGGCGAAGGGTATGGGAAGTGCAAAGCGTATCAACCTTACCGGCGGCATACTGGCCCTGGCCGTCCTTGCCGTGATGGCCCAGGGCTGCTCGGTTGGACGGTACTTTCAGTACAGAGCCCAGGACTTCCTGGACATTCCCGAGGTCGGGATCACCGTCACCGAGACCCCTCAGGTAGGTCTCTACTGGAACAGCCTGGACCTGTTGGTCGCCGGCTACTCCGACCTGGACGGCACCTTCATAGGTTGGGGAGGCCGGCACCTCGGCGTGGTCCCGATCCGCAGCGAGTGCTACGGCCTGGTCCTGTCGCGCGAGCACGTGCAATGGGGTGACACGCCCATGCGCGAGCGCTACGGCGGACTGGCCGGGGTGCCGGGGATAGTTTCCGGAGTGGCCCAGGACGGACGTCCTCTGGACTCACCGGCATGCGTGCATTTCATCCCCCACATCGGCTACGTCGGCCTCGTGTGGAACCTGCGCTGGGGGCAGATACTCGATTTTGTCGTGGGGTGGACGACGATCGACCTGAACGGCGACGACGGCCAACCCGCCGCCCGGCAATCGGGAGCATGAGGGGAAGTGGTTCTCCTGCGAGGCCTGCCGGACGAAAAGCTCGCGGCCCTGCGGCAAGGGACAGCGGAGGATGGGGCGCCGCTGGCCTCCGCGGCCCTATCCACGGCGTGGCGCCCCGTGCGCCGCGCGGCGGACCCAGGCCGCCACTTGGGCTTCGTAGTTCGGCGCCAGCCGAACGAAGTGGCCTGCACCACCTCTCGCCCGACTTCACCATGAACTCGGCTCGGGAATGCAGAAAGCGAACGAGTCGCGACCCCGAGTTCGCCGAGGGGGAGTCCCGAAGGGAGGCAACGCCCTGCGTGAGCGGAGCGGGCCCAACGTCTACACCGACCCCAGCTTGCTCAACGTGGCCGGGGCGCTGGAGGCGTTGCCGCAGTTCTTCTTGGGTGATGCGAACTCCGATCGTCAGGCGAAAGGTTGACACCGGGGGGAAGACGCCCTACTATGCGGAGGATTTGGCCTGTCTGTTGTCAGTAAGGGGGGTGCTGGACCCGTGGGCCGAAGTATCGGCGCACGGGTGGCACAGAGTTGCGTGTACGGGCCAGTCAGGGGGAGTTGGAACTCATCGACTATCCGGGGGCTCAATGCGCCTGTACCTTGTCAACCCCTCCAACTCGCGCGTCAGCAGCGTCAACGCCAAGGCGAGCCGTTGGAACCGTTACCGTATCTGGCAGCCGCTCAGCCTCATGGCGCTGGCCGGCCTGACCCCACCTCAGTGGGACGTGTCGATCCTGGACGAGAACCTCGGCGTTCCGAACTACTCGGAGATGCCGCGGCCCGACCTGGTCGGCGTTACGGCTTTCACTTCGCAGGCTAACCGCGCCTATGAGGTGGCCGCCCGCTACCGGCGACTGGGCGTCCCCGTCGTCATGGGCGGAATCCACGCAAGCATGTGCCCGGATGAAGCCGCGCAGCGGGTGGACACTGTCGTTACCGGAGAGGCCGAGGACATCTGGGCACAGGTTCTGGAGGATGCGCGTCGCGGTAGCCTGAAGCGCCGATACGACGGCGGGCTCGCCGAGATGGAGGGCGCCCCGATTGCCCGTCACGACCTGCTGCCGCCCGCGTACGCCTTCGGAGCGATCCAGACCACGCGCGGGTGCCCTCTGAACTGCAGCTTCTGCAGCGTGACGGCCTTCAATGGGGCCCGTTATCGGCAGCGACCGATCCCGGAGGTCGTCCGGGAGTTGAAGCTCATTCGTGAGAAGCGCATCCTGGTGGTGGACGACAACCTCATCGGCACCCGTCCGGAGCACATCGAGCGCGCCAAGGATTTGTTCCGCGCCATGGCACGCACGGGCCTCCAGAAGGAATGGGTGGCCCAGGTTACGATCAACTTCGCCGATGACGACGAACTGCTGGCACTCGCTGCGAAGGCCGGGTGCAAAGGCGTCTTCATCGGCTTCGAGTCGCCCAGCCCGGAAGGGCTCGCGGAGATCGGCAAGAGGTTCAACACTCTGAAGGACCGGGACTTGCGCGCTTCGGTCCGGCGCATACAAAGGCACAGGATTCTGGTCGTTGGATCGTTCATAATGGGTCTGGACACGGACGAACCGGGCATCGGCAGACGCATCGCCGATGCAGCCAGCCGCTATGGGGTGGACTGCATCAATGTGGGCTTCCTGACGCCTCTGCCCGGCACGCGCTTGTGGGAGCAGATGAGGTCGGCGGGCCGGCTCGTCTTTGACGCGTATCCAGCCGACTGGCAGTATTACACATTCAACTTGCCCGTGGCTCGGTACAAGCATCTCTCCGTGGCCGGCATCTTGCAGGAAATGACGTCGTGCCAGCAGAACTTCTACTCAGTGGGACGCGTTCTGCACAGGATCCGGCGGAACCTGTGGCAACGCCGCGCGCCTCTGATCAGCCTGGTGGCCAACCTTTCCTACAGGAGGAACTTCCGTCTGGAGTGCAGCGCGTACGCGGACTTCGAGCATCAGTGGCGCGACAGAGGCACGTGAGTTGGGCAACCGGGAGAACTCAATATCGAGCGTGTGGACGACCTCCGAGGACCCGAATCCCGGCTTGACATGCGGCCTGCTTGGCCACAAAATCCACAATAAGGTGAGTTGCAGGGGGTGACGCGCCAATAATCACGGGGGGCTTTCAACTCGCCGGGGGGTGGAGTAGGATCTGCCGCTCCTCGCCCGCAATTAGTACGGCGTGATCCTGTTTCAAGCTCAGGGGGGGCCATGACCAATGGCAAGCTGGCGGCAGTCGGACGTGCTGCCAAGATGGCCACGATTGGGGCCATTCACGGTGTCGGGGACGCGGCGGAGGCAGTCCTTGAGGCAACCCGGGGCCTGCTTCTGACCGCGATCTGGGGCGCGGGATATGTCACCACGGCCGCCGTAGGCGCGGTGGCTAAGGTGATCCACGGCACCGTCCATGCCGCAAAAGAGAGCGGCGAAGACTTCGGATTGGTTGCCCGGTCCGCTGTACGCGGCGCAGTCAAAGCAGCCGCGGAGACGGGAGCGGACATCGGCACGGTGCCGTGGAAGCCGTGCAGGGGGGCTATCCGCCCTACCGAAGAGGTGGGCGGCGATACGGGGTCGCGTCATGAAGGGGGCGGTGCGCGGCGCGATCGCGGCCGCCGAAGAGATCAGCACCGACGCGGTCATGGCGGTTCGCAACGAGTTGACCACTTCAGTCGATGGGGCCAAGGACGTACTGAGCGAGCCCTTCCAGAGGTAGCCCCGGGCGTCGGGCGGCACTCCGCCGGACAGTCCGCCATGCTGGCGACCAGCTTCACGGGGGACTGACGTGCCGGGGGGTCTGGAGGTGGCGTTTTTTTACGGCGGATGAGCCCTCGTGAAGGGGGCGCGGGCTCTGCATGCACTCTTGTTAGGGGGACGAATCATGATGGAGGGTTTACAGGAGATGGTGAGGCAGGTTTGGGCGTACGTGCCACAGTTGGTTGGGGCATTGCTGATCCTGGTCGCGGGCTGGTTGTGCGCCATGGTCATCGCCGCCATAGTCCGCGGCGTGCTCCGGCGGACCTCATTCGACAACCGGCTTGCGCAATGGTTTCTGGGCAAGGAGCGAGCCGAGGCAGCCCATGTTGAGCGCGCGGCGGGGAAGGTAGTCTTCTACCTCCTTCTGGCCGTGGTGTTTGTCGCCTTTTTCCAGGCCCTGGGGCTAACGCTTGCTGCCGAACCCCTGAACAACATGCTGACCAGGGTGTTCGCGTTCCTCCCCAGGCTCTTTGGTGCAATAGTCCTGCTGCTGGTTGCCTGGCTTGTGGCAACCGTGATGAGACGGCTGGTCAGCGCCGGAATCAGCGCCAGCAAACTGGAGGATCGGCTGGGGGAGGGCGAGGCCCCGGGCGGGACATCGCTTGCGAAGTCGCTCGGCGAGATCGTTTACTGGCTGGTGTTCATTCTTTTCCTCCCGGCCGTGCTTGGTGCTCTCGCTCTCCAGGGGCTGCTCGAGCCGGTCCGGACCATGACGGAACGGCTCCTCGCCTACCTGCCTAACGTCTTTGCCGCAGTGGCTATCGTGGTGCTCGGCTGGTTTGTGGCGCGGATCGTTCGGAGGCTCGTCACCAATCTGTTCGCGGCCATTGGCGCGGACCGGCTGAGCGAGCGGGCGGGATTGGATCACGGGATCGGGGGCAAAAAGCTCTCGGACGCCTTAGGGCTGCTGGTTGAAGTCCTGGTCCTGGTCCCCGTCGCGATCGCGGCCCTCAATGCGCTGGCGCTCGAAGCCCTCACGCAACCGACCAGCCACATGCTGGGCCTGTTGATCGGGGCGGTTCCCGCGATACTCGGCGCCGCGCTGGTTCTGTTGTTTTCGTATCTGGTCGGCCGGGTGGTGGCGGGCGTCGTGACAAGCCTCCTTGCGGGCCTCGGCTTCGACTCGCTCCTTGTGCGGCTCGGCATAACCAAGGAACAGCCCTCTGAGGGCAAACGAACGCTCTCGCAGTTCGTCGGCTATGCCGTGGTGGTCGTCGTGATGCTCTTTGCGACCATTGAGGCGGCCCGTCTTCTGGGCTTCTCCGCGTTTGCCGGCATGGTGGGCGAGGTGACCGTCCTCGGCGGGCACGTGCTACTGGGGCTGGGCATCATGGCCATCGGGCTCTGGGTGGCCAATCTCGTCGGTGAAACCATCAAGGGCACGGGCAAGCCGCAGGCAGGCTTGCTCTCCGTGATTGCGCGAGTTGCAATCCTGGTTCTGGCGGGCGCAATGTCCCTGCGGCAGATGGGTCTGGCGAATGAGATCATCGTGCTCGGCTTCGGGCTGATTGTTGGCGCCGTGGCCGTGGCAGCAGCCATTGCGTTCGGAATCGGCGGACGCGACGTTGCCAGGAGCAAGTTGGAGAAGTGGCTGGAATAGGTCTCCGCCGTTCACCTGCGGAGATGAGTCAGGCATGCTTGACAGAGGGCTCAGGGAGGCCCCGAGCTGGTGGGCCGCCGGAACACCCTGGCTGGCGACGAACTTCTACTCTTTCGTGGGAGCGAAGCCTGTGATCAGCAGACTGCTTGCGTTTGCCGTCATGATGGCGCTGGTGCTCAGCATGACGGCCTGCAAGTCTGTCGACATCGGATGAACGGACGAAGAAGCAGGGATGTGTGGTCGAAACCGAGTCCACCTTGAGAAGGAGATGGACGATGAAGAAGGAACTTGGCTCAGGAGCACTGAGTGTTCTGCGGAACAGGCGCGCGTGGGTAGTCTCCGTCATGCTGGTTGTGATGGCGCCTTTCGTTTTCGGAGGGTGCTACGGAGACTTCCCGCTGACACGTAGGATATACAGGTTCAACGACGACGTCTCGCGTGACAAGACCGTCAAGTCGGTGGCGTTTTGGGCTCTCGTCATCATTCCGGTCTATGAGGTCGGAATGCTGGCCGACGCGATTGTCTTCAACCTGGTCGAGTTCTGGACCGGCGACCGAGTTCTCGCCGACGCCACCACGATGGACTCGAACGGGAACCTCGTCTCCCTCACGCCGTCGTCGGATGGTCAGACGGCCGTGTTGACAGTGTCGCGCGATGGGAGGGTCATCGCACAGGAGTCCTTCCTGAAGGTGTCCGACACGACTTTCGAGGTCCGCGACGCCCAGGGCACCTTGCGCGGCAAGGTTCTGAAGGCGCCGGATGGCACCATCAGGCTGACTGACAGCGATGGCACGGTCGTACGCACGCTGCCGGCAGAAGCTCTGGCCACGATGTGATTCGGACGGCACAGGGCCATGCGGGCAATCAGCCGCATGGCCCTCTGTGTCCTGAACGGTACAAGCCTGTGGAGAGGAACGCAACAATGATCTGGACCATTGCTATCGTGCTGCTGGTGCTGTGGCTGCTTGGGCTGGTCACGTCCAACACCTTTGGCGGTGCCATCTATGTCTTGCTGGTAGTCGCCCTGGTCATCGTGGCCTTTGATGTAGTTCGAAGGCGCAGATGACTATCACGTCCGGTAGGAGGGAGAAGAATGCGTTGGCTCGGAATTCTGGTAGTGGTTGTTCTGGCAGTTCTGGGGCTCATCTGGTTGGTCAACTCTTGTCAGGCGGGGAGATCTCCGGTCAACGAAGCGGCCAGTAGCGTCGAAGAAGCTGTCGACGATGTCAGGGACGCCGTCGATTAGTGGGGGCGCCGCGGCACATTGCTGGACCGAGCCGGACAAGCGGCACCTACACGAGCGAAGTGCCGCTTGCCTTGCCCGCCGGTTCTGTCCGCGGCACCTACGAGGTGCAGGTGACCGTGGGAACCGCCGGACAGTCCGCCACGCTGGCGACGAGCTTCACGGTGGACTGATGAGGCTGATGGCCCTGGGGGTGGCCTTTGCGGCGGCTCAGCCCTCGTGAGGGGCGGCCCGGCGAGGAAGTGCACTGCGAGGTCGCCGCGACGGCTCCCTTGACGCTGCCCGTCGATGAGCCGCTGTTCTCGGTGCCGCGCAACCTGATCAAGAGCTTCAACCTCGATTCGCCGTACGGCGAACGGCTGCCGGCATCCCGAAGGAAGACGAGCGCGGCCGGACGGTCGACCTCCATGCCCCTCGGGCCTTCGTAGTCCGTTTGCTGCGGACGAAGTAGGCTGCGCCACACCTTCGGCACCCGGTCGCTTTCGCGGCCGACCACCTCAGCAAGAATAGCCCGGCCGCCCCCGGCTTCGGGGGTGAGGCCGGCTGAAGATGAAGCCTTTCAGGGACTGGTCGTCCAGGCCCTATCCACGGCGTCGCGCCGGTGCGCCGTACGGCGGACCCAGGCCGCCACCTGGGCTCCGTAGTTCGGCGCCAGCCGAACGAAGTAGCCTGCGCCACTCCTCACTCGACCTAACCATGAACGTCTACACCGATCCCAGCCTGCTCGACGTGGCCGGCGCGTTGGAGGCGCTGCCCGTCTTGCCGGTGAAGGGCCAGCCGAGCCATGATGCGAGGCACTTACAGGCGGGGGTCTGCAAAGATCCCCCGTCGCGCCGCAACTCGCCGATTCCGCTGCGGGTCCTCTGAACACCTTCCCGGGGCGCCAGAGCTGTTGGGGCGCGGGATTACGACCTCTGTGCAAGCGAATTCGGCTCCGTGGTGTCTCTATGTGCTGGATCGGGGCCTCCCGGCTCGCGTCAGCCTTCTTCCTCGCAGTAGACCTGCAGGGCCAGATGGGCCTCACGCTTCTCGCCCAGGACGGCACGGTGCTGTTCCAACACGGAGCGATACTGGGGGTCGGCGTGGAGGCTATGCATCTCGCCGGGATCGGCGGCCAGGTCGAAAAGCTGCTCTTCCTCGCCGCAGGCGGTGTAGTGGCAGTACTTGTACCGGTCGGTAACCAGGCAGGTCCCGATGGGGTTTTCTCCGTACACCTCGTCACGCCACTCGTCGGCCCGCCCCTCGAGCAAAGCCCGCCAGCTCAGGCCCGGATTGTAGTCGGGGCGCTCGATTCCCGCGTAGCTGCAACAGGTGGTCATCAGATCGAGACCAGTCTGGCAGAGATGTTCCTCGTCGACCTCGCCCTCCCCGTGGTGGCCGGGCCACGCCACGATCAGCGGCACCCGGTAGCACTCGTCGTAGAAGAAGTGCTTCTGCTCCATCCGGTGCGCGCCGTCCAGATCTCCGTGGTCGCTCGTGAAGATGATGACGGTGTCCTCCGCCTGGCCGGATAGCTCCAGAGCATCGAGCAGGACGCCGATCTGTCGGTCCACTCTCTCGGTGAGTCGGTGGTAGGCCCAGCGGTGGAGTCGCCATTCCCTCTCGCCCCAGTTCTTACGAACCGCCGGGCGCGAGGGAAGGTCTTCCAACAGCGGCGCAAA
>JAWODG010000064.1:0-4373 GCA_046483385.1 Candidatus Brocadiia bacterium | reverse complement strand
TGACAGCTTCCACACGGTGCACGTGGATACCAGCGGGAGCGCCTACGACGCCCCGCACTGGCAGGACAACTCCGAGCCGCCGGACGGGGACGCGGAGGATGATGAGGACAACGACCGGATGTATCCGGTTTGCTTCACGCGGGACACGAAGATGAAGACATCGGTCCGGATGGTAGTCAAGCCCGTGGCCGCCTTCGGTTACAACCTGGAGATCAAAGGCGACGGGCCGGGTAACCTTGACATTGCGGCCGCCAGCGCGGACATCGTGGGCGACACGGCGAGACTATCGAACGCGACCTGCGAGGCGGCCTTCCCCAATTACGTCACCCGGTACGACACGCTGGACATCGTCTGGAGCCTCTCCACCGACGGAGGCCAGACGTGGCAGGAGGTCGGCACCAGCAAGAACGAGACCTTCATCACGCGCGTGGACCCGCCACAGGACCTGACTCTATATCGCACGGTGGCCTATCTCGCGTGCGTGGAGGAGGGGGCCACGGAGGAGGGAGAGGCGCTGACCAACACGTGGTCGGCGTTCGCACCGGTCAGCGGTCAGGACGACGTCTGCGCCTGGAACGAGGAGACCGACGACTACGACCGTCCGCTCTACTACTGGCAGGATCAGAACCCGGCGAGCACAGTCTCGGGACTCCTGCAGGGCGCCAACGGCAACTGCGACGCGTGGACACGCCTGTTCCGCGAGTCCCTCCGCGTCAACGGCGCCGACGTGGACCGGATAGCTGTGCGTCCGCCGTTTGGGGACCCTGCTTCGTACTTCCGGCTTGTCATCAAGAACGTAACGTTTGACGAACAAAACCCGGACCATCCGAATAGTCCGCCATGGATATATAGCCGAAAAGACCTTGATATTTCTCCCGAGGGCATAGCCGGCCAGAATACGCCGACGCCAGCGGAGAAGATATTCTGGTGGCATCTGGTGGCGCGCTTCATCACACAGGATCCGGAGACTAAGACCTACTACGACCCGTCTTACGGCAAGACTTACGGGAATGAGGCGGATCTCACTGAGGAGGCCATCGCCGGATTCGGGATGGTCTTCGGTCCCGACGATGTCCGGTTCAGGAAAGTATCGGACCTGAACGTACAGTTCCAGACAACGAACTGGCAGGAATAGGGAGGGGAAATAGAAGATGAATCTCAGACAGACTCTCGTGGTCGGTGGCTATATTGCATTGGCCGGTTCGCTGCTTCTTGTTCCCACGTTTGTCGGTGGAACCGAGGAGATGATGCGTCAGCCGGGCAAACGATGGTCGCAGCCACAAAAGGTGGCGGCACCCAGGTCGTTCACTCTGCCCCTTGAACTCGCGCCTGTTGACCGACGGAGCCTGCCTCTAGGGAGAGGCTCCGTAGTCCTGACGAATGACGCGGGCACGACCAAGAGGGTAGAAGTCGCACTGAGAGTGACCGAGTACGAAGGGCGGCTGCTGGATGTCCACGAGGGCCAGGCCACCGACCGCACGGTGCAGGCCTACTGCTACGAACTTGTGAGCGACGAAGCGTACACATGGGCGTGGTGGGGCCGCTGGAACTGGCCCGTTACTCCCCAGTTCCGCCTGTTCGCGTTCCAGGACGCTGATACTTACCTGACTGCACCGGAAGGCCGGCGAGTCGGGATCGCTAACGTTAGTGCGCCCCGCGATAGGGTCGTTGCCTTTCACCAAGCGTATGGTCCGGAAGTCACACAGACATTCGAGTGGGTGGACATCGGTGCGTTGGTACCAGCAGCGAAAGATTGGGGCCGCTGGGTATATGCGGACTGGGTGGAAGTCGTGTCGCTGGAGAAGGATGCCGAGGGCCGGCTGATTCTGACGGTGAAGGACACCCAGAGCCCGGCCGCTGCAGTTCTGGGCCAGCGAGACGACGAATGGGTGCTGGTCGAGAACTACCCCGACGGGCTTCCCGAAGACCGGCAGCCGGACGATTGACATGAGACTCCTGAGCAGGTTGGCGGGGGCTCGCCGGAGCGTGTTCATCCCGCACTGGCAGGACAACTCCGACCCGCCGGACGGGGACGCGGAGGATCAAGTTGCGCCGGGAGAGGAAGGCGAAGACGACCGGATGTATCCGGTTTGCTTCAAGCGGGACACGAAGATGCAGACATCCGTGGAGATGGTGCTCAAGCCCATCGAGGCGTTCGGCAGCAACCTGAAGATCAAGGGGGACCGCGCGGACAGCCTGGACATCCCGGCGACGCCGGCGACCGCCGGGGACGACAAGGCGACCATCACGAACGCCACCTGCGAGGCGGCCTTCCCCAATTACGTCACCCGCTACGACACGCTGGACATCGTCTGGAGCCTCTCCACCGACGGCGGGCAGACGTGGCAGGAGGTCGGCACCAGCAAGAACGAGACCTTCATCACGCTGGACGACCCCGAGTGCGACACCCTCTACCGGACGGTGGCCTACCTGGCGACGGGCAACGCCGGAGCGGGCGTCGATACCGAAGGTGAGGCGCTGGATAAGACATGGGGCATGTTCAGCAGTGGCGACGCCCCCGCGGATGTCTGCGGTTGGAACGAGCAGTCCAGACAGTACGACCGGCCGCTTCACTACTACCAGCACGAGAACGGGCTTAACAACACGACAGTATCCGGACTCCTTCAGGATGCAGATGGCCAATGCCACGCGTGGGCGGAACTGCTGAAGGAGAGTTGGCTTGCGAACGGAGTGTCCGGGCTGTCCCGAACACGCATACGCCCCCCTGTTGGCTACACCCGCTTCGCGGTCAAGAACATCGTGTTCGATGATGAGAACCCGGCCTTCCCCGACGACGACCCCTGGAAGTACTCGCGGGACGATCTGGACGTCTACCCGCCACCCGAGGGAGCAGCGGGTATCCCGGGCCAGAACATGTCAACACCCACGCTGAAGCTGTTTGAACGGCACTTTCTCAGCAGTCACACGGTTGTTGGAACTGGTACAGCGTACTACGATCCGTCTTACGGCATCACGACAACGGGGGCACAGGATTATACCCAAAAGGCGGTAGCAGCTTGGGAGAAAGACATAGGCGGAGTCCTTCACTGGCGCCGTGTTGGCACTACGCCCGCCGCGCAACTGCGCTTCAACCAGGAATCTTGGTGACCCGTCCCCGGGAGGAGACCATGTCTATCGTACGCAAAGTGACTGTGGTTGCGTTGATTCTGACAGCGTTTCCGGTGTGGGCTGTGCGATCGGCCCGGCTAGGCGAGGAACTGGAAACGCGCCGGTGCCTTTGCGATGTGCGGCTTCTGTCCGTCACTGCACTGACCCTCGGAGGCGATACACAGATCACGGTCGAGGCGGAGTCCGGGCAGCTGGTCGAGTTGCCGCTTGTGCTGCATGCGCGGAGGTACGAATGTACAGCCGCGCGCGGGACAGAGGCAGGTGTAGTGAAGGAGCCAAAACGGGAGCTGACCTGCTACGAGTTGCGGTCCGCCGAGGGCGCGGTATCATACGAGTTCTCAATTTGGTTCTTCGGGCCTGCGGGACGCTTCAGGGTTGTGCATACCGATCAGGGCAACGCTTATCTCACTTTCATCCAGGGAACACAGCTCTATCTTGTTCCAGTGTCGGAACGCAGGGATAGGCTGGTGGCGCTTTCGGAGTTTATG
The DNA here is from genome assembly GCA_046483385.1 of Candidatus Brocadiia bacterium. Classification (GTDB taxonomy): domain Bacteria; phylum Planctomycetota; class Brocadiia; order SM23-32; family SM23-32; genus B1Sed10-231. The sequence goes on along the minus strand of JAWODG010000064.1, from coordinate 756 downwards.
GCCGCCGGTATGCAACACGATTATAGTCGCGTCCCTGTCGAGTCCCTGGTCCCTGAAGCCGGCTTATGGGGGGTGAACGCTGTGTTCAGTGACATTGATGTTTTGGAGCTTGAAGAAGCCCAAGGGGATGCACTCAGGGTCCTGATAGCTGACCCGGATGGTAACCAATACTTGTTCGTCGGCAGCGGTAGCGACTGGAGCCTGGAGGAGTGACGCCTTTCTCAGTCACGTCGCACTGGAGACGGAGGGAATAGCCAGATGGTGGTTGGTGCCCGACAGATATAGCGCGGAAGGGGGTTGCGCCTCAGCAGGGAAGAAACTTACATCACCCTGGTAGACTCGGAGTGCGACACTCTTTACCGCACCCCTGGCATACCTGGCGTGTGTGGGGGGCCAAAGCGAGGGTGAAGCGTTCAGCCTGGCGCCGGCGGGGCTGGCCGCTGGCACGGTAGTGCTGCGCAGGGGTAACGGCAAGACCCGCGTCTGGAGCGAGTCCACGAAGGGGACGGGGAACAAAGTACTGGTAGACAGCGACCAAATAGCGTGGGACCTCTCGGACGCGGGGGAGAGAAGTGAGTTTGCCGCGGTGAAGGAGTCCCTGTGGGTAGAGGGGTACGACAACAACGGCACCTCGACCCTGATGGCGGAGTACGAGGACCCGCGGGGCGCGAAGGTTACCGACCACGGCCAGCGCGCTGTCCAGCGACCAGAGCAGGGCGATCATATAGAGCCCCTCGGTCACGATGCGGGCGCCAT
>JAWODG010000082.1:0-37448 GCA_046483385.1 Candidatus Brocadiia bacterium | reverse complement strand
TGGTTCAGAAAAATCCCAGATACACCAACAGCGTATCCAGCAGCTTGATGCTGATGAACGGGGCGATGAAGCCGGCGCCGCCGTAGAACAGAAGGTTCCGGGTCAGCAGCTTCTCCGCGCTGACCGGCTTGTACTCCACCCCGCGCATCGCCAGGGGGATGAGGAACGGGATGATCAGGGCGTTGTAGATGAGCGAGGCGATGATGGTGCTCTGGGCGGAGTGGAGGTTCAGCAGGTTGATTTTGCCCAGTATCGGCGCGCCGGTAGCGAAGATGGCCGGCACGAGCGCGAAGTAGCGGGAGACGTCGTTGGCGATGCTGAAGGTGGTGAGCGAGCCCCGCGTCATCAGAAGCTGCTTGCCGATGCCGACCACTTCGATCAGCTTCGTGGGGTCGGAATCGAGGTCCACCATGTTGCCGGCTTCCTTGGCGGCCATGGTGCCGGCGTTCATGGCCAGGCCCACGTCGGCCTGGGCCAGCGCCGGGGCGTCGTTTGTGCCGTCGCCGGTCATACCCACCAGGTTCCCCGCGGCCCGGATGCGCCGGACCAGGTCGATCTTCTCCTCCGGCCTGAACTCGGCGTAGTACTCATCGATGCCGGCCTGCTCGGCGATGTAGCGGGCGGTCCTCTCGTTGTCCCCGGTGCACATCACGGCCTTGATGCCCATCTTCTGAAGCTCGGCGATCCGCGCCTGAATGCCCTGCTTCAGTTCGTCCTGCAGGTTGATCAGACCGATGACGTCCTCGTCCACCAGAACGGCCAGGGGCGTGCCGCCCGCATCGGCGATCTCGTTGGCCGCCTCCTCGAGGCCCTCCGGCACCGAACCGGCCATCTCCTTGATGGCCTCCACGGCCCCTTTGCGCACCCTGGTGCCGTCGGGCAGGTCGATGCCGCTGGAGCCGGTCTCGGCCGAGAACTCCACGAATCCGTCCTCCGGCAGTGCGTCTTCATCCGGCTGGAGCCCCCGTTGCTCGGCCAGAGCCACCACCGAGCGGCCCTCGGTCGTCTGGTCATAGAAGGACGCCTTCAGGGCCGCGTCGGCCACCTCCTGCTCGTCGTGGTCGCCCAGGGGAATGAAGTCAGTGGCCACCCGTTCCCCGGTGGTGATGGTGCCCGTCTTATCCAGGACCAGCACGTCCAGGTCGCCCGCCGATTCCACGGCCTTGCCGGACTTGGCGATGACGTTGTGCCGGGTGACCCGCGTCATGCCGGCGATGCGTATGGCCGACAGCAGCGCGCCCACGGTCGTCGGCATCAGACCGATCAGCAGCGCTATCTGGTTGGCCACGTCCACCGTCATGTCCACGTATCGACCGAAAAACGACATGGTGGTGATAACCAGCATATAGATGAAGGTGAAGCTGGCCAGCAGCAGCGTGAGGGATACCTCGCTGGGGGTCTTCTCCCGGCTCGCGCTCTCGACCAGCCCGATCATCCGGTCCAGGAATGCTTCGCCGGCATCGACGCTTATCTCCACCTTTATCTGATCGCTCAGCACCTCGGTGCCGCCGGTCACGGAGCTGCGGTCGGTGCCGCTCTGGCGGATCACCGGCTCCGATTCACCCGTGATGGCCGACTCGTCGATGGAGGCGGACCCCTCCACGATCGTGCCGTCGCGGGGGATCATATCCCCCTTGCTGACGAAGACGAGGTCCCCCTTGCTCAGTTCCTCCGCGTCCACCGTCTCCAGCCGCTTTTCGTCTATCTGATCGAGCGGGACGTCGTCGGTCAGGCGTTTCGCGGTGACGTCCTCTTTCATCGCCCGCAGGCTCTCGGTATGTGCCTCCCCCTGCGCCTGCGCCAGCGACTCGGCGAAGGTGGCGAAAAGCAGCGTGAATACCAGTATGCCGGCGATGACCGCGTAGTAGACGCGCGTCTCGGCGCCCGCGAAAAAACCCGGCGCGAAGGTCATCAGCAGCACCATCACCGTGGTGATCTCCACCACGAACATGACCGGGTTCTTGACCAGGTAGCGCGGGTCGAGCTTGACCAGCGCGTCCTTGATCGCCTGCTTTATCTGTTCTCTGTCCACGGTCGGCTACAGGCTCTGTAGAATCTCAGCGATCGGGCCAAGGGCGAGGGCTGGAATGAAGACCAGCCCGCTGATTATCACCAGCACCCCTACGAACAGAACCAGGAAAGACACGTTCTCGACCTTCAACGTCCCGGCCGTCTCCGGCCGTATCTTCTTCCGCGCGAAGGAGCCGGCGATCATCATCTGGAGCACTATCGGGATGTAGCGCGCCAGCAGGATGACGACCCCGCACGTCAGATTGTAGAAAGCGGTGTTGTCCTTCAGGCCCTCGAAGCCGCTTCCGTTGTTGGCCGCGGCGGAGAAGTACTCATAGATGATCTGCCCCAGGCCGTGGTAGCCGGGATTGGTGATGCCCGCGCGGCCCACCCGGGTCACCAAAGCCAGGGAGGTGGGGAAAAGCACCAGCGTGGGCAGAAGCAGGATGATAATGGCCGCCCACTTCACCTCGTAGGGCTCCACCCTTTTGCCGAGATAGCTGGGCGCCCGGCCGATCATCTGCGCGCCGATGAAGGTGCAGATCAGGACGTAGGTCAGCAGATTGAGCAGCCCGGTGCCGACCCCCGCGAACAGACAGTTCGTGCTCATGCCCAGAAACAGCGCCAGCCCGCCGAGAGGCGTGAAGCTGTCGTGCATGGAGTTGACCGCGCCGCTGGTTGTGGAGGTGGTGGACACGCCCCACAGGGCGCTCAGTGTGGGGCCGAAGCGCGTCTCCTTGCCCTCCATGTTCCCCACCGTCTGATCCAACCCCAGATCCTTCAAGGCCGGGTTCGGCCCCGTCTCGCCCCACACGGCCACGCCCAGCAGAACGATCACAAGCAGGGATACGGCCCCGAGGATCACCAGCCCGTGCCCGCGCTTACGCATCCATACACCGAACGCGTAGACGGCCGCCATCGGCGCCGCCAGCAGCATCAGGTTGAGCAGCATGTTGGTCAGAGGCGTGGGGTTCTCGAACGGATGGGCCGCGTTGGCGCCGAAGAAACCGCCACCGTTCGTTCCCACCATCTTGATGGCTTCCAGCACCGCCACCGGGCCGCGGGCGATCACCTGCCGCGCCCCCTCGAGGGTCTCCACTTCGGCCACGCCGCGCAGAGTCTGCGGCACGCCTTCGGCCATCAGCACGACGGCCACCACAAGGCTCAGGGGCAGCAGAAACCGGAGCACCGACTTGACCAGCGCCGTGTAGAAGTTGCCCAGTCGCGCGTCCTCCTTGTTGAGCAGTCCGCGAGCGAAGGCTACCATGTAGGCCATGCCCGTGCCCGCCGACAGGAACATGGCCACCACCACGGCGAAGAGTTGCGAGAAGTAGCTCAGCGCCCGCTCCCCGGCGTAGTGCTGCTGGTTGGTGTTGCTGACGAAGGTGGCCGCGTTGTGAAAGGCCAGATGCCAGCTCACACCGCCCGTCCCCTGGGGGTTCAGCGGCAACGCCCCCTGCAGCAGAAAGACCAGGTACAGGAACGCGAACAGAAGAAGATTCAGAATGAATCCCGAGACGACGTATTCCTTCCAGCCCATCGAATGCTCCGGGTCCACGCCGCAGACCCGATAGACCAGTCTCTCCACCGGTTCAAAGACGGGCTTCTCAACGTAGGTCGTCAGCAGCGACAGGGACCCGGCCATCTGGTCCTCGGCCCCCATCTCGCGCCGATAGACCCACGCCAGATACTCCCCAAGGCAGTACACGAGCCCCGCCAGGAGGATGGCGAAAACCAGCAGTGGCAGCACAGTCGTGATGAGCACTCAGAACCTCTCCGGTCTGATCAACACGTACCCGAGGTACAAGAAGATGAACCCGGACACCACGAGCCACAGCACCTGACCGGCCATCTGTCGCCTCCGATGTCTGCTACGAAGATGCCCGACGCACATAGCCCCGGACCATCCCTCGCATGACAGCGCGCCGAACGTGAACCGGCAGTATACCGCCCCGACCGCCGCCGCTCAACCGGCCGGCCTCTGCACCAGCGGCCGGACAACACGCGACCGCGCAGTGTCCCGGCCAACCGGCCTACCCCCACTTCCCTCAGAAGAAGCTCTTCAGCGTTTCCTCTGTATCGCCCTCTTGCGCTTCCTCTTCGGATTCCTTCTCTTCCCCTTCGCCCTGTCGGCCCGGTAGTCCGGGCAGCCCACCCGGCAATCCCCCCGGGAGCCTCTCTTTCAACTGCTCCCGCAGGGCGCCGCCGACTTCCTCTTCCAGTCCTTTCAGCTGCTCGCCGGCCATACGGGCCAGTTCGGCCTTGCCCGCCTCCGTCAGGGCCTGCTGCAGGCTGGCCATCGTCTTCTTTGCGTCGATGCTCACCCGCGGCGAGCGAAGACTGCCTCTGAGCACACCCACAACTTCCAGCTCGCTCACGTTCTGGAGCACCCGCGAACTCGCCTCCGCATCCATTCCCAGCAAGCCCTCCTGGGTGTCCGCCTGCAAGCCACTGAGTTTCAGGACGAACGGCAGCTCGATCCCCTTGCTCGAAAACGTCCCGGCCGCCCGCGCCATGACCCGGCCTTCCCGTATGGACACGGGGCCGGCGCTTTGGAGCCCGGATCCCTGCCCGATCGGGAAGTCCTCCAGATTGAGCGTAAACTGGTGAGGTGTCCCCGGCTCGTGGAAGTTAAACTGCACCGACACGACGGGCTGCTCTCCGTCCCGCGGTGTCATGCTCAAGGTCATCGGCTCATCCAGCAACTCCGGCTGCCCGGTCAGGCGCTCCCCGTGGACGTCCTGCAGCCCCGGAAGCCCCGGAATACTAACCCCTTCGACGTTCAGCTCCCGCACAAGCCACGAGGGAACCGTGGCGAGCAGGTCCCGCGCCGACATGGAGAGATAGCCCCGGTTGCGCGCCCGCCGGAGCGCAGACTCCTCCTGTTTCTCCTCGCTCTGCCGTGCCTCCAGGAAATCCTCCAGCTTCCTCAAATATGGCCGCGCCTTCCTGGCCATCTCGATGTAGTCGTACAGGCTCTTGCCCTCGGCCTCCTCCTCATCCACGGGCTCTTCCTGCTCCGGAGGGATGTACACCTCGCCGGGCGTTTCCCGTTGAGTGTCCGTCTCGACGTCCCGCACCGTCACTTCCGACATGACGTAGCGCTTCCGCAGCAGGTCGGCCACGCTGAGCTGCGCGATCATGCGTTCCGACTGAAACCTGTTGCGGGACGGCTCGGAGGGATCGGTCACCTGCAGGCCCTGCAGTTCCACAAGGCCGCGCCTCAGAGAGAACTGCGCATCGGCCAGATTCACCTCCGCGCCGTTCACCGCGCCGCCGCCCTTCTGCACGCCGACCTCAACCAGCCGGCCCGACAGCAGGAACTGCACACCCCCGATCAGCACAAACACCACCACGGCCACGATGACGCCGGACTTTCTTATCCACGACGGCCGGGCCGTCATCATCTCGGACAAGTCACCCTTAAGCCGACCGAACACGAGCCACATGAACGCCCGCACGATCTTGTTCTCGCCCACCCGGCGCAGCCGCTCACTGCGGTCGGTGGCACCGCTTATGGTGGCCCGCAACCCGTTCACCGCCCGCACCATCGCCCAGGCAAATGCCAACCCCAGAAGGACAGCCACCGGCAGGCCGCCGGTCAGCGAATAGACATGCAGGTCGAGCAGCGCCAGCACAGGCGTCGAGCTAAGCGCCCGGAACAGGCCCTCAAGCCCGATCCGGTGGATTATGAAGTAGCCGATGTGGAACGTAACCGGCGCCAGCAGCAGGCAGCAGACCTTGCCCAATGCAAAGCCCAGCAGCGCGAGCCCCACGTGCGCGTTGAGCACCAGAAGAAGCACTATGGCCAGCACCGTGGTGAGGCTGAAACCCGGCAGCATCCCCAGCACAACCCCGAGAACGGCCCCCAGTGCTATCTGCCGCGGCGCAACGCCCCCGCGCAGAACCTTGCCGAACTTGCGCATCATCTTGAGCAGAAACATGACGCCTCCCCCGATGGAACAGCATCCCGCGACCAACGGGCACATACACATTGGACTTCAGTTCCGCGTGCCCGTCAAACGGGAGGAGCCGGACGCGCCGTCCGGCGAGCGGCAGACCAGGCCGACCGTGCTCCGAGCTATGGACTGCCATCTCTCCTGGAATGAACGTCAATGCTGCCGCTGAAGCGGCCGACTGCGAATCCGGGCTCCGCACGTTCCCTCGTGTTCGCCGCAACAGGGGTCGCCCCCCGGATACGAGAACTCACGCGTCGGCGAGCCTGTACTGCAGAAAGCGGAAGCCCGGGGCGTCTTCGATCTCGAACGGCACGCGGCCCTCCTCATCCCCTCCGGACTCCCACGTCTCCCCGGTGAGCAGGTCGGTCATGGACACACGGCGACCGGCGGCGAACCGAAGTAACATCGACATCGTGCTCTCCTGGTTGGCCAGTTCCCGGAAAATGAGCAGCAGACCCGCGCCGTCCTCCTGGCGGTGGTTTTGGAAGCCCGTCCAGGAGCCGCCGTCCGGCCGTTCGCCGATGGGATAGGTGATGCCCTTCCGGATGTCGTCACGGTGCTGGTGGTGCAGCGCGAGCAGCGGCCGGATTTCCTTCCGCGCCTCTTCGCTGTAAAGCTTCAGTTCCTGGAAGAAGACCGGCAGGCTGAACAGGCTGACGGCCACGCAGTAGGCAGGCCCGTAAAGGCGGGCATCGGACAGCAGCGGGTTGACCCGATCCACGTTCTGCACGGGGCCGACGATCTTCAGCAGGTTGAGATACTTCGAGAACTCCCACAGATCGCGCAGCACAGTGTGCGGCCGGTAGGTGGTGGTTTTGGGCACCACGGTCTTGCGGTTCGCGGGATAGACGGCCCCATACTCCCGGGCGAAGAAAAAGCCGTAGCGGGGGCCGGTCTCGTCCCAGTTGATGCGCGCCGAATGTTCCGTGTGAAGCAGGAAGGCACGCACCATGGCCATGAGGTTCTCGATGGCCTCCCTGTTGCGAAGACGGGCGAAGTCGAGCTTATACCAGACGAATCCCCCCTCCTCGAAGTTGCGCTTCAGATCCTCCAGCGTGAGCCCGTGCGCGGGGTTGACCGACATCCAGAGGCCCAGTTTGACGCCAAGTTCCTCGGCCCGGGCCCTTACCCGGCTCCAACCCTCCGGATAGCGCCCTTCACACGGCCGCCAGTCCCCGTACTCGTCGCCCTGCCAGCCGTCGTCGATCTGCACCAGGTCCACGCCGAGGTCCGCCGCGGCTTCGAGTTCCTGCAGGACGCTCTTCTCCCCCGCGGCCTCCCGGTGCTGACGATGGCCGATGGACGAACCCCAGGTGTCGCTGTGGATAAAGACGTCTCGCGGGCGCACCGGATAGCGGATACGGTCCCAGGTCTTGAGAGCGGTCTGCCGGGAGAGTTCGTTGCTCCCGTGCACCAGGCACCACGAGGCCCACGCGGGCGTCCACTCCGTGCTTATCTCATCGGGCAGCACACCCCAGCCAAGATTCTCAAGTCCCACTCCCGGACGGCAGCGGAAGATCCCCGTATCGTGGCCTACCGCGTCCACCAGCTTGTGGCTCTCCTTCACGAGGGTGAGGGCGTCCGGACCGGCCTCCACCGTGGCGATGTTGGCCCAGTCGCAGGTCTCCAGTCCGTGAATCCGGTGGTCGCTGGTGTGCTCCTTGAGGACTTCCGTGAAGGTGTCGTTGCGGAACTGCCGGCTGCTGATGTAGCCGACGTAGCGACGTTGCGTCCCCGCGAGTTCACACGGCACGCTATCCACCCGCACCATGCCGCGGTTCAGCCGGGCTATGCGGAGGCTCTCCTCGGTGGTCTCGGCCCTGCTCAGGTCCCGGTCCCAACCGAATCCCGGGAGGGTCCTCACAAAGAGCTGGGTCCGGATGCCGGGGGCGTCGGGATAGGCCCGGGCCTCAAAGCGCAGCTTCAGGCAAGCCTCCGGGTAGCCTATCTCCGCCTTCACTGCCAGATGGGGCAAAGTGAAGCCGTCGTCGTCCGATTCCCCGCACGTGATGATGAGGAGTTCCCCCCGCGGGTTGGATTCCTCGACTGTGGGCAGGAGCCAGTCCGCGCCCGCGCCCTCCGCCGAGGTTTCCACCGACCAGATTCTTCCCTCGGGCAGCTGCTGCACCCGGGTTGTCTCGAAACCTCGCCCTGTCCAGCGCCAGACGCGCTCTATGCGGCCGGTGCTAACCCGCAGCCTCTCTCCGTCGAATTGCGCCGTAGCAGACCCCAGCGCCTCACTGAATCCAGAGTCCATACCATCACCCTCATGTCACGTGCGTTGGCTCGTTCCACGTAGAGGGTATGGCGCCGACGGTGCGGTATCAATGCCCCGGACACAGAAGTCGGAGCCGACTCGGGCGAGCCCACGGCCGTTAGGAGGGAACGAAGCAGACCCCGAGGCGCAGGAAAGCGACGGGGAGCGGCCGCCCGGCCGCGCCCCGCCGTGCATCTTCCTGGCTCAGGCGTCCGTCAGTCGGCGATCCAGATGCTGAAGTCGTCCGGTTCCGAGAACGGGTTGTTCTGGGGGCCGCGGCCCTTGCCCGGGTTCAGGGCCTTGACCTTCGCCCATCCGTCCAGCGTGCGGATTGCCCCGGGGGCTACGTCGAGCGCCGCTGCTATGTCGTCGTAGAGCATTGGCACGGGCACCGTCAGCCCCGCATCAGTGGCGCTATAGGATAGGTCCACATCCACGGGTCCCATCACGCCGTCGAGCATGACATACGCCTCGACCTCGATCGAGTACCTGTCAGCGCCCTCCACGGCGTCCCACGAGAACACAACCTCGTTGCCCATGACGGTGGCGGTGAAGTTCTCGGGCGCGTCCAGGTGGCCACCGGGGCCCTCCCCGCGCCCGCGCCCGAGGGCGGGTTGGACGGCAACAACAATGAGTGCAACGAATATCGAAAGTGCAAGCTTTCTTATCTTCATTTTGCCTCCTCTCCCTGTCCGGAAGTGCCACGCTGCCGGAACAGACGGCGGCGGAACCATTCCGCGCCGCGCTCCGGCGATCATCATTGCAGGGCCTTATTCCCCGCCCTCCTCGACGGCGGCATTCCGGCCCAAATCCCGAACTCGAGTCGTGCTCGTCGACGCGTTCCCGCGCCGCCCGACGTGGACCCTCCGGTGCGCCGTGCAGTCTGTGCAAAGCCCATACCGGACCTGCCAGGATCCGGCGCGGCAGCCGGGCTCGTGGGGTTCGCAGCCCCATACACCCTCTGAACGGCATCCTCCGGCCTCCGCGTCGCACACCGGGCCCTGGCAAGAATCCTTAATATCGCGAGACAGATGAGCGCCCACACGTCGGCAGTGCGACCGGATGCATGCAAGTCGCATAATGAGACACAGCCCGAATCTAACCCACCCTGCGACATATCATCGGGAAGCCCTCAGCCCCGTGCGCTGCAGAGCCGAACCGCAGGTGAGTACCACGGGTCACTGTCTCCAGAGTCTCCCGCCTGTCCCCCCAAATCCCGCAACGTCCAGCCTGTGGCGCCGAACCCTTTCATGAAAGCCCCCGGTGTGGCACGGGGTGCGAGTCAGCGGCCGCTCCGGTCGTGGCGGGGTGGGAGGTCGAGGCGGAGGCCGTCGTCGGCGGCCAGCACGGGTCGGCTCAGCCGCTCGCTCATCTCTTGTGCGAGGCGCTCAGGGCCAGCCTCGAGCATGTGGCGGCCGAAGTGGGTGAGGACCGCCATGCCCGGCTCCACGGCGCCGATCAGACGCTCCGCCTCCGGGACCGAGAGGTGCTGGATCTCCGGGCGCCTCGCCGGTTCGGTAAGCACCACACTCACCACCAGCACGTCGGCGCCGGCGTAGGCGGCCGGCAGCTCGTCGAACCACGCCGTGTCCGCGACCAGCGAGAGGTCCATCTCACCGACCCGGAAGCGCAGGCCGTAGGTCTCGGCGCCGTGCGCGTGCCGCACGGAGGTCGCGAAGCTGACCGGTCCGGTGCAATAGCTGCTATCGGGCTCGAGCCGCACGATGCGGTCCGGAAAGTCCCGCAGGTACCTGAGAACCACGGCGTGCTCGCCCTCGAGGCAATCGCCGGGGACAAAGACCTCCCCCCGCCGGCGCCAGCCGCCGACGGTCATGGCGTCGATGACCGCGTTCAGGTCGCCCGAGTGGTCGATGTGGCGGTGTGTCAGAAGGACGGCGTCCAGCTCGGAAAGGCGGACGGGCGGGTCGGCGTCGGCGCAGGCGACAAGCGCCCCCGGGCCGGGGTCCACCAGCATGCTGTGTCCGGCGATGCACAGGTAGATGCCCGCGCTCCGGCGGAGCTGGCGCGCTACCACCTGCCGGGCGCCGCCCGTGCCCAGAAATACCATGTGGTCGCCCTCGCCCATGCCGGTCTCCGTGCTGCGGCCTGAAATGCGCAAATAAACCACGATATGGCCTGCTGGGCGTGCGCGCAACGGCGCGGAGGCTGCGTCTCTCCCGTTATCCGTGCCCTTCACGGCCAAAACAGCCGAGGACGAGGACGAGAGCGAGACCGAGGACGATTTGCCGTTCCCCGCCCTTACCCCATCTGTTGCCGTTCTCTGTGTCGTAGGTGTCTCCGTGTTTCCCCCATTGGCGTTTGGCCCTCGGTTGACGGCGCCTGCGCGTGGCCCTATGCTGCGATGTACGGTTGGGGTGCCGGCCCGGTGAGCCGGCTGAGAGAACCCATTGAACCTGATCCAGTTAATGCTGGCGTAGGGAACCGACGAGCGCGCGTCCAGCCCCCCTGCGCGCGCCCCCACCGACGGACTCCCTGCGCTTCTTGGCGACTTCTGTGTACGGAGGAAGCGATGGAGGCGCAAGTTTCGGCCGCAATAGTGGAGCGATACTTCGAGAAGCTGCGTTCCCAACTGCAGGTGGACGTCGCCGTGGCGGGCGCCGGGCCCAGCGGCCTGCTGGCCGCCCGCGAGCTGGCCCGCAACGGACGGAAGGTCGCCGTGTTCGAGCGCCGTCTGGCCCCCGGCGGCGGGACATGGGGCGGCGGCATGCTGATGAACGAGGTCGTGCTGGAAGGCGACGTGCTGGAAGTTCTCGACGAGCTGGGCGTCGAGCACACGCCCTGCGGGGACGGCAACCACGCCGCGGACTCGGTCGCCTTCGCCGCCGCGCTCATCCACGGCGCCTGCCGGGCCGGAGCGCGCATCTTCAACGGCATCAACGTCGAGGACATCGTGTTCAAGGATGGACGCGTGGCCGGCGTGGTTATCCAATGGTCGCCCGTCTCGAAGCTGGAGATGCACGTCGACCCGCTTGTGGTCACCGCGCGGGCTGTGCTGGACGGCACCGGCCACCCGAGCGAGATCGCCGAGATAGCGGCCCGCAAGGCGGGCGTCTCCCTGGACACCCCGACCGGCGGCGTTATGGGCGAGAAGCCGGTCTGGATCGAGCAGGGCGAGCCGGAGACCCTGGCCAACACCAAGCGCCTCTGCCCGGGTCTGTTCGTGAGCGGTATGGCGGCCAACAACGTCAGCGGCGGCTTCCGTATGGGGCCCATCTTCGGCGGCATGCTCCACAGCGGCCTCAAGGCGGCCCGATTGATCGAGGAGGGACTCGCCGCGTGAGACGGATTCTCGCGCGCCCGGCCCCGGACGTCGCGCCTCCGTCACGAAGCCGAGGACGCATCCTCCGCCAGTTCCACATCGGCCAGTTCGAGCCCCTCCCCCACCGCGCGCAGGTTCGCGAAAGGGGCACCGTCGTAGTGGCCCATGGTGATGCCGTCCGCGCCACACTCGGCTGAGATGACAACGCCCTTGCGGATCAGTTCCGGGGTGGCCTCCGGGCGCACGCCAATGGCCGAGAAGAACGGCATCTCGTCCCCCACGGCCCGGCGCACCGACAGCAGCCATTCCCGTTTGTGATCCATTCGGGCCGGATCGCCGCTCTGCTCGGAGTAGTCGGAGGAGCGGATCGAGTCCAGGTGGGGCTTCATCGCCCGCAGGTCCAACCCGCTGAGTTCCTGGCGGCTGGTGAGGTAGGCGTTGAGCCGCACGTCGATGTCCGCACGAACGCTGTGGACGGCGTCGTGGATCTCGGCGAAGAGCCCCGCCATCGAGTCCCGGCGGAACCGCAGCCACTCATAGAGCTCGGGGTGCTCCAGCAGGACGGCCGTCTCGGTCGTATTGGAGGCCCGCAGCAGTTTGCGCTCGTGCATCTGCGCGAGGGTGGGATCAGTGATGACCTCTGCCAGCGGCAGCAGCGCGTCCCGGACGGCGTTGAGGTCAAGTCCGTCTTCGGCCGCAGCCGAGCAACAGTGCTCGCACCAGCAGCCGCCCAGAACGCTGCTCAGAACAGCCTCGGCCCCGTGGTACGACCCGCGGCCGTGCTGGAAGGGGATAAGGCAGGTCTGGATGTAATCCACGTCGTAGTTGGCCGCCAGATCGCAGAACAGGGCGCAGAGGTACTCTCGGACATCGGGGTTATTGGGGCATACGAACTTGCCCATCTGCTCGCCGAATATGTCCCGCTGCATGCAATCGCTCAGTTCCCCGGCGGCGCGCTCGGAATCCACCACCGTGTGGGATATCTCCACCCCGGTTTTCATGTCCCGTTCGCGGGCGGCCTCAACGAGCACCCGCAGCCAGTCCGTTCCGGCCAGCAGGTCGCGCTCCGACGTACGGGGCGAGATGCGCCGGTATCGCTCGGGCTCGGGCCGCCAGTAGGCGCGGCTGTCCTCGGGGAAGTAGGTCTTGCGGACCGGGTTGTGGGGATAGAAAAAGTCGGTCAGGGGCCGCTTCTCGTGGTGCATCAGCGCGATGAGATAGACGGAGTTACACCGAGTCATCTTCTCGAGGTTGTCCAGGATGCGCCCGATGCCTTCGTCCGCGAGGTCCCAGGGGTACAGGCTGGCGGCGATCTCCGAGAAGAACACGACTTCCTCCCATTGGGGCCTCAGTAGTCCGGCTCGCCGATCTGGAACATCTGGGCGAGCCGGTCCTCCTCGATGTAGTATTCCCAGTACTGGGTGGCCGACTCGATGTAGATGTAGCCCCTCGAGAGGGCGCGCGCGTACTGGCTCTGGCTGAAGCCGGCCTCGACGGCCTTCGTCACGTCCATGTCCAGGGGTTCGCCGCGCTGGATGGAGCGGGCCAGCCGGATGACGGGGTCCTTGGGGTTATAGAAGTTGGGCTCCTCGATGAAGCGGCGCAGCTTCTCGGGGTCCGGGTTGGCGTAAGCCTCGGCGTAGCGCTGGATGTCCACGCGCCACGTCTGGCGGGTGGCGATAAGCCGGCTGATCCAGCCCTCGATGTCGTTGGGGTCGGGAATGAAAGTATGGAGTCCGAGCAGGGCGCGCTGCCAGACGGCGCGGAGCAGTTCCTCCACTTCGTCGGCGTCCAGACCCTCGGCGCCCGGCAGGGAGTTCAGGGACGGCTCCAGCAGCGCCGGAATGTAGTGTTCCTCCCCCTCCCCATAGACCTCCCGGAAGAGGAAGACGTCGTGATAGATGCTGCAGTCGGTGGGCGAGAGGTCGCAGTCGGGGTCCAGCTCGCGGAAGACGGGTTTCATCTGGCGGTCGGCCGCACGGTGGCAGAGCCAGCCCAGCGTGAAGGCCAGCTTGCGGGCAAGGGATTCGTCGAGCTTACCGGCCGTGGCGTAGGCATCCCGAAAGTTGCTGAACAGGCCCACTGTGAACTCGTCCGCCCCGCGAGCTATGCCGCCCAGACGGGCGACGTCACGGTGCTCGGAGAGGACCTGTTTGAACTCCTCGCAGATGCCGGGGGCGTGGACGGCCAGGCGGGAGCAATCGTCGGTGACCGCGGTGTGCGTTATGTTCTCGGACATGAGACTACCTTCCGAACGACGGGCTTTGCGGCGGGAATCCTCAGCCGGCCTCGATAGTTGCGCGGGCACTGTAGCCGGGCCGGATATCGGGCGGGGTCTCCAGCAGGCGCAGCTTGACCCACACGCGCGAGGCCTGGTTGGGGTTGGTGGCCTCGCCTTCCATGCCGGTGCCGAACAGCGAGATTTGAGCCACCTCTCCTTTGACGTAATCGCCCGAACCAATGACGATCTCTATCTCGGCGGGCTGACCGATTTTGACCCGGCAGGCATCCTCTTCTCGCACGTACGTATTGACCCAGAACCCTTCGCTGTCCACTTGTATCTTGACGGCGGTCGAGCCGGCATTCCAGTACTCCCCGACGTCGGGCACCACGCGCAGAACAGTGCCGGCCACCTCGCTGGTAATGTGTCGCTGCTGGAGCGCCTCGCGTCGCTGTTTCGCCTCATTGCGGGCCCGTTCCAACTGGGCACGGGCGGCCTGAGCCCGGGCCTCGGCCACCTCGATTTGCGTGTCGGCGGCTTCGGCCTGCTCCAGTTCGGCGCGGGCCTGCTGGAGTTCGTTGGTACGGATTTCGAGCTGAGCCTCCAGGCTCTTGATCTCCTGTTCACCGGCCCGGGCGAGTCCTACTTCAGCCAGACGGGCCTGGACGGCCTGGCGGGCACGTTCCAACTCATCTTCGGTGGCGCCGGCCCGCAGGCGTTCCAGTTCGGCCTTCGCCTCGCGCACCCGGTTGCGCTGCGTGGTGAGCTGCGTCTGCTTAGTTTTGAGAATGAACTCCGAGTCGATGCCCTCACCGACGAGCTGCTCGGACTGCTGGACCTCGAGTTCGTAGAGGTCCCTCAGTGCCTCGGCGGCCGCGAGCCGTGCCTCGGCCGCTTCGATGAGTTCCGCCCGGGCGCCTTTCTGCAGTTGTCGCACCTCGGCGCGAGCCTGCTCAGCCATCGCTCGCGCGCGCTTCAGCTCGTCGTCCGTCTGCGCGCGGGCCAGCGCCAGTTCGGCGCGGGCGCGGGTCACGCCGGCCTCGGCCGCCCGTACGCGGCTGCGCGCCGTAGCGATATCGGCTTCCACCTGCAGGCGCGTTTGTTCCAGTTCGGCTTCGGCCTGCCTGAGTTGGGCCGCCTGGATGTTCTGCTCCGCCACGGCGGCCTCCAGCAGCGCCTTCTGGTTGGCGTCCTCCAGGCGGAACAGGACGGCGTCGGGTTCCACCGTGTCCCCTTCGCTGACGCATACTTCTTTGACTATGCCGGAGACTTCGGGGGCACGGTCAATGACGGCCGCGTACACCTGTGCGTCGTAGGTGCGCACGTGCGTCCACGACCAGTGCATGAAGTAGGCAACGGCGCCCACGATGATGACCAGCAGTGCGATGCCACCCACCATCAGACGGCGCTTCCAGGGGCTCTCCTCTTCGGGGGGCTCCGCGCCGCGGGCCTGTCGCCTTAGTTCGTAGTTGACTGTCGCGCTATCGTTCTCTTTTGCAACCATATTGGGAGATCAGTAAGTCCGTGGGGAAAAAGAAACCGGCGCTGCGTAGCGCCCGACGAACGTGCGGCTTGTTGCCGGTCTTCGTTTACGTTTCGCTGTGGATGAGAGCCTGGCTGCGCGGGTCCAGGCGGGCAGTGTCCTCGATCTCGAATCGATTCCCGTCCACGTCGGTGATCATGTAGCGGCGCCCGGGGAGCCGCCTGATGTGCTCCCTGTCCACCACCTCGAAGGCGGCGTAGCCGCGGTCGGTCATCACCCGCCAGTGGCTGACTCCCATGGTCTCGGTGATGGAATCGACGCGGGTGATCTTCGCCACATAGTACATCTTCTCCAGAGCGGCGTTCACGACATGACGGCTATCTTTATCCAGACCGCCGGGGTGTGCAAGGAGAAGCACCTCCTTGCCGTCCTCGTCCAGAAAGCTCACGTAGTCGGTCTTGCCCGAGATGGGGAAGCACTGCACCGGGCGGACGTTCTCCAGCTCCTTGCCGTGCACGCTCACGTGCACCTGGTGGAACTCGTCCTCCCACACGCGCACCCCGTCCGGCGGGATGGCTCCGGCTTCGTTGTCCTCCCGCCCCTCGGGCAACGTAGCGTTCCGTCTTTCAGCACTGTCGGACATGAGATACTGCTCTCACCAGGCTTGAATCTTGGACAGTTCGGACTGCAGTTCACAAAGGCGACTGTAAAGCCCACCGGAGTTTATGAGCTCCTCGTGGGTGCCCATCTCCTTCAGCTTGCCCCGCTCCAGAACGATCAGCCGGTTCGCCTTGCGCAGGGTGGACAACCTGTGGGCGATGGCGAAGGTCGTGCGGTTCTCCACCAGGCGCTCGATGGCGGTCTGGATCATCACCTCGGTCTCGGTGTCCACCGAGGCTGTGGCCTCGTCCAGAATCAGGATGCGAGGGTCGCGCAGCACCGCGCGCGCGATGGAGACGCGTTGCCGCTCGCCGCCGGACAGCGTCTGCCCACGCTCGCCGATGACCGTGTCGTAGCCGTCCGGCATGTTGACGATGAAGTTGTGGCAGTTGGCCGCCCGGGCGGCCGCGATTATCGCGTCCGGCGGCGCCGCGGGGTTCGCGTAGGCGATGTTCTCCCAGATCGTTCCATGGAACAGGTAAGGCTCCTGGAGCACCACGCCCATCTGCTCACGGTAGTGCCACAGGGCCAGGTCGCGGATATCGTGTCCGTCTATGAGGATGGCCCCGCTGTCCACGTCGTAGAACCGGGACAGCAGGTGGACCAGCGTGCTCTTGCCCGCACCGCTGGGACCGACCAGGCCGATCATCTCGCCCGGCTCGACTTTAAAGGATACGTCGTCCAGGGCATACTTGCCCGGCTCGTAGGAGAAGCGGACATTCTGGAACTCGACCTCCCCCTGCACCGGGTCCAGCACGATGGCGTCCGGTTGTTCGACCGGCTCCGGCTCGCTGTCCAGTATCTCGAACACGCGCTCGGCCGAGGTCACGCAGTGCTGCAGACGGTGGTTGATGCGCCCGAACTGCTGAATGGGCATGTAAAACTGCCATAGGTAACCGGTGAAGGCGATAAGCGTACCCAGGGTGGTGGCGCCCTGTATGACGCGCCAGCCTCCGACACCGAATATCAGGATCGAACCCAGCCCGGTCATCAGTCCCAGGAAGGGGAAGAAGCCGCTTGATAGCTTCACCGCCCGCATCTCCTGGCCGAACAGTTCCGCGCTGCGCCGCGCGAACCGGTCCGCCTCGCGCGGCTCCTGGGCGAAGGACTTCACCACGCGGATGCCCGGTATGGTGTCCGCCAGCACGGCGTGCAGGCCGGCGATGCGCCGCCAGATGCGGTGGTAGAGCATGTGGATGTGATGTCCGAACACGAACGTGGCCGCCGCTATGATGGGCACCGGCGCGAGGGCAAATGCAAACAAAACGGGGTCCAGGTACAGCAGGATGCTGGCGATCAAGATCATCGTCGTGATGTTGACCAGGATCTCCTGGAACCCTTCGGCGATGAAGTACTGCAATCGCTGCAGGTCTCCGGTCACCCGGGACATGATCTGCCCCGTCTGGCGCTGGTTGTAGTAGGAGAGCGGCAGGAGCTGAAGGTGATCGTAAAGCTGGACCCGCAGGTCGAACAGCACCTTGTTGCCCAGCCACTGCATCGTGTAGGTCCGGAACGTGGAGACCACAGTGCGGCCGATGTAAACCCCGATGAGTGTGCCCACGACCACCGCGAACAGGCTGAGGTTGCGGTTTCTGATCACGTCGTCCACCAGGACCTTATTCAGGTAGGGCGGCACGACCTGAAGGGCCGTCATCGAGAGCGTCAGACCCAGCCCCAACAACGCGTACCACTTGTAGGGCAGCACGTGGGAGAACAGCCGCACCAGGATGCGCCGCCGGTCGCTGCAATGCATGCAGGGGTCTCCTGCGCGACGCAACGCCCGGCCGCAATTGGGGCACCTGTGGGCCACTCGGCGCGGCGGCAGCGGCGGTATATGGTCCACGTCCTTGCCCGCCTTGCGTTCCTCGACCGCTTCCCTGAGCCGATGGCAGAGGTCGGACGCCTCCTGGTGGGACCCGCGCGAGAACCGGACCACCTCGTGCGCCTCCTCCGGCCCGGTAACCACCAGCGCACTGGAGCCGACGTACTCGCGGACCTGGGCGTCTTCCACCTCACGCAGTGGCATCTGGAAGACGAGTTCGGCCTCCTCCGGCGTCCCATCCGGCGACAGAACCATCAGGCGTCGGTTGGTCAGGAACGCCCACCGCTCTCCGAACTCCCCGCTCGGCAGGATGTCCGCGAACAGGCAGCAGGCGAGTTCCTCCTCAGGCCCGAGCACATCCTGCACCCAGTCCGCCACATCGGGCGGCAAAGTGCGAAGAGGGCCTGCGCCCGATTGATCCTGTAACTGAGCCCCGGCGGAGCTTCTCATGGCAATTCTCGTACGTCATCGACACCAACGCGAAACCGGCCACATTCGGGCCAAAACCCCAGAAGGCTAACCCTTATTCTCCCCCCCATCAAGCCTTTTGTCCAGAAAAGCCTTGATTCGGGCGTTTTTTCGCGCCTCCGCACGCTCCCTATGCCTGCCTCGCGTGTTCCCCGGCCCCCTCAGCAGAATTGCCCGTCCCGCAGCACGTGGATGCCCCGGCCCGTGACGGCCATGCAGTCCGCACCGGCGCAGTCGAGGCACACAACGCGCCCCTCGCGCAGAGCCGCCCGCGTCTCCATCACCTCCTCGCCGCACCCGGCGCAGGTAGCGGAGTCGTGGATGGGAGCGTACGCCGGGAACTCGGCCGGTACGTCGGCGATTTCGAACAGCTCGTCCTCCGGCTTCCCCACCGTCTCGAAGGAAAGCTCGCGCCACAGCTCCTGCATGCGGCGGGCCGCCTCCGGGTCGTCCTCCCGCTCCTTGACCACCCGGCGGAACAGCTCGGACGCCTCCTTCTCCCGTTCGGTCGCGTCTTCGGACTCCCACCGGTTCGGTCTCAGCGCCACGCGCACGGCCTCCTCGGTGCGACGCGACATTACGGTGACGGCGGTCTTGCCGAGATCCCTATAGATCAGCGCGTTGTTGCCGAAGGAGCAGCCGGTGGTCATCTGCACCCCGTCCACGAAGCAGTTGTTGCACTCGACCACGGCCACCAGTTCCTCCATGCCGGTGTTGTCGAATCCCAGCCGCCTGACGGCAGCGTAGCCAGCCTTCACCCCGTAAGCGACGCCCGGGCAATAGTGCCCGTGCAAAGCGGCCGTGCGCACAAGCAACCCCCGCAGGTCGCCCTCCCGCAAGAGTCGCTTTATCTCTCGTCGCGGATCATTCAATACTATCCTTCCTCTGCCTTTGCAGGAGTAACACTGGCACCAGAATCGTAGCAAGGTCGCCGGCGATGGTCAAACCGCCCCTAATACTGTGGTCAGTGGGGGCAGACCGTTGCAGAAGCTGCGAGGACAAGCGATTCGAGCAAGTGCCGCGCAACCCGCCCACAACGGGTCTTGGGGGCACCGGGATATACGCGGAGAGAGCCCATACGATCACCGAACTTGCCACCGTTTCCCACGCCGGGGCTTCCGGCGGGCATTTCTCGTTTCCACGGGTGCATTATCACCGGCAACAAGGTAACATGTGGACAATACGCAAACTGGAGGGTGGTATTCACCGGGATTCGGCTCATGGCCTATGTGACCCAGGACAGGAAAGGCGATGAACTGAACCGGCCGTACGAGGAGGATCTGCCCGTCCACCGATGGTACAGGTTCGTTCTATCTTATCCACCTCACCTCGTACGTCGGTACGTGAAGCGATTCCGCCTGCGCGCGGGAGACTGCGTACTGGACCCCTTCTGCGGGACCGGAACTACCCTTGTAGAATGCAAGAAACTGGGGCTTCCCAGCATAGGAGTTGAGGCCAACCCGGTTGTGGCTTTCGCAGCGCGAACAAAGACCAACTGGGACGTTGACCCGGATGGTCTGGATGCCTATGCGCAGCAGGTCGGGTCCGCGACGGAGGAACATCTGGAGGCAGAGGGGATCAAGGACCTGCCGCTCCTAAGAAACCCCGCACCATCTGACCTCCAGTATCGTACACTGGACGAGGAGCGGCAGCGGCTGCTGATCAAGGATTCCATCAGTGAACGCCCGTTGCACAAGGTTCTTGTCTTGCTGGAGCACATTGAGGACCATCAAGAGGGGCCATACGACTCCTATGGACGTTTGGCGCTCGCCAAAGAGTTAGTCAACTCAATCGGGAACCTGCGCTTCGGCCCGGAAGTCGGTGTGGGCGGAATCAAAGAGGATGCTCCCGTGGTGCATGCCTGGCGCCACGCCGTCAGGGGAATGGCAGATGATCTTCGCCTTGCACGGGAAATCGACGATGCGCCGGCGACCGTCATCAGGGGCGACGCCCGCGAGATATGCAATCTCGTGAAAGAGGGAGCGGTGGAAGCCGTCATAACTTCTCCTCCCTACCCAAACGAGAAGGATTACAGTCGGACAACTCGGCTGGAATCTGTCTTGCTGGGTTTCATGAAGAGCCGTAAAGACCTCCGGAAACACAAAAAGGAGTTCGTCCGGTCGAACACCCGGGGGGTGTATGTTGCGGACACTGACGATCGATGGGTACAGGACTTCCCGCGGGTCCAGGAGTTGGCCGATCACATCGAGCAAAAAAGGGCGGAACTCGGCAAGACATCCGGTTTCGAAAAACTCTACCACCGTGTAGTGCGTCTCTACTTCGGGGGCATGGTTCGCCATCTGGAGAGCCTGAAACCGCTGTTGCGTCCCGGGGCGCAGCTTGCCTACGTCGTTGGTGACCAGGCGTCTTACTTCCGTGTTCTAATCGAAACGGGGGAGATTCTCGCCTGCATCGCTCAGCAGCTCGGGTATACGGTCAACGACGTGGAGCTGTTCCGAACTCGGTTCTCGACTACGACGAAGAGCGACCTCAAGGAAGAGGTCGTTCTGTTGGAATGGGACCCCTGATTCTCAGCCCTGGAGGGTCTGATGACGAGATACGCCAGGATCATCGAAGATATCTTCCATTCCAACTACAGCAAAGGCCAGCGCACTGTGGAGTTCTCGAGGTCCGACATCGTGGAGTCGGCTGAGAATCTGGGCATTACACTGCCAAAGAACCTGGGCGACGTCATCTACACCTTCCGCTACCGTAGCGCCCTTCCTGCCAGCATCCGCAAGACAGAGCCCGAGAGCGAGAGTTGGGTGATTACCCTCCGTGGCCGAGGCACGTACGCTTTCGAACTGAAATCCGTTACCCGCTTCGTCCCCGACGAAACTCTTGTAAAGACCAAGGTGCCGGATGCCACACCGGGGGTGGTCGCTCGATACGCCCTCAGCGACGAGCAGGCCCTGCTTGCGCGGCTGCGCTACAATCGCCTCATCGACATCTTCACGGGTGTGACCTGCTACTCGATCCAGAACCACCTGAGGACCACCGTGACGGGAATCGGACAGGTAGAGACCGATGAGATATACATCGGGGTGGACAAATCCGGGGCTCATTACGTGTTACCGGTACAGGCCAAGGGCGGAAAAGACGAGATCGGAGTCGTCCAGGTCGAGCAGGACATGGCCCTCTGCGAAGAGCGCTTCCCCGGGTTGATCTGTCGCCCTATAGGTGCACAGTTTATGCAGGATGATGTGATCGCCCTTTTCGAGTTCGATTTCGAAGATGATCAGGGCGTCGTCAAGCTTGAGGAGCGGCACTACAGACTGGTGCCGCAGGAAGAGCTGACCGAGGCGGAACTGCGAAAATACCGTGATAGGGCTCCGGGTCTATGATGGCGTAACCCAGGCGCCACCTGTCCCCTATGCGTCCGGGGACACGTGTCTGGGGTGTGCCGTCTTGCGAGGTGCCGCCGTGGAGACGTCGCGAGCATCCGCCGAACCCGCAGAGGCCCCGCAGGTCGCCCTCCTGCAGCAGACCCTTTATCTCTTGCCGTGGGTCTTCCATGTTTCCTCCTTTCAGAAGCGTATGTCGAAGCCCGTCATCAGAGTGGTGCCCGGCATGGGATAGCCGGGGCGGTACTCGTAGTCTTCGTCGAAGACGTTCTCAACCGTCGCGTACACCGTTGTGCGCACATCGCAGTCCGGCGGTGTGACATCGCAGGACACTTTGCCGTTGAACAGCCAGTAGGAATCCACCTCGCCCTCGGGGCCGGGAAAGCGGGGGTTCTCCGTGAACAGTGCCGAGACGTACTGCCCGTCCACGTTCACCCGCCAGCGGTCGTTGGGTTTCCAGCTTAAACCGCCGGTGAAGGACCTCTTGGGGGCATAGGGCAGCGTGCGCGGTTCGATCTCTGTGAGGAACGTGGCCCCGAGGAAGCCGCTCCAGTCGGCGGCCGGAGTGATGTCGACGGAGACCTCAGCGCCCTCGGAACGGAAGTCGCCGACGTTCTGGAACAGGGGCGGCGGAGGAGGTGGGGGAACGAAGGTGATCCGGTTCTCGCCGTCGTCGATGAAGCCGACGACGCTCGCTTTCAGCCACGGGGCGATCCGATGGGAGAGCCCGAGTTCCAGATGGTCCAGTATCTCGGGCTTCAGCCGTTTCCACGCCTGCCCGGCGCCCCATGCGCTTTCCGTCTGGAAGACCGCATAGATGCCGGGGTAGTTGAAGCCCCGTGCATAGCCGGCGTGCAGTTCGGTCTCCCCGCAACCGGCGACGATTCCCAACTGTGGGCCCCACACGTCCCGGAAGTCGCTGTGATGGGTCCAGCGCACGCCCGCCGACGGGGTCACGTGCCAGCCTTCCGGATCACCGAACGTCTGGCTTACCGCCGCGTAGGGCGCCAGCAGGTGGAACCACTCCTTGGAACCGGTGAACCGGTCGCCGGAGGGCCGTTCTTCGATGAATTCGCCGCCGATGTAATCGAGGTCGAGCCCCAGCACCACCTCGCCGCCTTCCCACGGCCAGAATGTCTGCCGGGCACGCACGCCGTAGTTGTCCCAGTCCGTGACGCTGTTGAAGGGCTCCGTGTCGAACTGGCGCCAGTTGATGTATCCGTCATCCCAGTAGAGCTTTATGTGTCCTTCCGTTTCGTCCGTCTGATTGGCGAGGGTCAGGATGTAGAGGTAATCGTCAACGGCGAACCTCCCCCGGCGGGGCTTCGGGCCGCCCTCCGGACCGGGGTCCTCCGCCCAGTTGTCACTCCGCATGAAGAGGAAGCTCAGGTCCCAAACGTCCGAAAGCTCGTAGCCGAGCCGGGCCATGTAGCTCTGCAGCTCGCCCCCGGACTGGTCCCTGTGGCCGCGCGACCGCTTGTACGATTGCACCACGAAGTAGTCCCACGGGCCGGACTTGCCGCCGTGTTCGAAAGTCTCGACCCACGTATTGTGCATGCCATAGCCGGCGGAAAATCGCGTCTCGAAGCCCGGCACAGTACGCCTTTTGGGAATGAGGTCGAAGGCGCCGAAGGACATGTTGCCGAAAGAGATGGGCTGGGCGCCTTTGTAGATGTCCAACCGCTCGGCGTTCTCGATGTTGAGGGTGTCCAGCACGGGGTGCGTCCAGACGCCCACCATCTTGGGCACCCCGTCCACCAGCGTCTGTATCTCCGACCCGGGGCGGGCGCCCCCCATGCCCCGGATGAAGACGGCGCCGCCCTCCCGACCGCCGTAGCTGCCTGTCTGGTTGAAACGGGATATGGTGACGCCGGGAACGCGCCGGACGGCGGAGGGGAAGTCCTGCGCCCCCAGCCCGTCGATCTGCTCCTCGGTGACGCTGGAGACCTGTGTAGCGTAGCGCGTGGTCACGGTGGGCTCCACGAGGGGAGAGGCCAGTACCTCCACCGGGCCCAACTCGACGGCTTCCGTCTCTTCCTCGGTCCCGGTTTCGGGCTCCGGCTCCGCCTCGGCCCCGAAAGCCAATCGTCCATCGCCGATAAGGAAGACAGAGGCGACCAGAACAGCGACAACCAGCAGGGGGGCAGAACGCCTCATGGCACGTCTCCTTCGGTCTGAAGGTCCGACGGATTCCGTCACCGGATCCGGGCATCGCCCGTCACCGGAGCTGATAGACAATGGGCACAACGACGTGGAGTTCATGGGCGCGGAGTGCGTCCGGAAACGGCGAGAACGGCGCCGCCCGACGCACCGTCTGGACGGCCGCCCTGTCCAGACCGGAACGGCCCGAGGAGTTGCACACCTTCACAGTGCCAAGTTCTCCCGTCGCCCGGATGGTAAACCGGACCTTCACCGTGCCATGCTCACGCCGGCGTCGCGCCCGCAGGGGATAGAACTTGGCCGCCTGCACGCGGGAAAGCACTTCGGCCAGGTACTCGGCCCGGACTTGCCGGTTCGCGCCCCTCGTCGCATCTTCGCTCCCGGGTCGGGCCCGGGAGCCCGTCGACGGCGCGGGGGTGCGGCGCCGGGCCGGGGTAGGTGGCGGCGACGGGACGGACGGGATCGGGCGTGCCTCCGGCGCCTCAGGCTGTCGCCCGGCCGATGGCTGTCGTTCCCTGGATTCGTCCGGTTTCCGTGAGCCGGAGGTTTCCGCAGCTCGCGCGGCCCGTTCCCGCAGGGACTGCCAGGCAGACGCCAGCGTCTCGGCCGCCGCCTCGGCGCGGCGCCGGGCCATGGCAAGCCGGTGGTCCAGATCGATCTGAGGAAGGTCGACATCCGGCAGGCGCGGCCGCACAGGTTTTGCCTCCTCGGGCTTAGGCTGAGGCTCCGGCTCTCCGGCGCGGGGCAAGTCTTTAGCCGGCCGTTTCGGCTGCGAAGGGGTGGACGGTACAGAGCTCGTTACCGAACTCGCTTCAGTTGGATGCGGGGAGGCCGCCGAACGCACCACGCCCAGCACCACCAACTCCGGACGCGTGCCGGTTCCCGACCTCGCCTCCACGTGCAGGGGCAGCGCCGGGAGAGCGGCCGCGTGAACAACCAGGCTGGCGAAGACGGCAATCAACAGGTCTCTATTCATCACCGCCCTCCTTCGACCCGGCGCGGGTCGGAGCGGGTGGCAAGCACAAGGGCGCCGACCCGAGCCCGGCGCAGTTCGTCGATGACCCGCGTCACCTTCTCCAGCGGCAGGCGCCGGTCGGCGACGAGCAGTACCGGGCGCCGGCCACCTCGGCTGAACTGCTCTGCAATCGATGCGGCCAGTTCATCCAACGGGATAGTGCGGCCGTTCAAAGCGATCTCTCCCGCCTCCGAAATGGCGACGCGGAGCAGGTCTTCCCGCGGGCTCTCAGCCGTGGCAGCGGCCGGCAACTGGATCTCCAGTCCGCGGTCCCGGGCAGTAGTGGAGGTCAGCAAGAAGAAGATGAGCAACAGGAAAACACAATCCACCAGCGGCGCTATGCCGATCCGCGGGGCGTTTCGCCGACGGGGGCGGATTCGCATCATCCCTCCTCCCACTCCCTGCGGAGGGCGATCAGTCGCTGACCGGTGTCCTGGATGAGGCCGACCCATCTGTCCACCCGGGACTGGAACGCGTGGTAGGCGAACAGGGCGGGGACGGCGACCACCAGACCGGCCGCCGTGGTCAGCAGGGCCTCCCAGATGCCGCCGGCCAGGCCGGACGGGTCAACCTGACCGCCCAACTGCTCGATGCGCATGAAAGTCTCGATCATCCCCGTCACCGTCCCCAGCAACCCCAGCAGAGGAGCACCCTGCGCGACCATGGCCAGCCCGCCGAGGTGCTTCTCCATATCCTCGACGGCCCGGTTGCCCGCGAAGTTGATGGCTTCCGCCACGCCATCGACGCCGTGCCGCCAGTGGCTCAGGGCGGCGGTGACCACCGTCGTCACCGGCCCCGATTCGTTGAGCCGCTGGGCCACGGCCTCCGGCAGTTCGCCGTCGTCAAGGGCGCGTTCGAGCGCATCGACAACCGCTTCGTCCGTGGGCAGGCGCAGGAAGTAGATAAGCCGCTCGACGATCAAGGCCAAAGAGAAGACGGAAACGGCGACTATGGCACACATCACCCAGCCGCCTTTGGCGAGAAGTTGCAGCATAATATGATGACACGTAAAGAAGAATCATAACACGCCCGGGCCAGAGAGCACCGGCCGAGGGTAACACGAATACGCAAATCGTAATAACAACGCCGGCCCATGTCAAGCGAACCGCTCCGCCCCCACGGTTCGGGTGCAGCGGGGGTTCTACGCCACAAGACTATGGGACCACCACGCACGGATGGACAATCTCCGTTGGCAGGGGTCCCCCGGAGACACGTGTTGAGCCAGATGGACACCCCTCCCCCGTCTGTTCATGCTACCCAACAGACGCACCATACTTGGCCACCGGCGACAGCCGACAGACCGTCAACGAAAGATGTGCAAAGCTCGGAGTGGCAGGAACTTGCGGCGCAACGCACGTTGCCTGCGAGGGGCAGGCACGGCCGTTGCACTTATGCTGGGAAATCCTCACCACGGCCATGAGATAAATGCGCCAAATCCTGTCGCTCCGCGGAGGAAATACAGGCATGCGACTTTCCGCACGCGCGCGCTACGGCTCGCGGGCCATGCTGGACCTGGCCCTCCACTTCGGTCAGGGCCCCGTCAGCCTCCGAGAGGTCTGTGAGCGACAGGAGGTCTCCGAGAGCTACATGGAAAACCTGATGGCGCCGTTGCGCCATTCGGGGCTGGTGCGCACCGAGCGAGGCCGCCACGGGGGGTACGCCCTGGCGCGGAACCCCGCGCAAATAACGCTGGGCGACATTGTGCGCGCGCTGGACGGGCCGCTCGAACCGGTGCACTGCGTGAACTCACCGGACGAGTGTGACAGGTCGGCGGAGTGCGTCACCCGACTGATGTGGGAGGGGCTGAAGGACGCCGCCGACGGCTACCTGGACAGCGTGACGCTGGCGGACATGGCCGAGATGAAGGAGAGCCGAACAGAGGAGAGCCGATGAAACAGACGCTCCAGTACCTGGCCCGGGGGGTGTCTAAGTACGCCCGCCGCGCGCTGCTGCGCAGCCGACAGTACAGACACTGGTTGGCCGCCGAGCGGAAGACCCGGAAACTGTCCCGCGAGCAACTGCGGGCCGAGCAGTGGAGCAAGGTGAAGGATGTCCTGGAGTATGCTTACAGGAGGGTCCCCCTTTACACCGAACGCTTCCGCGGGGCGGGCCTGACTCCGGACGACGTCAAGAAGCCCGAAGACCTGCGCCGGCTCCCGCTGCTGACCAAGGACGACATCCGGCGCAACTTTCCCGATCGCCTGGTGGACACAGAGCGGCAGGTCCGCCCCGAACGCCTGGGCCAGACGTCCGGCTCGACGGCGGCCAGCATGCACTACCTCCGACCGGAGGAGGCCTGGCGACGCGACCTCTACTACACGATTATGCTGCGCGCGGGCGGGATGTGGACCGTCCCCCTCTTCGTGCTGGCCACCCCTCACTGCACGGCGGCCACTTGCTCCATACGCGAGGACCGGGAGAAGGACGGCGTCTGGATCAGCAAGGCCCAGAAGGTCCCCTGGCTCCGGCCGCTGGACACCATGATCGGCCTGCCCTCCTCGGAGCGCATCCTGGGGGCGCCGGACGAGTACATGGAGAACCTGCGGCAGATAGTCACCGGCCATGCGCCGGCCATCATCGTGGCCGACCCTGTTTACCTTGCCGCCTTCGCGCGCTACCTGCGCCGCAGCCACGCGCCGGTTCCCGAGCTGGAGTGCATCATCAGCACCTACGAGCTGCTCACGGGCTCGGTCCGCGACCTGCTGGATGAGGTCTTCGGCTGCGAGGTGTACACGGTTTACTGGGGCTCGGAGATACTCAACGTGGCCAACGAGTGCGAGCACCACACGTTGCACGTCAATCCCGACAACGTGTGGCTGGAAGTGCTGCACGACGGCCGCCCCGCCCGCCCCGGCGAAGTGGGGCGCGCCGTGCTGACCGACCTGGGCAACTATAACATGCCCTTCATCCGCTACGACATCGGCGACGCCGTGGAACGCGGCGACGGCACGTGCGCCTGCGGCAAGAAGACCGACACGATGGTTGCCGTGCATGGCCGGACCTGCGACGTCATCCAGACGCACAACGGGGACCGGACCCTCACGCCCCTGCCGGCGGCCGGACCCATCGCGCGCGGGGGGCTGCGCAGCCCCCCGCGAACTCCTTAACGGATAAAGTACCATCCGACCAGACACAAAAGGGTACTGGTAGGAGTGCGCGAACGGTGACGAGGGTCTGTGAGCAAATGCCGTACGGCTCTGCAGAAGACAATGTTCGGGGGAGAGCAAACGATGTTTGACGTGGAAAGTATCCGAAGGCAGTTCCCGGCGCTCGAGCGGACGTTCAACGGCCGGCCCGTGATCTTCGCGGACAATGCCGCCACTTCCCTGAAGCCGCAGAGCGTGATCGCCGCCGTCAACTACTACTACACCGAGGTTTGCGCCAACGTGCACCGCGGCATCAACGCCATCGCTCAGGAAGCCGACGCCCTCTATGAGGAGGCCCGGGAGAGCTGTGCCGAACTGCTCAACGCGGACGGTGAGGAAATCATCTTCGTTCGGAACGCCACCGAGGGGCTCAACCTGGCCGCCCATATGATGGACCTGGGACCCGGGGACGAGATCGTCTGCTCGCTGGCCGACCACCACTCCAACTTTCTGCCCTGGCACACGAAGGCCAGGACCCGGCTGGTCGTGCCCGACGCGGACGGGCGAGTGTCGGCCGCCGACTTCATGGCGCAGGTGAGCGAAAAGACCAAGCTCATCGCGCTGGGACACGTCTCGAACGTCACGGGCGTCATCTGCCCCGTGGAGGAGGTCATACGGGAGGCCCGCCGGCGGGGCATTTTGACGATTGTGGACGGGGCCCAGTCCGTGCCGCACATGCCCATCGACGTGAGGGCGCTCGGGTGCGATATGCTCGCCTTCTCCGGACACAAGATGCTGGGCCCGAGCGGCATCGGCGGGTTGTATGTGCGGGGTGAATTGCTGGAATCAGCGCTCCCCATGCTGCACGGTGGGGGAATGGTGTCCTCCGTGACGACGGACGACTTCCGGCTGGAGCACGGGCCGCACCGCTTCGAGGCGGGCACCCCGAACATCGAGGGCGCCCTGGGGATGGGCGCCGCGGCCCGGTTCCTGATGAAGCTGGGCATGGAGAACGTCTTCGCCCACGAACGACAGCTCGCCCGCCGCCTGATCGGCCGACTGGCGGAGATAGACGGACTCCGCCTCTACCCCTCGAAAGCGACGGAGAACCGGTTGGCCGTCGCGGCATTCGGCGTGCCCGGCATGTCGGAGAACGACGCCGCGGCCGTCCTGTGCAACCGGCACAACGTCATGGCGCGCTCGGGGGTGCACTGCGCGGAACCCCTGGTGCGGCAGTACGGCGAGACGGGACTCGTGCGGGTCTCCCTGCACCTCTACAACACGCTGGAGGAGGTGGACCACATCGCAGACGCCGTCGGGAGCCTGTGTCGCGTCTTCGCGTGAGGCGCGCCGCTCAATCGTCCTCGTTCTCGTCCCTCGGGCTCCTAAGCCCTGGCGAAGGAGCCTCGTCGTCGTCCGCGGCTGTCACACCCCGGGCCGTGCAGAGCCCGCTTCCTCCGGTGTGGTGCCACGGTGTCGCCCGACGGTAGCCTCCCTAAACTCGGCCCCCCTTGACACGGCCCTCGCGGTTGCTTAGAATCCTGCCGTTCTGATAAATTTCACTTTATCAATACGGAACGCATGCCCGGCAGCGACCTCATTCAGTCCGTCACACGGGCGCTGGACATCCTGGCCGACCTGGCCGGACGGCCCCAGGGAGCGGCGCTGTCCGAACTGGCCGAAAGGCTGGAACTGAAGCCGCCCACCGCCCATCGCATACTGCGCACGCTGGCCAGCCGGGGCTTCGTGGAGAAGTCCGCCGGCCCTGTCCGCTACCGGCTCGGTCCGGCACCGCTGGAGTTGGCCGCCGCGCAGTGGGATGCCGGCATGGTCGCCGCCGCGGAACAGAGCCTGAAAGACCTGGCGGGGCGGTTCCCCCACGCCGTGCTGACGCTCTCCCGCGCGGTGGCGGGCCAGGTGCTCTGCGTGCTCCGCCTGAGCCCGGAGCGTCCGGGTTTCGTCGAGCGTCCCACGGGTCACGCCATGCACCCCTACGGGACGGCCAGCGCGCTCCTGTTCCAGGCCCTCTGGACCGAAGAGCAGCGGGCCGCCTACCGGAAACGCCACCCGTTCTGGCAGTATGGCGCGCACCTGTGGAGCGACGAGGGCGCCGTGAACGGTTTTCTCGGCGAGGTGCGCCGCATCGGCTATGCCGCGCCCGGCATGGAGTCCAAGGGCGTCTGGCCGCTGGCCACACCGGTCTTCGGGCCGGGGGGTGTGCTCGAGGGCGCGCTCGGGATGGCCGTGGCGCGCGGCCGCGACTCGGAGCAGGAGCGCCGGGAACTGATCGGCGCCGCGCTCCGGGCCGCCGCAGAACTCTCCGGGGAGGGCTATCGCAGCATGCGAGAGAAAGAAACCACCGAGGTCAACGACGGAAAACCTGAAGGAGCAACGGCAGTATGCTTACGGCAGAGGACGTGAAGAAGACGGCGAAGGCCCTGGGCGCGGACCTGGTGAGTATCGGTTCGATCGACCGCTGGGAAGGCGCCCCGCGCCAGATGGACCCACGACAGATACTGCCGGAGGCCCGCTCGGTCATCGGCATGGGCTTCCGCGTCATGCGCGGCAGCCTGCGGGGCGTCGAGGAGGGCACCTACTTCAGCAACTACTCGTCGATGGGTTACGGCGGGCTGAACTGGCTGTACATGCCGATGGTGGCCATCAATCTGTCGAAGTTCATCGAGGACCACGGCCATGAGGCCGTCCCGTACGGTCACCTGAGTCCCTGGCGGGGCATCACCAACGACGGTCACGTGAAGTCCAACTACAGCCGGCCGGTGGCCGAGGGTCGCGCGGCGCCGGACGTGATGATACACCTGCGCATCGCCGGCTTCCTGTGCGGACTGGGCGAGATCGGGTTCAGCAAGATCTTCCTGACGCCCCGCTTCGGCCCTCGCCAGCGGCTGGGCATCATCATCACCGAGGCGGAGCTGGAACCCGACCCCATCTACGACGGGCCGGCTCTCTGCGACCGCTGCCTCGAATGCGTGGATGCCTGCCCCATCGGCGCGTTCGATCCCGACCAGACGGTGAAGGTCACCCTGGCCGGCCGCGAGGTCGAGTGGATGGACCCGGACCTGGAGGCGTGCGACATGGCGTTCCGCGGGGGCGTCGTCGACGACGACGTCTCCGACGAGGAATCCTACAACACGTGGCACGGCCACAACACGCGCCCCGGGTGGTGGTCACCGTTCGAGAGCAAGCCGCCCAATCTCTACGAGTACGGTAAGGCCATCTGCGGGGCCCGCGGCTGCATGCGTGCCTGCATGATTCACCTCGAGGAGCGGGGCGTGCTGGAGAATACCTTCAAGCAGCCTTTCCGCCGTCGGCAGCCGTGGCGCGTTGACTGGTCTGCGGCTCCACCGGAAACGCAGGACCCGTCTGAGGACTGGAGCCAGGAAGGTTGAGGACGGCAACGCCATGCGATTCTCCATAGGCTATCAGCTCAGCGAACCGGGCGAGGAACCTTTCGTAGATGTGGTGCGCGACTACCGGGACCACGTTGCGGAGGTCTACTTCCCCTGGTCGGACATGCCCAGCGGGCGGGCGCCCCTTGCCTCCCGCCGCGGCTACACGGACTGGACCGCCCGGCCGCGACTGGAGGCGGACCTGAGGGCCTTCCGCGAGATGGGGCTCGGCCTCAACCTCCTGTTCAACTCGAACTGCTACGGGGGGCGGGCCGTCAGCCGATGGCTGGAGCGCAAGGTCGTTTCGGTGATGGACTACCTGGGGGACCTGGTCGGCGGCGTGGAGGTCGTCACCACCACCTCACCCTTCGTCGCCCGCGTCATCCGGGACGACTTCCCCACCGTGGATGTTCGCGCGTCGGTCAACATGCGCATCGACACAATCCAGGCCATGGAGTACGTGGCGGACCTGTTCGACAGCTACTACCTGAGGCGGGAATACAACCGTGACCTGGATTACGTACGCCGGATGAAGGCATGGACCGACGAGCACGACAAGGGCCTGCACATCCTGGTCAACAGCGGCTGCCTGGCCTTCTGCAGCGGCCAGACCTTCCACGACAACCTGGTGGCCCACGAGCAGGAAGTGGACGAGACGGACAACGTGTCCGATTGGGTGCCGCACACCTGCTGGCGCTACGTCCGCGACCGCCGGCACTGGCCCGCCCTGCTGCAGGCAAGCTGGGTCCGGCCGGAGGACCTGCACCACTACGAGGGGCTGTTCGACCAGGTGAAGCTGGCCACGCGGATGCATGACCGCCCGCGGACGGTGCTGCACGCCTACTCTGAGCGAGTTCACCGCGGCAATCTGCTGGACCTGTTCGAGCCGGGCTTCTCCCCCGCGCTGGCGCCGCACATCATCGACAACGCGCGGTTCCCCGACGACTGGTTCGAGCGGACGTCCGAATGCGGCCGACGGTGCGAGGAGTGCGATTACTGCCGGGACGTGCTCGAGCGCACGCTGGTGAAGGTGACCCGCTGAATCGCGCGCCGGACGGCACGGCCGGGCCTATGCCGGCTCCTCGCCGGCCAACCATGCTTCGAGGCGCGCCTCGTCATCGTCGGTCCACGGGTCAGCTTCCTCGGTGCTGACGCCGTCCCACCCGCTGAAGATGCGGGCCATCGTCTCGCGGTAAGTGCCGGCGTCCACCTGTCCCTGCCGCCAGTGGCGAAAGCTCTCCCGGTCGTACTCCTTCACCCGGGCGTCGACGGCCTTGTAGTCCACGATGTCGCGCAGGGCCGAATCCATGTTCGCCGCAACCTCCGGTCGTTCCTCGGCCAGGTTGCGCACCTCCCACGGGTCTTCGTCCAGGTTGAAGAGCTGCGGCTGGAAACCGGGGTAGGCGACGTACTTCCAGTCGCCCAGCCGCAGCATGAAGGCGCCGGTGCGGCTGCTGCCGCCGTGGAATTGGGCGAAGGCGCGGTCCGGCCGGGCGGGGTCGTAGCCCTGGAGTTCCGGCAGCAAGGAGTGACCGTCCAGGTGGTCGTCGCGCGGCAGGCCGGC
The DNA here is from genome assembly GCA_046483385.1 of Candidatus Brocadiia bacterium. Classification (GTDB taxonomy): domain Bacteria; phylum Planctomycetota; class Brocadiia; order SM23-32; family SM23-32; genus B1Sed10-231. The sequence goes on along the minus strand of JAWODG010000082.1, from coordinate 4,712 downwards.
GATGTCCGTGACCGTGGGGTGGAGGTGGATCAGCGACGTGAGGGTATCCACCCGACGCCCCTGCTTCACGCCCGGGCCGGCCACGACGAGCGGCACGCGCGCGGATGGTTCGTAGTGGCACATCTTGTAGAACTGGTCGTGCTCCATGTTCATCTCGCCGTGGTCGCTGGTGAAGACCACGTAGCTGCTCTCCGCCAGGCCGGCCCGGGCGACGGCGTCCAGCACGCGTCCGAGCATGGCGTCCACCTCCGCGACCATGGCAAAGTATATGCGCCGCACCAGCCGCACGGTCTCCTCGTCCAGACCGTGCATCCAGTTCTTCTTCACCCGCATCAGCTCCATTACGGCATGGCCGGACTCGTCCGGCGGGGGCAGGCGGACGGTGTCCGGGTCAATGCGGTCCAGGTAGCGGCGGGAGGTGCGGAAGCGCGGGTGCGGCTGGTTGATGCCCAGGTAGAGGAGGAAGGGCTCTCCGTCGTCGGCCCCCCCGTCGAGCCAGTCGACGGCCCGGTCCACGTTCTTCCAGTCGTGCTCCAGCACGCGCTCGCGGTCGTCTTCGATGACCTCGGGGCCGGGCATGCGGTATTCCGGCCGCGAGATGCCGGCCGCGCGCGTCCACGGCGTGACGCGGGCACGGACGGTGTGATGCCCCGAGACGTAGTCGGTTTTGCCGAAGGTCTGCACCCGATACCCCGTCTCCTCCAGCCGCGTCAGGAAGGTGGTGTCCCCGGGCTCAAGCCCCTTGTAGTTATTCCAGCCCTCGCAATGGTGGCTGTAACGTCCGCTGAACATGCTGGCGCGGGACGGGCAGCAGACGGGGTTGTTGCAGTACATGTTGCGGAACAGCACTCCCCTGTCGGCCAGGGCGTCCATGTTCGGCGTGGCGCCCCCCATGGCGGGGTGGTCCATGCAGTCCATGGCGCGGCCGTCCTGACTGTCGGTCTGGACGATGATGATGTTGGGGCGACGGTCGGTCACGGCGGTCTCCAGGCTTACTCAGGGTTGAGTGAGGCGGGCACTCACGGACGCGAGCGCCGCTTGACGAGGTGCATCGCGAGGGCGCCGGCTATCAGGCCGGCGACGAACGCGGCGGTCGGCAGCAAAAAGCCGGGCAGCGGCACTTCCCAGAAGATCACCCTGTAGCGGACGACCTCCAGGTTCTGGAACACGACGATCAGCACCAGAACGACCAGAGCCAGCAACAGGACGAACTTCATCTGGGCCAGCCAGCCGCGCAGTTTGCCGCTCATGGGCACTCCTCGTCGCCGGAGTCGGGTCCTTCGGTCTCCTCTCCCAGGCTCAGCATGTGGCCCATTTTCTCCTTCTTGGTCTGCAGATAGCGCAGGTTCTCTTCGCGCGGCGGCACCTCGATGGGCACGCGCTCGACGATCTCCAGCCCGTATCCGCGCAGGGCGTGAAACTTGCGCGGGTTGTTGGAGATGAGCCGCATCTTCCGCACGCCCAGGTGTCGCAGTATCTGGGCGCCGACCCCGTACTCTCGCTTGTCGGCCGGGAAACCGAGCCGCTCGTTCGCCTCCACCGTGTCCAGCCCCCGGTCCTGCAGCGCGTAGGCGTGCAGCTTGTTCTCCAGGCCTATGCCACGGCCCTCCTGCCGCATGTAGAGCAGCACGCCGCGACCATACCGCTGGATCATGTCCAGCGACAGCTCGAGCTGCTCCCCGCAGTCACAGCGGAGCGAGTGCAGGATATCGCCGGTGAAACACTCGTCGTGCACGCGCACCAGCACGGGCTCCTCGAGCGGTTCGGCCGGTTCGTCGCCATCGGTGCCCACGTCGCCGCAGCAGACGGCAATGTGCTCCTTATCCTCGACGATGGAGCGGTAGTAGTGCAGCCTGAACGGGCCGTGGCGGGTCGGCAGTTCGACGGAGACGCTCTTGCTGACCAGGTACTCCGACTGGTGGCGGTAGCGGATGAGGTCGGCGATGGCGCACACGTGGCACCGCTCCTGCCGGGCGAAGCGCACAAGGTCCGGCATGCGGGCCATGCTGCCGTCCTCCTTCATTACCTCGCAGACGACCGCGGCGGGCTTCAGCCCCGCCAGCCGCGCCAGGTCCACGGCCGCCTCCGTGTGCCCGGCCCGCACCAGCGTTCCCCCCGGTCGGGCCAGTAGCGGAAGCACGTGCCCCGGACGGACCAGGTCGTCCGGCTTCGCGTCGTCCGCAATCATGGTGCGGATGGTATGGGCACGGTCGGCGGCACTGACCCCCGTGCTAATGCCCTTGCGGGCATCCACGCTCACCGTGAAGGGCGTGCCGTAGGCGCTGCGATTGTCCTCCACCATAGGGGGCAATTCCAGGCGGTCGGCCAGTTCCGGGCCGATTGCCAGGCAGAGGAAACCCCGAACCTTGTTCAGCAGGAACGTAATCGCCTCCGGCGTCACGTGCTCGGCCGCCAGGCACATATCGCCCTCGTTCTCCCGCTCCGCCTCGTCAACAACGATGACGAACCGGCCTTCGCGGAAGTCCTCGATGGCCCTCTCGACGCTGCAGAAGGGCGCCTCGTAGTCTTCGTCAACCATCGCTCAATGCCCGTAACGGACGCTGTAGAGTGGCGAATTCCTCATCGTTCACCTCTAAACCATTCTACAAAGCGCTCGATACCCTGTCGAATCGGAAACTGCGGATCGTAGCCCAGCAGCCGGCGCGCCTTCGAGACGTCGGCGTAGGTCACCGGCACGTCGCCCGGCTGCTCCGGCAATTGCTCGATACGGGCCTCTTTGCCCATCGCCTCCTCGATGATACGGATCAGCTCCCGCAGCTCGATCGGGTCGGAGTTGCCCAGGTTGATAATCTCGAACTCGAGCGGCCGGTCCAGGGCAGCCAGCACGCCGTCCACGATGTCGCTCACGTAAGTGTAGTCTCGCCGGCTCGTCCCGTCCCCGTACATGGGTATTGGCTCGCCGGCCTCGATGAGCCGCGCAAACTTGTGGATGGCCAGATCGGGGCGCTGGCGCGGGCCGTAAACGGTGAAGAACCGCAGGCAGACGACGGGCAGGTCGTAGAGGTGATGATAGACGTGGCACATCAGCTCCCCGGCCCGCTTGGTTGCCGCGTAGGGCGATATCGGCTGCGTGACCGGGTCGTCCTCGCTGAACGGTATCTTGCTGTTCACCCCGTAGACGGATGAGCTGGAGCCGAACATGAACTTCTCCACTCCGGCCTCCCGGGCCGCCTCCAGCAGGTTCACCGTGCCCAGGCCATTGACCTCTTCGTAGAGCGCCGGCTCTTCGATGGACGGCCGGACGCCGGCCCGCGCGGCCAGGTGGATGAGAGCGGTGACGTCGTTGTCCGCGACGGCCGACCGACAAAGCTCGGCGTCGCGGATGTCGCCCTCCAGCAGCGTGACGCGCCCCGTCGCGAGGGCGCCCTGTATGTTGCCTCGCTTGACGTCCGGGGCGTAGTAATCGTTAAAGTTGTCCAGGCATACCACCTCGTCGCCCCGCTCGGCCAGCCCGTCGACCACGTGGCTGCCGATGAACCCGGCTCCGCCGGTGACCAGAATGCTCATCGTCTCAGTTCCTCTTTGTGCTCGACTTCACGAATCGCCCGCCGGAGCCCCCGCGGGCATCGATGACGGAAGTGGATGGTATTCGTTGCGCCACCAAACCGCAAGGACGACCCGTGCCGCGGCCGGGCATTAACCACGACGAGCACTACGCGCCCGCCTGCGGCGGGCTCACGAAAACATAAGGAGGCTCAACACGGAGGCACTGAGGGCACGGAGCTTGCCCGCCTTCGGCGGGAACGGCTGAGGAAAGATGGGAACGTTGGGTCCTACAGTAGTCCGCAGTTGTCCATCGTGCGGCCGGGAACAGATCACCGACCACTGGTCATTGCTCGCTGGATTGCGTGACTCTCAACTACCAACTCGCAACTACCAACCGGCCCCCTCCGTCGTTGCGTGCCGGGCGCCCCCTGCTTATCCTGTATTTTCCGTTCCTGCTTCCGGAGGCTCATCGTGAGCAACGTTGTCCTGTTCATGTCCGACGAGCACAACCCCCGCTACTCCAGCCCCTACGGCCACGACTTCGTCGAGACGCCCAGCATGCAACGGCTGGCCGACGAGGGCACACTCTATCGGAACGCCTACTGTCAGTCGCCGCTCTGCCTGCCCAGCCGCTCCTCCTTCATGAGCGGTCGCTACGTCCACGAGATACAGACCTACAGCAACTGCACGGTCAACCTGGACCCGAACCCGCCCACCTACGGCGCCGTGCTGGCCGAGCAGGGCGTTCACACCGCCTATGTCGGCAAGGTGGACGTCTACGCGAAGGGCGAAGAACTGGGCTTCACCGAGATGATACTGCCGGGCGACCGCGGCCGGCCCGGCGACACGAACCATGGCCGCAGGCCGCTGACCATCCGCCGCGGTTCCGCCGAGCGCGCTGACGGCTACGGGCCGCGGGACGACCCCTTCCGCGGCGACCTGAGGCGCGTTGACGCCGCCGTCGATTGGCTGACGAACACCGCACCCGGCATCGGCCGCCCGTGGCTGCTGGTGGTGAACACTGGCAAGCCGCATTTCGCCCACTACGTCACGCAGGAGTTGTGGGACCTGTATCCGCAGGGCGCGGACTTGCCGCGACACGGCCCCGAGTGCGCCTCCGCGAACCACCCCTACGCTCGGGCCGCGGTGCGGTCGCGGTCGAGCTCGCAATATCTCGGCTTGAGATTGTACCCAAACCTGAACTT
>JAWODG010000057.1:0-19717 GCA_046483385.1 Candidatus Brocadiia bacterium | reverse complement strand
CCCTCGCCGAGCACCTCGCTGCCCGTTTCGTTCAACAACTCCACGTGCAGACGCACCGGACTGCGGGGGTGACGTCTTCTTTCAGCAGACGCAATATCGCTGTGGGGCATAAGACCCCCTCAGCACCCGAGACGGGGGAATTCCGGGTATCGGCCGGCTCGACCCTCATGAGCCTGCAGGTGCGCCCCTCCTGTGGCCACCCATCCGTCGCCGAAGGTGCCACCTTTCCAAGTAGCTGCTGTCTGGCGCCGAAGAACGACTTGAGCTTCGCGCCGGGTCAGTTCATGCGCAATATACAGCTTATTGGCGAGATGTCAACCGAAATTCCGGAAATTTCTCCGGCCCTGCAACCGGTCGCCGTTGCACCACGGTTTCGGACATTACGGTCAATACTGACAGACGCCTCCGGCCGCTGACCGACAGACGCGTCCGTCGCGGCCCGGCGCCCGAGAATGCCCTCAAGAGCGAGAGGCCGTTTCGTGGCCTTCCATGGGGTCGAGAGGCGGCGCCGGCGCAAGGCGGATATGCCCGGAATGCGGCTTGCACTCTGTGGACTCACCGCCCGACAGGGCGCCGGGCAGTCACCTCTGGAATGGAGAGCAGGCAAGTGGAGGAAGGGGCGACGCTGAGCGAGCTGAGACAGGAGCTTGGTGCGATTCGGATATTGCTGGAGGAGGTCAGAAGTCTGGCCGAACACTGGAGCCCGCCGAGCCTGCGGGACGTGGTCGAGAGGGAGGCGCACCGCGCCGAACGCTACAACCATTATTTCGCTCTGGTGGTCGTCGCCTCTCAGGAGATCAGCCTCCCCGACCTGCTGCAGCGGGTGCCGCCCGCGTTGCGTGCCAGCGACGCCGTCGGGGTGTTCGGGCCGCGAGGACGCTACTGGCGGCTGACCCGGCCGCGAGACCGGGCCGACGGGGCGCTGCCTCACGCCGTACGCGAGGGGACGCGGAGCAAGGTGGGCATCCTGCTGCCGGAGACGGACCGCAGCGGGGCCACCACCGCGGTGAACCGCCTGAGCAATGCTCTGGCGGGCGCTGAGGACATCCGGTTCGGAACGGCGGTCTATCCGGAGGACGGCACGGAGCCGGACCAACTCATACAGAGCGCCGTCACCTGGAGCCACGCCCGATCGGCATGACAACGGGCTGAGGGGGCCCGCGAGATATGACAATGCGAGAGCGAAAGGACGGGATTAGCTGCCTCATACTGGCGGTGCTGGCGGTCGCCATGGCGGCCGCCCCGTCGGCGACCCGCGCGGCCGGGGATTACCTGCGAGTCGATGCCGGCGACCGGCTGCTGGAGTGCACCGCCTACGCCGGTCCCGGCGACTACTCGTTTGGAGAACCCCTTCGGATCGCCGTCGAAAGCAGCCTGAGCGGCTGGCGCCTGCGGATGAAGGCGCTGCCGCTGCAGGACGCGGAAGGGAATGAAATCCCCGCCTCCGCGGTGCGGGCTATGGTCGAGGAGCAGTGGGTGCCGCTGGGTCAGGCGGTGACCGTTCTGGCGTGCGGAGACGCCGGGCGGCAGGAGGTCGATGTCCCTATCGCGCTGGTGACGGAGGACTACCATCCGCCCGGGGTCTACGAAGGCGAACTCTGCATCGGCGCCGAGCACCCCACGGGCTGCCGGGCGCCCATCGCCCGGGTCCCCGTCCGCGTCAGCGTCGGGTCGCGCGTGGAGCACAGCGCGTCGGGCAACCGCATCTACTTCCACTATGGGTTGCCCGGCGAGCCGGTGACGGCCACGGTGCGCGGTCGCGTTGACGCGGAGATGGCGGTCTGCCTGGTACTGTCGGCGGCGGAGGGGCGCGTGGACTCGCTGCCCGTGCGGGCGCCGATGTCCTCGCGAGCGCCGCAGGATGCCCGGGCGCCGATCGCATGGCGGCTGGCCGAATCCGCGGAGGAGGCTCCGCGGCCGCCGGATACCGCATCCTCCGACGGGTCGGAAGTCGGCTGGCGCCTGCGGGAGACGCCCGGGCGGGTCGAGTACGAACTGCACTGCACGCTGTCCCCGGAGGCGGCCCAGCCCCCGGGAGAGTACGTCAACGAGCTGACTCTCAACGTGGTTCCCGTTCTTGAGGGATCGGGAGTGCGCTAACTCGTCTCTACTGAGTGAAGGGAGGTGGTCGATGACGCATGCAGGCGCGCCGTCCGAGCCGTGACCCCGGACGGACGCGGACTGAGCGACGGCAAGGGGCGGAGAGGGGACGAAGCGGGACGCCGCCCGCCGCTACAGGGTCACAGGAGGAAAGGTCCCGCGCACAAGGGGATGCTGAGAAACCGTGCCCTGTAACTGGTCGCGAAAGGGGCGCGGGGGAGCGAATCGCGAAACCGGCCGATCGAGCAAGTTCAAGCAAGTTACCGAAAATGGAGGACGAAACCTTGAAACGCATCATGACCATAGCAGTCTCACTGATGGTCTGCCTCGCCCTTGCGGCCGGTACGGCGAGCGCGGGCACCCTGTACGATCAGGAAGGCACCGCCGATGACGGCACGCCTTCGATTGACGCCAGCGGGCAAGGGCCTGCCGGTGATGATTCCGATAACTGGACCAACTGGAAGTACCAGTACGGTAATGGCTCGTGGAGCGGCGTGTACGCTGCGGGCGACGGATGGCTTGTCGCCGACGATACAGGCGACATGGGCCTGGAGGTGGAAGCTGACGTCGAGATGTACTTCACCCAGAGCGTCAGCAACAACAAGATTTACTTCCACCTCGGCAATATCTACGAGGCCACTTCTGATGACCTGACCGCGTACGTGGACGGCAGTTTCTCCAGCAACAACGGTCAGTACATCGGCATCTCGTTCGACGGAACGAGCAAGACCGAGGCCAGTTTCGAAGAGGACGAGAACGGTCTTACCGGAGTGATCCTGGGCGGTATGCAGAGCGACCGCGACACCTGGCGCGAGCAGGACGAGCAGATGGACCTCGAAATCCTGCTGAGTTGGGGGGATGGCTGGAAGGCGCCCGGCAACTACGGCGAGGGTGCCCACGGGACCGTGACCAAGACGCTCTGGTGGCTGGTGGACGGCGGCAACGCCGGCACCTACGACTACCAGTGGCGCGTGCGGCTGATGCCGGAAGCCGATCAGCCGGACGGCGACTACTACCTCGATCCGGCCGTCGTTTCCGCGCCGGTTCTGTGATCACTGCTCGATTCGGGAGGCAAGCCGCGGGTCCTTCGGGCCCGCGGCGGCCTCTCACCTTCCTTTCAATTAGTGGACGCTGCCGTTCGACGATGGGGACCAAAGACATGAAGCGCCTGAGCGCCATCATATGGAATACGTTCGTCATTGCCGTCCTCATCGCCCTCGGCGCACCGGCGGCCCGGGCCCAGCTTGCCATGAGCCCCACCATTATCGAGCAGCGCTCCTACGCCGGGGGACTCAGCAGTTTCACGGTCGCCGTTTCGAATACCGGCGCACGGACGCTCGACTGCCGCATCGATCTCTACGCAATGGAACTCCAGGGTGCCGGTCTGCCCGTGCCGGTGGAGGACGCTCCGAGGAGCTGCAAAGACTGGCTGACGGTCCAGCCGCGGGAGTTCACCCTCTCTCCCGGGAGTGGCAAGAAGCTGGTGTGCCGCGTCCGGCCGGACAAGGACGCCGGAGGCGGCTACTACGGCATCATCTCGTGCTTCGGCCGGCCGCGCGGGCAGGAAGAAGGCGACTCGGCCGGAGAGGGTGTCACGGCGGGCGTCCGCTTCAGCTACCGCGTCATGGCCGTCCTGATGCTCACCGTGCCCGGTCCGGACATGCGGGCGCGGATTGAGGCAGGCCGCCCCATGATGGAGAGCCGCAAGGGGACCGGGTATCTGATCGGCGTGCCCGTGCGCAACCAAGGCACCATCCATACCCGGATGCAGGGCAGTGTCGCGGTGCGCAGTGAGGAGGGCCAACTGGTCGAGGACTTTCCGTTGGAGGCGGGCCGCGGCTTTCTTCTGCCCGGACACGAGCGCCTTTTCCGCAGCCGGGGGGAGATCAACCTGCCCGACGGGACATACACCGTCCGTGTTGACCTGCACCCGGCGGGCGGCGGCCGCCCCATGCAGAAAGCGTTCCCGTTCTACGTCCGTGACGGCCAACCCACGGTGGCGGAGGTGACCGACGAGATACGAAGGGAACTCATACAGCAGTCGGCCGGGTTCATAGTCTCACCGGCCGTCTGCGAGCTGGCGGTCAGGCCCGGCGGACGCCGTACGCAGGCGGTGGAGGTGCGCAACCTGACACGGGAGACACTGAAACTGCGTGCCCGGCCTCTGAACTGGGAGCGTTCCCCCTCCGGCGAGGACTTGGTCCTCAACGGTGCGGACGAGCACGAACGCTCCGCCCTGACCATGGTCGAGTTGCGCCAGCAGGAGATGGAGCTGGGACCCATGAGCCGCTGCCGCGTTCCCTTCTTCGTGGCCATGCCGGACGGGGCCGAAGGCGAGCACTACGCCGCCATTACGTTCGACAGGCAGGATGTCCAGCTTGACCAATCGCCGGAGGGTCGCAGCCGACGCAGCCTGCTCCTGCGCGCTCGTGCGCGGGGCACCGGCAGCACGGATGCCGAGATCACCGACTTCGGGGCCGAACGGCAGCCCAACGGCGCCATAAGCTTCACCGCCCGCCTGCGCAACACCGGCACCATTGCCGTCACGCCGCAGGTCAACTTCTACATCGACGATCAGAACGACAACCGGGTCGGGAAGGCCGCCCCGAAGGTGCGGCCGTCCTTCGTGCAGGCCGGCGCCGAAGGCGTTGTGACGACCGAGTACACGCAGGTGTTAGACCCCGGGGATTACACGGCCGAGCTGGCCCTCAGATACGACGCCGACAAACCGCCGCTTATCCGCCGGACGGAATTCAGCGTGCCGGCGGCGAGCCCCGCCGCAGATGGGAAGGACGGAGAACAATGATCACGCGCAGTAGAGGCACGTTCTGCGACCGCTTACGCACGGTATTGTTGCTGATGCTCCTCGCCGGCTTCGTTGCAGCACTGCCGGCCCGCCCGGTTCTTGCGGCGGAGAATACTGAGGGAACGGCCGGCGGGCCGCCCCGGGTGACCAACATGTTCTACGAGACCAGCCTGCGGCAGGCGCTGGCCGACATCGCCGCGCAGACCAACACCATCATCGTGCCCGGCATGTCCGTGCAGGGGATCGTCACGTGCGAGCTGAAGGACGTGCCGCTCGACCGGGCGCTGGAGATCGTCCTGTCCGTGGGCGACTACGAGTTCCGCCACGAGGACGGCTACGTCTTCGTCGGCTCGGCCGACCCCGAGAGCCCCGGCTTCGCCAAGCTATGCCGCACCAGAACGCTCAAGATGAACTACGTTGACGCCCCGCAGGCGGTGAAGATGCTGTCCGAATCGGTGCGCGACTACGCGCAGGCCAACCCCACTACGAACACGGTCTGCGTCACCGCCCCGCCCCAGATGCTGGAGCGGATAGTCGGGGAGTTGAGGATGCTGGACGAGGCGCCGCGGCAGGTTATGATCGAGGCGAAAGTGGTGGAGCTGGAGCGCCGCGCCCTCGACCGGTTCGGCGTCGACTGGAACTGGGAGTGGCAGAAGCCGCAGACCGGCGACAACGTCCGGTCCGGCAACGCCACCTTCGACTCGCTCAACTGGACCCTCGGGCTCGGCTACAGCACCACGGCGGAGTTCACCCGTAACCTGAACATGAGCCTCGACCTGCTCAAAGAAAACGAGTCCGCCAGCATCATCGCCGACCCCCACGTGGTGGCGGCCGACGGCAGCGACGCCGAGGTCAAGGTCACCACGGAGGAGTACTTCGAGATAATCACCGAGGACATCTACGTCCGTTCGGAACTGGAGGTCATCGAGTCCGGCATCGTCCTGACGATGGAGCCGAGCATAGGTGAGAACGGCGCCATCACCATGCGCGTGACGCCCGACGTGAGCAACGTGATAGGGCAGGGCATGCGCGGGCTGCCGGTCATCACCCGCCGCCGCGCCAGCACCACGGTGCGCGTTCAGGACGGCGGGACCATCATCATCGCCGGCCTGCACGACAACCGGACACGCGTGGACGAGATGAAAGTGCCCCTCCTCGGCGACATCCCGCTGCTGGGCAAACTGTTCTGGAAGCAGAACGCGGAGAGCCAGTCGCGGCAGGTTGCAATCTTCATCACACCGCGTATCGTGGAGGACGGCGCGCGGAGCCGGCGGCGCGAGCCGCCCACGGCGCGCGCGTCCCACGAACCGGCCGGTCCGGAGTTCCGGCAAGAACTCGAACGCCTCATCCGGGAGCTTTGATGCAGCAGCGGAAACAAGACGTGACGGCCCCCCCGCTCGCGAACGTGCCCTTTGCCCGCCTCCTCGTAGTGGTAAGCCTGGCGTGCATCCTGACCCTGGGGCCCGGCTGTTCTGTCCTGGGAGTGGGGCGCAAACCGCGGGTCGTGCCCTTTCCCAACGCCCAGACCGCCGCGCTCTCCCCCGAACAGACCATCGAGCTGATGAGCCGGTCGGGGCTGACGAAGGGGGAAATGGAAAAGATAGGGCTCGAGTTGCGCAACGCGCTTGCGCAGTCGGGGGCGGCCCGCATCTACTGCGACGGCCACACGGCCGCCATCTACGTCGTCCACGACGGCCTCGTGCACGCGGCCACCTGGCGACGCGGCAGCTTCCTCTACGACCTCGAAAGCGGGGACGTCACCTCCCCGGATAAACCCCCGCCCGAAGACTGAACAACTCCCCCAGGGGCATGTTACGGACCGGGGCTGCCGGCCGGGAGGCTACTGGGGAGGTGGCGGGTCGGGGCCGCCGTAGCCGATGGGTATGTCGGTGAACCAGCGCTTCTCGGGGTAATCGTAGTCCACCCGCTCGATCAACCACTCCCGGCCGTGGCGGCGGAAGCCAACCAGGACCGGCACGTCGGCCTCTTCCTCGAACCGGACCGCGTAGGTCACGAGGAAGTCTCCGCCGACACTCTCCACTTTCGTAACTTCGCGCGACACGCAGTTGCCGAAGGCCCTGACGATGAACTCGCGGTCCCAAAGGAAATGGTCGGCGTGCGCGTCCGTCCGGTGCTCCGGCGGGAAGTGGCGGGAGTAGGTCGCCCGGTCGTTCCGTTGGAGGCCTCGGAACAGGTCATCGGCCATCGGTCCGGCCCACCGCAGCACGCGCGCCCGCCGCCACCGGTGCACGTCGTCTTGCAGCCCCTCCGGCAGAAAGAACCAACGCACCGCTCCTACCACCTCCCATGACACGAAAAGCACCACCGGCGCGATGAGCGCGTAGAGCAACACGGTCAGCGCGCGCCGTCGCCGTGTCTGTGAAGCCACGCACGGCCCTCCCAGTATGGGGCTACTCCGGCTCCGACCCGGCTACGTTTTCCGGCGGTGCGCTGGTTGCCCGGCGCCAGAACACCAGTATGAGGATACCCAGGACGGTGCAGGTCAGGAAGTCGCCCAGGAACCAGCCCGCCGGCATACCGGACAGCAGGCCGGTGACTCCGCAGACGACCCCGACGAGCACCGACGCCCCACCCGCGAACGGTACGAGCAGCCCGTAACGCATCGGATCCCGCGCCAGCAGGATGAAGAATGCACCGACGGCCAGGTAAGTGGCGCTGGATACCCGCAGGGCGTACACAAACACCGGGGCCTCCGGCAACTCCCCGCCGCCGAACACGCCGGCCAGCGACCGGAGCGCCGACATCGGCAGAAGCAGCCCGAAAACACTCAGCAGACAAAACAGGCCCGCAATCCACAGGCACGTCTTCAGTCCGCGCATATCCAACCCCCTTTGGCAGTATTAGCCGTTACCATACATCATAGCCGGGTCTCTGCCCGATATGATACCCGGTGGGAGCTGGTCCGCCGGCCTGGTGGTTGTCGCGTTCAGCCACGCGGCCGGCTCCGCACTTTGGCGTCGGGTGCACCGTTGCCGCCCTGAGTTCGGCTCAAGAAGATAGTGGCTTGCGTGCCACAGGCGGGTATCCGCGAGCGCGTGCGTCCAACGCCAAGGAACTGACAGCCGGTCGTGCGCCTGTCGGCGCGTTGATGGTTTGGTGGAGCACCCGTACAATGCCTTTTGGTCGGTGCCGGGCGACGGCCCGACCCCACTGTGCCCTGCTAAGCGGAGGATGGAATCGTGAGGAAACTGAACTGTGCCGTCGTGGCACTGGCGTTCGCCTTTGCGCTGTGTGCTTCCGTCGAGGGAGCGGAGGGTCTGAGGAAGGATAAGGAGGGGTGGACCGTGTTCACCCCCTCGCGCGATACCCGGCTCATCTACGTCAGCAGCAGCCACGGGGACGACGCGACGGGCCGGCCGCACGCGCCAAACGATGCGGCCGTGGGTGCGAACCCGTTCCTGCCGGCCGGGGAGGTCATGGCCTTCCGCACCGTGGAGGCCGCCCTGGAGCACGCTCGCTCCGGCGCGGCGGACTGGGTGCTGCTGCGCCGCGGCGACGCCTGGCATCAACGCGAGACGATCCACTCCCTGCCGGACGGCCGCTCCCCCTCCGAGCGGTTCCTGCTGGGCTCCTACGGCCCGGATGCGGCCCGGCCCCTGCTGAAGACGGGCGACCTGGGCAATTCCATCTTCCTCTACGGCTCGTTCGAGAACATGGCCATCGTCGGGCTCCACTTCCTGGCCCACACTCGCGACACCGAAAGCCCGGAGTTCGAGTCCTACGCCGGCAACAGCGGATTCCACCTTCTGGTCGGCCCCGACGGCACGGGCCGGCACGTGCTGGTGGAGGACTGCCGGGTGGAGTTCGGCTCGCTGGTGACGCAGACCCGCGAGGGCACCTTCCGGGACCTGGTTGTTCGGCGCAACCTGGTGCTGGACGCCTACTCGGTCACCGGCCACTCCACCGGCTACTACGCCCATAAGGTGGACGGGATGCTGGTGGAGGAAAACATCTTCGACCACAACGGCTGGCGCCTCCAGGGCGACGGAGGGCGTAACCGAAGCGAAGGTCGGGCTACGATGTTCAACCACAACACCTATTTCAACGCCTGCCGGAACGTGGTCTTCCGCGGCAACATGTTCCTGCGTGCCGCCAGCATGGGCAACAAGTGGCGAGCCGACCACACCGGCGGCTCAAGCGACCTGGTAGTAGACGACAACCTGTACGTCGAGGGCGAAATCGGCATCGGCATCGGAGGCAACACGCGGGAACCGCTCCGCTTCCAGAACGTCAGAATCACCAACAACGTGATGGTCGGTATCGGGCGCACCCAACCGACGGGCCGCACGCTGGGATGGAACCTCGGCATCAGCGACTGGGAAGGCGGGCTGGTGGGCGGCAACTGCATGATCCACCAGGACAACCCGCAGGTTGGCAACGTTTACGGCATCCGCGTGGGCGGCGGCTCGACCCGCAACGTGCGCGTCCAGGGTAACCTGATCCACGGCCTGCACAGCACCGGTGCGCTGGTGCAGTTGCCCGGCGGAGCCGACCAGCGGGACATCACGCTGACCGGGAACGTGGTCCAGGCCACGACCGGCGAAGCGGCCCTCGTGCGGGCCGAAGGCAACCTGTCCCCCTACCGGCTGGCGCGGAATATCTACCACAGCATCCGCGACCCGGAGCAGTGGTTCAGGATAGGCGACCAGAGTTACGGCCTGGAAGGCTGGACAGAGCGGACCAACGAAACGGGCGCGGTCGCGCGAGAGGTGAGCTTCCCCGATCCCCAACGCACCGTGGCCGGCTATAACGCGGAGTTGGGCGGGGAGCCGACGTTTGAGGCGTTCGTGGCCGAGGTGCGCCGACAGTCGAAGGCCAACTGGCGACCGCGCTACACCGCAGGTGCGGTCAACGACTACATCCGAGCCGGCTTCGGCATGAAGCGCATGGAGGCCACCGGCCAGGCCGCCCGGTGAGGCGGCGTCCCTGGACCACTGCGGGAGGAGACAAACACATGAACATCATCCTGATTGCAATTGACACGTTGCGCGCCGACCACCTTGACTGCTACGGCTACGAGCGGGCGACGAGCCCGGCGTTGCGGGCGCTGGCCGAGGACGGCGTGCTGTTCGAGAACTTCTTTGCTCCCGCCATTCCGACCGACCCCTCGTTCGCGTCGCTGTTCACGGGGCTGCCGGACTACGCGCACCGCATTGCGGGCGTCATCCCGCCGCGGGCCGTCCCGGACGACGCCCCGTGGCTGCCGGACCTGTTCGCCGAGGCGGGCTACCACACCTGCGCGCTGGACAACCTGCAGGGCCACGCCGATTTCTTCGGTCGCGGCTGGGCCGACTACTCGTGGCCCGGCATGGGCACCGACAAGGAAAAGCGGGAGAAGCGGAACGCGGAGATCATGACGGACGCGGCCGTCGAGCTGATGGAGCGGCTTCCCGATGACGACCCCTCTTTCGTGTTCCTCCACTACTGGGACCCTCACACGCCGTACTTCCCGCCCGGCCCCTACGACGGTCTCTACTACGAGGGGGACCCCACGGACGCCCGGCACGACTCGATGCGTAAATGCCGCGCTCAGGGCAGCCCCGGCGTCGGCTGGATCGACTCCGAGGTTACCGACGCGGACTACGTGGTGGCCCAGTACGACGCGGAGATTGCGTACAACGGCGAGCACCTGTGGCGGCTGTTCGACGCCCTGAAGGAGCGGGGTCTCTATGACGACGCGCTCATCGTGGCGTTCTCCGACCACGGCGAGGTGCTGACCGGGCACGAGGGCGCCTTCGACCACCACGGCCTCTACGACGCCAACCTGCACGTGCCACTCATCATGAAGCTGCCGGGGCAGGAGAGGGCCGGGGAGCGGGTGCGGGGGATGGTGCAGATGACCGACCTGCCGCTGACGCTGCTGGAGCGCGCCGGCCTGGCGGTGCCGGAGCCGATGGAGGGGGCCGACCTGCTGGAGATGGGCCCGGACCCGGAGGACGGACCGCACGAGGAACTCTTCCTCGCCGAGGGCACGTGGCAGGTGAAGCGCGGCGTGCGCACCCGGGAGTGGAAGTTCATCCGCGCCGCCTCCGACACCTACGAGCACAACTGGCACGGCACCGCGCCGAAGGAACTCTACAATCTGCGTGACGACCCGGACGAGCAGGGCAACCTGATACACCTCGAGCCGGAGGTGGCCGCCGAACTGGAGGGGCGCCTGGACGCGTGGCTGGAGCAGATGAAGGCCCGCTGCGGCTGGTCCGACCCGCTGATCGAGGACGGCCCGACGCTGCTGAAGGACTTCAGCGAGCGCAAAGTCACCCCCGCCGAAGACATCGTCTGAAGGCTCTGAGGCAGCCTGTTCCGGCCTGATTACCACGAAGGTCACGAAGAACACGAAGGAAGAACAGAGGCAAGCAAGGCGAAGGTCCGTCTTCGGGTGCCTTCATGGTTTCCCAATCTTCGTGGTTCTCCCCTGGCTGCGAGGAATCCAGCCCCCGCAACCTGGCCCAAACAGTCCAGGAAGCCTGCCCCGGCGGCTCTATCGGGTCGCGATATCCAGATTGAGCGTGTTCGTGCCGGGGTGCAGGTCCACGGTCAGCGGTCCTTCGGCGTCGGGGCTTGCCTTGGTGTAGAGCACGATGTCCTGTTGGGACGGCACGGTCAGGAATCGTCGGCAGACCAGCCGCACCTCCACCCGATGGCGGCCCGTCACGGGGCCGTGCTCGGCGGGCAGCTCGAACGCCCCGTGCGGCTTCCCCGTCCGCACCGCCGCGATGGGGTCGTGATCGGACTCGACGGGGATGAACGTGATTCTCGCCATCTCGGGCGCCTTGCCGTCTATGGTGACCCGCCCCTCGACGGCAACGCGTTCTTTGCCGGTTAGAAAGGCACTGCGTCGCATCCACAGGGCGGCCAGCGCCGGCCACTCCTCCGCGCCCGGAAGGCCCGTCGCCATTCCGATGCCGTGCGGGCCGTAGCCCCCGAACACGTGCAGTTCCGTCTCCACGCCCGCCTCCCGAAGCGCCCGGAAGTGCTCCAGCATGGGGTCCGGCGACAGGAGTTCGTCGCGCGCCGTGTGCATGATGAAGGTCGGCGGCGTGGCGGCGTTGACGGGGCTCGGGCCCTCCTCCTCTTCCCCGCGGCGCGTGCCCGGGTTGGGACAGTAGATGAGCACGGCGAAGTCCGGTCGGCTGGACTCCCTCTCGACCGGATCCTCGGCGTCGGCATCGCCGGGGTCGTGCTCGAGCGTAAGGCGCGAGACAAGATGTGCCCCCGCCGAGAAGCCCACCGCGCCGATGAGCTCCGGGTCGATGCCGTATTCGTCGGCGTGGCGCCGCACCCACCGCACCGCCCGCTGGCCGTCCGCGAACGCCTCGGCCGGCCCGTAGCCGTGGTTACGGATGCGGTAGGACAAGATGAACGCGTGCACGCCCAGTTCGTTCAGCCAGTGGGCCACCTGCAAGCCCTCCCAGTCCATGGCGCGCACGTTGTAGCCTCCGCCCGGGCAGACGATGACCGCCGTGCCGCAGGCCCGCTCGGGGGACGGTGCGACGACGTTGAGGCGGGGACGGTCTTCTTCGTCCTCCCCCTCAGCACCGGGCGCGTCGCCCTCCCACAGGTAAACGGTGGGCAGTTCCACGGTCTCGGGCTCCAGCCGTTCGAGCTCCGTCTCCTCGGCCCCCGCGGCAAGAGTTGGCAGCAGCAGTCCCAGCAGGCAGACGACCAGCAGCAGTTCACCCGACATGGTCCGGACCTCCTGAATGTTCGTGCAATGAAGGCAGCACTGAATATGAACATTCTACTGCCAGGTGCGTATGCGAAAAAGGACAGTTACGAGCAGGGGAAACAGACGGGGCATCGAAGGTCTCGGCCGTGGTGAATGCCCTCGGCCTCTGGTCTGTGTTCTCTGCGTGTGCCGGAAAGTGTCAACCACCTGCTAACGTAACCGGCCAGGACGAGCGCGATTGGGCCTGCCCCACCGTTGGCCGTGCTTCTTGCCGTTCTCCGTGTTCTTAGTGACCCCGTGGTTGATGGCGTTCGTCGTGTTCGTTGTGGTTATTCCCAGCCGTTCTCCGCGTCCTCTGCGGTTGGAGAAGACGAGGACGATCGGGGATGCGAACACCCCCGTGGCGCGTTGAAGGTTTCCGCCCTCGCGGGTAGAATGCTCACTCTGGCTTTGCGCCGGATTTTGCCCCGCCCGGACCTGCCACCCCACTGTGAGGAACTCCCGTGAGCGACTTCGAGCGATTCCACTACAAAACGCTGGACGATCTGCTGAGCAAGCTGGACGAACTGGACATCGAGCTGCCCGTCAGCGAGAACTTCGATCGGCTGGCCGAGCCGGTCCAGATGGGCGACCGGCGGGCGCCCAACCGTTTCGCCATCCAGCCGATGGAGGGTTGCGACTGCACCGGCGAGGGCGCGCCGGGGGAGCTGACGCGACGCCGGTACCTGCGCTTCGCCGCCGGCGGGGCGGGGCTTATCTGGTTCGAGGCATGCGCCGTGGTGCCCGAAGGACGCGCCAACCCCAACCAGATGCAGCTTACCGAAGCGACCCTCGACGACATCTCGCGCCTGCTGGATGACATCCGGGAGACGGCCCGGGCAGCCATGGGACCGGACCACGAACCCGTGCTCATCCTCCAGATGACCCACTCCGGCCGCTACAGCCGCCCGGAGGGCGAGCCCGCACCCATCATCGCCCATCACTCCCCGATTCTGGCGCCGAAGCACGGGCTGAGCGAGGACTACCCTCTGATCACCGACGAGGAGCTCGACCGGCTTCAGGACGCCTACCTGCGCACCGCCGCGCTGGCGCGGAAGGCCGGGTTCGACGGCGTGGACGTGAAGGCCTGCCACGGCTACCTGATCGCCGAACTGCTGGAGTCGTTCACCCGGCGCGACAGTCGCTACGGCGGCCCGGAACTGGCCGACCGGACACGGCTCCTGCGGGAGGTGCACCGCAAGGTGGCCGAGGAGTTCCCCGACCTTATCCCCACCAGCCGGCTGAACACCTACGACGCCATCCCGCATCCCTACGGTTGGGGTGTGGACCGGGACGACCCGAGCGTGGTGGACCTCTCCGAGCCGCTCGAGCTGGTCGGCATGCTGCGGCAACAGGGCGCGCCCCTGCTGAACGTCACCGCCGGAAACCCCTACTGGCAGCCGCATTACAACCGCCCCTACGACTACGCGATCGCCGGTTTCGAGCCGCCCGAGGAGCATCCGCTGGTGGGCGTCAACCGCATCATCCAGATAGCCCGGCAGATTCAGACGGCCTACCCGGGCCTTGTCGCTATCGGCTCCGGCTACTCCTACCTGCGCCAGTTCATGCCCTACTTCGCCGCGGGCGCCGTGCGGGAGGGCTGGGCGAGCATGATCGGACTCGGCCGCCAGGGCTTCGCCTATCCCGACTTCCCCCGCGACATCTTCGGTAAGGGCGCCATGGATCCGCTTAAGAGCTGCATCACCTGCAGTTGCTGCACGCAGATGATGCGCGACGGCCAGCCCGCCGGATGCGTGATCCGGGACAAGGAAGTCTACGGGCCGATGTTCCGAGAGGGGCGGCGCCACGCCCCGGACACCATCCGCGAGCAGGCCGAGCGCTGCCGGGACTGCGTCGCGCCCACGTGCCAGGACGGCTGCCCCGCGGACGTGGACGTGCCGGCTTTCGTGCGCGCCGTGGCCGACGGTGACATCAGGCGCGCCTACGACGTGCTGCGCGCCAACAATCCGCTGCCCGAGCTGTGCGCCTACATATGCCCCGTCGAGGTTCAGTGCGAAGGGGAATGTATCCAGGGCACCGTGACGGGCGACCCGGTGCACATCCGGGACATCCAGCGCTACGTCTGCCGCACCGCGCGCGAGGAAGGCTGGGCCGGATTGCAGGTGCCGGGAGAGGCGACCGGACGGTACATAGCCGTGGTGGGCGCCGGACCGGCCGGGATGGCCTGTGCCCTCCAACTGCTGGAGGCCGGCCACAGCGTGACAATCATCGAGGCGTCCGACGTCGCCGGCGGGCTGGCCCGCCAGACTATACCGTCCGACCGGTTGCAGAACGAGGACGTGGAAGCCGAGCTGCACGCCCGTCTGGCCGAGGCGCCGGAGGACAGGCTGAAGTGGCGCTTCGGCACGGCACTGGGCCGGGACGTCTCTCTGGACGAGCTGCTCTCCAACAACGATGCCGTGGTGCTGGGCATGGGCCTGATGGAGCCGGTGTCCCTCGCGGAGGACGGCGAGGATATCGAGGGAGTGGAGACGGCGCTGGACTTTCTGCGCGGGATGAAGGACGAGCCCACACGGGAACTGCCCGGACGGGTGGCCGTTCTGGGCGGCGGCAACACGGCGATGGACGCCGCGCTGGTGGCCCGGCGGCACGGCGCGGAGGACGTCTACCTCATCTACCGGCGCTCCTTCACCGAGATGCCCGCGTGGCCGGAGGAGCGCGACAGGGCGCTGGAAGAGAGCGTCCACTTCATCCTGCTCACCCAGCCGACCGGCTACCAGACGCGAGACGGCCGCCTGACCGGCGTGCGGACCGTACGCACCGCGCTGGGGGAGCCGGACGCCTCCGGCCGGCGGCGGCCCGAGGAGGTGCCGGACACGGAGGCCGTCATCGAAGTGGACATGGCCGTCGAGGCCATCGGGCAGAGGCCGTCCGAGCTGATAGGGAGCCTGCCGGGCGTGGAACTGAACGAACGGGGCCTGATAGCCGTCAACGCGGAGACGATGCGCACCTCCCGGGAGGGCGTCTACGCCGCGGGGGACCTGGTCAACGGCGGCACCACCGCCGTGCGCGCCGTGGCGGAGGGCCTGCGCGCCGGGCAGGCGATCTGCCGGTCGCTGGCCGAACCTCAGGCGGTGTGAGTGGTCCACCCGGCCTTGGACATAACCCGTGATTGTGCCATAATGGAATGAGATTCCGGGGGCACTGACCGAAAGTACGCGAGGCGCCTATGCCTTTCTTCGGCAAAGACCGCACACTTTTCAAGATATTCGGCATACCCGTCAAGGCGAACCTGTCCTGGCTCTTCCTTGTCGGGCTGGTGATGTTCACCCTCGCCGAGGGTTATTTCCCCCAGAAACTGGGGGATCCGTCCGTCGCTCTGAGATGGGGGCTGGCCCTCATCGGCGCGATGGGGCTTTTCGCCTGCCTGCTGGTGCACGAGCTGTGCCACAGTCTGGTCGCCCGCCGGACGGGGATGCCGGTCGGCGGCATCACGCTGTTCATCTTCGGCGGGGTGAGTCAGCTCCAGGATGAGCCCCCGACCGCCCCGGCGGAGTTCTTCATGGCGCTGGTCGGCCCGGCGGCCAGTATCGTACTGGGCATTGGGTTCCTGGTCCTTTGGTTCGTGGGAAGAGTCGCCGGGTGGGGCGACGCGGTTCTTGCGCTGACCCAGTACCTCTGGCTTATCAACTTTGTACTGGCGGCGTTCAACCTGATGCCCGCCTTTCCGCTGGACGGCGGGCGGATAGTGCGCAGCGTCCTGTGGGGCATAACAGACGACCTGCGCGCCGCCACCAACGTCGCCGCCAACATCGGCTCGTTCTTCGGCCTCGGGCTCATCGTGCTCGGCGTCATTCTGACCCTCCAGGTGGATGTGCTGGGGGGCCTGTGGATGATCGTTATTGGCTTCTTCCTCCGGCAGGCCGCCATGAGCAGCCTGCAGATGGTAGTCATCCGCCAGCAGCTCGAGGGGGAGACGGTGCGGCGCTTCATGACCACCGACCTGGTGACCGTCCCCCGGGACATAAGCGTGCAGGAGTTCGTTGACGAGTACGTCTTCCACCACCGTTTCAGCTACTATCCCGTGGTCGAGAAGGGCGGCCGTCTCCTCGGCATGGTCAGCGCCCGTGCGCCGCGGGAGCTGGACAATCAGGAGTGGCCGAAGCGCAACGTGCAGGACCTGATGGAGGACCTGGACGACTGCACGACCATCCATCCTGACATGGACGCGGTGGACGCGCTGTCCCTGCTGCGCGAGCAGGACACTAACCGGGCCGTGGTGGTGGAGGGCAGCCGAGCGGTCGGCATGCTCAGCCTGCGCGACCTGCTGCAGTTCCTGGCCGTCAAGATCGACCTCGAGCCGCGCGGCAGCGTGGGCTGAGCCGGTGACCCCTACGTGCGACGGCGCCCGGCCCGGGCCGAAACGGCTTGCATCTTCCGGCCTTTCCGGGTATCCTTCCTGCCAGCCCAATTCCGAAGAGGCTTCCCACCGACCTGCGAAAACTGCCTGCGAGAAGGGAAGCCGTGGTGTGTTTCCGGGAGGCTGAGCCATGGGTCTTATGTGGCACGAGTCGGACACGGAAGAGGAAATCGTCACCCGCAACATACACCGCCACTCCCGCCGGGCGGTGCTTGCTCTCTTGGTCCTTTTCGGCATGATGCTCGCGGCGGCGCTGAGCCTGCCGGCCACTTTAGACATCGGCCTGTGGCGCAAACTGCTGCTGTGGGCGATGCCCGTGTGGGGCCTCGTCGTGGGCGCCTACGCCCTCCGCACCTACTGGCAGGCGCGCCGGTATTCGAGGCGCAAGTCATCCGAACTCGGCCTGACCGACACCCTCACCGGTCTGCCGAACCGCAAGGGGCTGGTGGCCGCCCTGGAACGCTATGAACTCGGCCCCCAGGAGTTCGGCAAACGGATACGACTGGTGGACGTGGACCTGTCCAACCTGAACCGTGTCAACTACGAGTTCGGGCAGATGGTGGGCGACGCCGTGCTGCAGGATGTCGCCAACCTGATCCGCGACGCCGTGCCCGAAGACCACATCGTGGGGCGGCTCGGGGGAGACGAGTTCCTCATCGTCCTGCCGCACGCCAGCGTCTCGGAGGCCGAATCGCTGGCCGAGACGCTCAAGGAGGTCATCAGCGACTACCGGCTGAGCCTCGGCGAGCGGGGCGAGGTCCACTCCCTGAAGGCCCGCGTCAGCGTGGCCGACTACATTCCCGAACAGGCCTCACTCCACGAGACCGTCGTCAGCGCCAAGGAAGCCACCGCCCACGGCAAGCTGCCCGACGCCGAGGGGGAGGAGACCGAGGGATACTACCACGTCCCGCGGGTCACGCTGGGCACGTTCGCCGCCCACCGCTGGCAGAACCTGTCCAAGTCCCAGCAGGAGGCGTTCAAGCTGTGGAAGCGCGAGCTGAGCGACTCCGTCACCGAGACCATGTGCAGCGACGTGGTGAAGCTGCTGGACGAGAAGGCCGAGACCAACTGGGTGGACTTCGTCACCGCCGTCCCCGCGCCGGGCGGAGCGGGGGGCGGCCGGACCTACCCGGCCCGGGAACTCGCCGAGGCCGTTGCGAAGCACCTGGGCGTCCCTTACCGCGACGTTATGCGCGCCGACAGCAGCGGGCCGGAGAACCGCAGCATCGAACCCGCCGTGGACGCCGTCATCGACAAAGGGGAGGGCGCCCTGCTCATCTCCGACGTCATCAGCTCCGGCATCGTCGAGCGCCGCTGCGTCAAGAAGCTCTCCGCCGCCGGTGCCCACGTCCAGGTCGTCTCCTGGGCCGCCTACTGATAGTTGACAGCACGGGGGAATGCCGTGGAGAAGGTACGGTTCGGCGTGGTCGGGCTCGGCACCTGGGGCAGCGTCCACGTGGAAACCTACCTGGCCCACCCCGACGCGGAACTGGTCGCGCTCTGCGACAGGGATGCGGACCTCCTTGAGGAGACGGCCCGCCAGGCCGGCGGCGTGGCAACCTGCGGCGACTTTCGCGACATGATGGACCGCGACGACCTGGATGCCGTCTCGGTGGTCACCCCCGACTTCACCCACACCGACATCGTCCTGGCCGCCGTCCGGGCGGGTAAGGCCGTGCTGGTGGAAAAACCGCTGGCCACCACGCTCGAGGACTGCGACCGCATAGGCGAGGCCCTCCAAGAGAACCCCGTCCCCTTCATGGTGGACTTCCACAACCGATGGAACCCCGGCGTCGCCAGCATGCACGACGACATAGCCGACGGCCTCATCGGCGACGTGCGCATGGTCTACTACCGGCTCTCGGACACTATCTTCGTGCCCACGCAGATGCTCTCGTGGGCCGGGCGCTCCAGCGTCAACTGGTTCCTTGGCAGCCACTGCCTGGACACCCTTCGGTGGCTGCTCGACGACGAAGTCGAGCGGGTCTACACCGTCACCGACAGCACCCTGCTGGCCGGGATGGGCATCGACACCCCCGACTACTACCTGTCCGTGCTCGAGTTCTCCCGCGGCGCGCGGGCCACGCTGGAGACGTGCTGGATACTGCCCGAGTCCAGCCCCAGCCTCGTTGACTTCAAGCTGGAGGTCGTGGGGGAGAGGGGCGCGTTCCACTTCGACGGCAGCCCCCACAGGTTGGTGCGCACCACCGAGGACGGGCCGAAGTGCCCGGACACCTTCATCTCTCCGGTTGTTCACGGACGCCGCGTCGGCTTCGCCACGGAGAGCATCCGCCACTTCATAGACTGCGTCGTGCGCGGGGAACAGCCGATGGTCGGCTTCGAAGACGGCCGGGAAGTGACCCGCACAATCCTGGCCATGGAGCAATCCGCCCGCGAGGGCCGTCCCATCGACCTGTAACCTGGCGGCCTCTGACAGCGGCAACCCACCATCGTCCGCGACCTCCTCGTCCCTTGGGCTCCGTAGCCTCGCGCGGAGGAGGCTCGTCCCCTGGGCTCCGTAGTTCGCCGGACGGCGAACGAAGGAGGCTCGGCCTTCCAACAGCAATCCGCAGATTGCGCAGATTACACAGATGACGTACGGGGGAGAGACATGCTCACTTGCCCTCGTGCTCTCACTCGTGCTCCTGCTCCTGCTCGCCGCCGACCGGCAGTTGATAGTTGCTGGTTGATAGTTGATAGA
>JAWODG010000073.1:0-4326 GCA_046483385.1 Candidatus Brocadiia bacterium | reverse complement strand
CCCTGGCTGCCGGAGGAGGAGGTGGCCCCGCGCGTGGAGGCCGGCGAAGCCTACGACCCGACCGGCCTGAAAACCTTCATGGCCGTGGCGACCAACATGCGCAAGGGCGGCACGGACTCCATCCCCGCCTCGGGCAAACCGTCCTGGACTGGCGACTACGCCTGGGACGCCCGGTTCACCGGCGTGGCCGTGGTCAACTGGATAAGGGAGGGTTTTGGACTGCCGCAGGTGTCGAGCGACACCAGTTGAACGAATAGTTAGAAAATTGGGTTACGTGAATATAGCGTGGAAGGAAGCACAAGGATGAAAACTGGATTCGTGACGGCGGTCGTTCTGCTGGCGCTCCTGACCGGAACCGTTTCGGCACAGGCGCAGGACGAGTTTCAGATGCCCAGGACCGAGGACGGCTGGACCGAGCTGACGGAGTTCCTGGTGCCGAGCGACGGCAGCCGCTCGCTGGGCGATCCGAACCTCGAGTTCAACGATACACGCGACCCCGGCAGCAAGATCGTATTCTTCGACGCCGAGAGGGGCGACAACGCCACGGGCGAGCTGTACTGGTGGGATGGGGACCGGATCGTGGACTCCACCGGCAGCCCGACCAACGATGAGGGCGAGGCGTACGGAACCAACCCGCTTCTGCCCAACGAGGCCGCCATCGAGCCGTTCCATCACCCGTTCATGGATCCAAGATTCCAGACGCACAAGCGGGGGCGCCTGGCGTCGCGGCTCTCGCAGGGATACCCGGACTGGTTCCTGCTGCGGCGGGGCCAGGTGCACGAGACCTTCGAGGTCCAACTCTGGGGCGGGCGGAGCATATCGGAGCCGATGGTGGTCGCCGGCTACGGACCCACGGCGGACGGGCGCGCGATCGTGGACGCGGGGAAGCGCAATCCCTTCAGCAAGCACACGCACGGGCAATCGAAGGTCCAGTTCCACCAGGTGCTCTCGGGCCTCGAGCTGCACCAGGGGATATCCCATCTGGGAATGCACGAAGGATGCACTTCGCCCGGAGAGCCGGGCGTGCCCACGTGGCTGATCGAGGACTGCAAGCTCATTCGGGCCCAAATGAACTACCTGCCCATCAGAAGCACGGTGCGCAGGTCTGTCAGCGCCTTCAACTGGAAAGTGAAGGGCCACAATCAGGGGTACTGGAACGGCGGTTTCGACGCAGCGCCGACCTTCGAGGAGGTAATCTTCTACAAGAACGGCTTCAAGGAGGACCCCCGCACCCACGCTGACCCCAGGCGCACAATCTTCGACCGCAACATCTACCAGGGCGGCGGGGCGCAGATGGGCCACACCTACCGCAACATCATCTCGGCTACGGGCGGCTCGGGCAGTCCGCAGATGCGCTACGGCGGCCTCATTGAAGACAGCCTGATCATCGAGGGTTACTGGTATAGCAGCACCCGCAGCACCCACGGGCCCACGAATGCCTGGCTGGTCGAGGGCAAGCAGCGGGGCCGCTCGGCGGTAGTCCGCAACAACGTGCAGTTTATCTACCAGTATCCCAGCCCCAACGATCCCGACACCGACGGCACATCGGACCGGCGGGCGCAATTTGGAGGGGGCTACAACCTGGCGGGCGCTTCCTTTGGGGCCCTGATCGAGAACAACATCGTCAGCGGCGCGCTCATGGCCAACGACCTCGGTTTTGGCGATTTCGGGGGCCGATATGGGTTCAAGATGGGTCTCGACCTACAGGAATACCAGGACGGCAAGACCTACACTCAGCAACGCAACACCTTACGCGGCAACATCGCCTACCGCACCAGGGCCGGTTTGGCGCTCGGTGGCAGCGGAACAGACGCCAGCGGGCATGTGTTAGAGAACAACGTCTTTGCCGCGAAACGGGGCGTGAGCGCAAGCAAGCTGGAGGGCCTGAAATCAACGGATCAACTGGTCCTTCGGAACAATCGGATCTACGCAGAGGAGAAAGCGCTGCCGGAGGCGCCCTGGATCGGGTCAGGAAATGAGGTGCTGGATTACCCTGAAGCGGCCAAGAAAGAGAACTGGCCCGACCCGGACCGCACGCTGAAGCGCTACGTCACCGAAGAGCTGGGCCTGACGCTGCTGGACTGGTCCGACGACCCGTGGCTTCCGCCCGACGAGGTGGCAAAGCGGGTCGAAGCCGGCGAGGCCTACGATCCCACCGGGGTTAAGACCTTCATGGCGGTTGCCACCAACATGCGCAAGGGCGGCACGGACCCCATCCCCGAGTCGGGCAAGCCATCGTGGATCGCGGACTACCCGTGGGACGCCCGGTTCACGGGCGTGGCTGTGGTCAACTGGATCCGGGCCGGCTTCGGCATGGAACCCGTGGGCTCGGCCGACTGACCGGCCGCTTACGGCACTGCTAACCACGACGGTCACAACGACCACGACGAACGACACGACGGCTTAGGACCTTTCACTCCGCTCGATGGCGAGGCGGGCCGGCGTGATTCCCACCGGCGGGTGGGCAAGATAGCTCGGGTTGAACGCCCGAGGACGAGAGCGAGGTCGAGAACGACTGACCTCGTCCGCTCAGGACGAATGGCTCTCAGGCCTTTTTCTCTTTCCTCCGTGTTCTCAGTGCCTCCGTGTTTCTTTCTGCCCTTCCCCGGGCTCTCGCACCGACAGCTTGCAGGTGACCGCCCCGGCCACCACGAGCAGGCAGGCGAGAATCAGCTTGACGCCGGGCTCCACCCCGAGATAGACGCAACTGAACGCCACGCTCAGCACCGGGGTCACGTAGCTGAAGGCGGCGACCAGCACCACGTTGCCCCGTCGCATGGCGACGTCCCAGAACATGTAGGCCAGCAGCGCGGGGAACACCGCCATGTAAGCCAGTTCCAACCCCGTGCGCAGCGACCAGGTCTGCTGCTCCCCGAACAGGAAGCGCACGCCGAGCATCAGCAGCCCGCTGACCAGCAGGAAGACCGGCACCGCGCCCGTCTCCGTTCCCTCCCCCCATCGGCGGCTCAGGTTCGAGTAGAGCCCCCACGTAACCGCCGCCCCCAGCGCCAGCAGGTAGGGAGTCGAGCCGGACGCCAGGTCGCGGAGGAACGCCGCCCAGGTGAAGACCTCCGCCTGCGCGCCGGCCAGCCCGGCCCCGGCGAACGCCAGCAGCGCGCCGGGAACCACCCAGAGCCGCGCCTTCTTGCCCAGCAGCGGCACGGAAAACAGCAGCGTCAGCCCCGGCCAAAGGTAGTTGATTATGCCGGCACCGATGGCCTGCCGCCGCGTTTGCGCCAGCCCGATGGCCAGGTAGATGAACAGCATGTAGGCCACGAACAGCCCCCCACAGCCAAAGAGGTACAGGCGGGGAGTGCGCCGGAGGGACCGCCAGCGTCCGCTGACCACAAGCCACGCGCAGCCCATCACCCCGCCGCCCAGCAGCACCGCGGAGGCCGTCGTGGTGGTGCCGAGCTGCTCGGACAGGCTGCGGGCCACCCCCACCGTGACGCTCCAGAAAAGGATGGCCAGAACGCCCAGCAGCGTGTAGCGGGTCGTCGGGCGGCTTTCGGCCGACACAAACGCCTCCCCGGCACAAAGACATGGATGGGAAACAAAGGACCGACATGATAGCCCGTGCGGCACCGGGACGCCAGCGGGGAAGCTTGCGGCCGCGTTCTTGTGCCGACCGGTCCGGTGCGTTATACCTGTCTCTGAGCCCCCTTCAACCCTCGGAGCGAGCCATGAAACTGCTGCGTTTGACCGAACTGCCGGAGAACCGGACGGGCCACTTCCTCCGGGGAGTCGTCCCGGGACGCTATCTCTCGATGGGTGGGCTGGGCTTCAAAGCCCCGGGCGTCCGCACCCACACCGAAGACGGCCCGGGCGGCCGGGATTGGCACGTGCACGACGATGCCGAGGTCTTCATCATCCTGCAGGGCAAGGCCCGGATGGAGATCGACGGGCAGTTGCACGAGCTGACCACCGGCGACGTCTGCGTCGTCGAGCCCGGGGAGGATCACCACCTCATCTCGGACGAGGAAGACCCCTGCGTCAACCTGTGGCTGCACGCGGGCGAGCACCGCCACCCGGAGCAGGAGGGCTGAAGGGACCGAGTTGATGGTTGCTTGTTGATAGTGGATAGTGGAACGTCTCCGCGCACCGTGGGGGGCTCCGAACCGAAGGTCGGCCCCTGCACGAATCGTGCAGTTCACAACACAACGGTCTTGAGAAGATCCCCCATTTCGCTCTTGCTGAGCTGATCCAGAGTGGAAATATGTTTGATCGGCGACACCAGGAGATGGCCGTTAATATAAGGAAATTTATTCATTACAACAAGAGTCGCCTTTCCCTTGTAAAGGGTCAGATTGTCCTGTTCCGAGAGCG
>JAWODG010000223.1:0-22775 GCA_046483385.1 Candidatus Brocadiia bacterium | reverse complement strand
CCTGGGTGAGCGAAGAGATGTGTGTCGGCTGCGGAGTTTGCGTCGAGGAGTGTCCGGTGGACGCCATCGCGATGGTGGATGACGTGGCGCGGATCAACGAGGAGGAGTGCATACGCTGCGGTCATTGCCACGACGTATGCCCGCAGGAGGCCGTTCGGCACGACAGCGAGAGAATTCCGCAGGAGATCGAGTCCAACCTCGCGTGGACCAGGCGCCTGCTGGAGCACTTCGAGACCGCTCAGGAGAAGCGGGGCTTGGTTGAGCGAATGAAGCGCTACTTCAACAAGGAGAAAAGGGTCGCCGACCGAACCATCGAGCAACTGGACGCCATGCTGGTCGACCTGTGAGCCGGCCGCATTGCCTTCATGCACTTGCCGGTCCGTTCGGTCACCAATGCCCGGGAAATATCTCGCCGCGCAGCAAGGAGGGGTCCCATGGAAGTGGAAGCCGAGGTCAGTTTGTATCCGCTTGGAGAAAAGGAGTTTCGGCGCGAAGCTGAACTCTTTGTGGAGGTGCTCAGAGAGCACGGTTCCCACGTCGAAGTTGGTGACATGAGTTACCTGGTGGAAGGCGAGAGCGACGTGGTCTTCGACGCCCTGCGCGCCGGCTACGAGTACACCGCGTCGCGGGGTGGATGCGTGCTGGTGGTGAAGGCCTGCAACGCCTGCTCGCTGTGAACCGGGCCCCGTGAGGACGTAACCCAGAGAGGGCATATGGGCAGACAGGTCTTCGACAGGCTGGCCGAGCACTACGACGCCTGGTTCGACACGCCAGAAGGGCGTGTTCTCTTCGCCGCCGAGGTCGAATGCCTGGAGCGGCTGATGCCCGAAGGCCGTTCGGGCTGGGTCGAGGTCGGAGTGGGCAGCGGACGCTTCGCGCAGGCGCTGGGCGTGCCCGAAGGCCTGGACCCGTCCGAGCCGCTGCTGCGCATGGCCGCCGAACGCGGCATATCGACCGTGGAGGGCGTCGCCGAGGACCTACCCTACGAGGACGCCTCGCTTGACGGCGTCCTGCTGGTGGTCACGCTCTGCTTCCTGGACGAGCCGGAGGCTGCCTTGTCGGAGTTTGCGCGGGTGCTGCGGCCCGGCGGCAGCCTCCTCGTGGGCATCGTGCCCGCCGACAGCCCATGGGGGCAACTCTATCGCCGCAAGGGTCAAGAGGGTCATCCCTTCTACTCCACCGCGCGTTTCTACACCGCCCGCCAGGTCATCGACATGGCCGCCGGGTTCGGCTTCGACTTCCGCGACGTGGCCAGCACGCTGGACAAGAGCCCCGAAGCCGAGGCGTCCGATTACCGCGTGGCGGACGAACTCGTCCCGTGCTGGGGCTTCGTGGGCCTCCTCTTCACGCTCACCCGTTAGCCGCGCTCGCTCTTTCCAGTGGCACAGCCGCCTCGGCTGTGGCCCACAGTTCACTGGTCACCGAGCACTGACCACCGGAAACTCTCAACCCTCCGGCGTCAGCTCCCCGGACTCCACCATCGCCACCAGCGGGTTGTCCTCAATCTCCAGCGGCAGGTCCACCCGCCCGCGCCGGCGGGCCGACTCCCACGACGCGAACACCAGCTCCGTCGCCTGCAGCGCGTTCTCCGCCCCCGTCTCCGGCGTCTCGCCCGTCTCCAGGCAGTCCACCAGCTCCGCGATCACCCGGTAGTAGTTGACCGCGTCGTGCACCGTCTCCCCGTCGCAGTCCACCGCCTCCCAGTCCGTTCCGCCCTTGCGGCGGATGCGCAGCCGGGGCATCTCCGGCCCCGCGGGGTGTATCTCGATCAGCCCGTCGGTGCCCATCAGCCGGCAGTGCACCCGCGGGATGTCCTCCTCCCCGCTGGTCAGCGCCAGCCCGAACAGCCCGTCCTCGTAGCGCCACAGCGCGATGGCCTGGTTCTCCTGGTGCGCGCCGAACACCAGCTTCTCCCGCTCGTAGTGCACCTGCGCCAGCACCCACTCGACCGGCGTCTGGTCGGCAAAGTAGTTGGCCGTGTCGAACCAGTGCGTCCCGGTGTCGCAGAGGTTGTAGCGGCCGAACTCCACCCGCATCGGCTCGCCGATCTCGCCGTCCTCCAGCAGCGCCTTCGCGTTGCGCATCACCTTGCTGAAGCGGCGCATGTGGTTGAAGGTGAGCTGGACGCCGTTCTCCTCGCACACCTCGGCCATGCGGCGAGCGCCGCCCCAGGTGTCGGCCATCGGCTTCTCGCAGTGGACCGCCCGCACGCCGGCCCTTGCGCAGTCCACCGTCATCTGCTCGTGCAGGTGGGGCCAGGTGCAGATGCTGACGATGTCCAGCTCCTCCGCCTCCAGCATCTCGCGGTAGTCGGGGTAAGTGGCGGGCACGTCGTATTCGTCCGCGAAGGCGCGGACGTTCTCCTGGGCTATGTCGCAGGCGGCGGCCAGGGTGCATCGCTCGCCCAGCTTCAGGAAGCCTTCCGCGTGGTGGTGCGCCATGCCGAAGCCGGTGCTGCCTTCAGTGCCGCGGGGTTTGCCGGTGCCGATGAATCCAACGCGCAGAGGAGCCATGATGTCCCGTTCCTTCCAGAGGAGAGAAGAATCGCCCAACAAGGACCGGTAGTCTAAGCCCCCAGCGGGGGACTGCAACCGAAAACACCCCGCACGCAAAACCGTCCTCGGTCCTTGGGCTCCGTAGCCGGTGAGCAGTGTTCAGTCGTCGGGTACGACCAGAGCCGAGCATGCCACTTCGCGCAAGGCTTCGTAGCACAAAGAGAGCAGGAGTGCGAGCATGAGCCTCCTTCGCGCGAGGCTTCGGAGCCCAGGGCACGAAGGCAAGGGAGCCAGGTCGGCACCTGGGAGTCATCTGCGTCCATCCGCGTGCCCCGCCAAACACCCGGCGGGCGAGATCTGCGGTTGCCGAGGACGAGGACGAGTTCGAGGACGAGGACGATTGGGAGGCGTCAGTGGAGGCCGGTGCTGCCGAAGCCGCCTAAGTTCCTTTCGGTCTCCTCCAGCTCTTCCACCTCGACCACCCGCGGGTGGTGCACGCGGGCTATCACCATCTGGGCTATCCGCATGCCGCGCGTCACCACGAAGGGCTCCGCGCCGAGGTTGGCCAGGATGACGCCGACCTCCGCCCGGTAGTCGCTGTCCACGGTGCCGGGGCTGTTCAGGACGGTGACGCCCCGCTTGAGCGCCAGCCCGCTGCGGGGGCGCACCTGCGCCTCGTAGCCGTGGGGCAGGGCGATGTGGATGCCGCTGGGCACCAGACGCACCTGGCCCGGCGGGATGGTCAGCTCCTCCTCGACGGCCGCGTGCAGGTCCATCCCGCTGGCGCCCTCGCTCATGTAGCGGGGCAGCGGCAGGTCCTCGCAGCCGTCCTTGCGGCGTATCTGAAGCGTCACCGGTCCGGCGGGGGCGTCCTCACACATGTCAGTCTCCCGGGGCGGAGAGGGCGAGCTGGTGTATGCCGTCCACGATGAGGTCAACGGGGGCCAGGTGGCCGACCGCCCGCTTGCCGCTGGCCAGCTTGCCCTCGACGGGCTCGACGAACCGCACGCCGGGCAGGGAGCGGAGGTAGTCGCAGTTGCGCTGCACCGGCGCGCCGGCCCACATGCGGTCGTTCATGGCGGGCGCCAGCAGTTTGGGGCAGTCGCAGGCCATCCACGTGCAGCTCAGTATCTCGTCGGCGATGCCGTTGGCCGCCTTGCCGATGAAGTTGGCCGTGGCGGGCACGACGGCGAGGGCGTCCACCCACTCGGCCAGCTCGATGTGCTGCAGGCCGACCTGCTGCTCGTCGATGAACAGCCGCGTGACGACGGGGCGGCCGGAGAGCGAGCGGAAGGTGGTGGGGGTGACCAGCCGCTGGGCGGCGGCGGTCATGACGACGCGGACGGTGTGGCCGCGGTCCATCAGCCCGCGCAGCACGGAGCAGGCCTTGTAGGCGGCGATGCTGCCGGTGACGCCCAGTATTATGTTCCTGCCGTCGGGTGTGGACATGGCCGGGGCCTCGCGGGGCGGGCGTCACTCCTCCTCTTCGGCTTCCTCTTGGACCTCGCCGGGAAGCTCCAGGGAGATGTCGCCCTCCTCGACCTCGTTGAGAATGTAGCGGAACAGTTCGTCCATGTTGCGGACGCTGGGCATGAAGGCGCGCCCGCCCTTGATGTAGTCGACGGCCTGCTTCTGGATGAGGGTGGTCAGCTTGTAGCGGCCGCCCACGAGCTTGCTGAGTTCTTCGATCCGTCCTTCTTCCGCCTCTTCAGCCATACGGTCAGCCCTCCGGACGAGGTTGGTTTGCATCTATCGGGTACCTTTTTTCCATTATCCGCTGGATGCGGCTGAGTGCGTCTTCCAGCCGGTCGTTGACGACCCGGTGGTCGTATCGCTCGGCGTATTCCATCTCCTGGCGCGCCCTGCGGAGGCGGCGCTCGATGCTTTCGTCTTCGTCGCGGCCACGGGCCTCCAGCCGCCGGCGCAGTTCCCGTTCGGACGGCGGCTCGAGGAAGATCAGCGTGACCTCCGGCCACCGCCGCTTTATCTGCAGCCCGCCGTCCACGTCGATGGTCAGCAGCACGGGCAGTCCCTCGGCGGCGGCGCGGTTGACCGACTCCACCGGGGTGCCGTAGTAGTTGCCGACGTAGCGGGTGTATTCCAGCAGCCGGCCTTCCTCGATCCAGCGCTCGAACTCGTCCTCGCTGATGAACAGGTAGTCGGCGCCGTCCTCCTCACCGGGTCGCGGCTCGCGGCTGGTGGCGGTGACGGCCCTCACGGCCAGCCCGCGCCGGCACAACTCGGCGGCCACGGTGTTCTTGCCCACGCCGCTGGGCCCGGAGATGACGAACAACTGCCGGGGGTTGACCAGTTCCTGCTGGCGTTCCGGTCGGCTCATCCGCCCTCGCCGGCAAAAGCCACCCGGCCCACGGTCCGGGGCCGGTTCCGTTCACTCCACGTTGCGCACCTGTTCGCGCAGCCGCTCGACCACCGTCTTCAGCTCCAGCACATCGTCCACCTGCCGCCCGGCGGGCACCTTGGAGGCGATGGTGCTCGCCTCCCGCAGCATCTCCTGCCCGATGAACTCCATCTTGCGCCCCACGGGGTCGTCCGGCCCGGAGAGCGCCTCTCGGAACTGCTCGACGTGGCTGCGCAGGCGGGCAATCTCCTCGCTCACGTCGGCGCGGTCGGCGTACATGGCTACCTCGCGCGCGATCGAGTCGTCGTTGACGGTCACGCCGGTGCCCTCCAGCAGGCCGTTGATGCGCTCGACCAGCCGGTCGCGGTAGTCGGGCACGAAGTCGCCCTGCGCCTGCTCGATGCTGTCGGTCAGTTCGGCTATCTGCTCGCAGAACCCCTCCAGTTGCCCGCTCAGGTTTTCGCCCTCGGTGCGGCGCATCTCGACCAGCGCGTCCACGGCCCGCGCGGCGGTCTGGACGACGTCCTCCCAGAGGGCGTCGCGCAGTTCCTCGTCCACCACCTCTTCTTTCAGTCCGCCGGGCAGGCGCAACAGGGATGCCATCTCGACGTTGCACGCGATGTCCCGCTCGGCCGCCAGTTCCTGCAGGATGCGCAGGTAGCCGGCCACGCGCTGCTCGTCCACCAGCATCGGCGCGCCGGCCTCCCGCGGCTCCACCTCGAGCGAGAAGTAGACGTGCCCGCGGTGGACGCGCTCCTCGACCAGCTTCTGCAGCTCCACCTCCTTGAGCCGGAAGGCGTCCGGCAGGCTGAAGGTGACCTGCAGCTCCTTGCGGTTGACGGAGCGCACCTCGGCCCTGATGCCCCAGTCGTCGCGGACGCTGTCGGCGGTGCCGAAGCCGGTCATGCTGCGTATCATTCGGCCGGCTCCTGCTCGGGCTCGGGCGTCGCCTCCGGCGCTGCCGGGGCCTCCGCGGGCTGCTCGGGCACGGGTGCGGCGCCGGGCATGGCCTCTTGCTCGGGCAGCTCCGGCTGCACGGCCGGCGCCTGTTGCTGCGGCTGCAGCAGGCCGCTGCCGGTGGCCTCGGCCGGGCCGAGCCGCGCGCGCAGCACGCCGATGAACAGGAACAGCGCCAGCATCACGTAAGTGGCCTTGGCGATGGGGCTGGCGGAGCGGACGCCGAGCAGGCTGTCGCCGCCGATGCCGCCCAGCGAGGCCGCCAGGCCGCCCCCGCGGCCGCTCTGGATCAGGATGGCCAGCACGGCCACCGCGGCCAGCAGGAACAGGTAAACCGTCAGCAGCCCGCGCCACTCCATCAGGTAGAACAGCAGGGCCACGCCGAAGAAAGCGGCTATGATCAGGCCCGTCTTGACTTTGCTGCGGAATTCTTCAGGGTCCATGGTATTCCCCGGGGGAATCGGTTCAGTCGAGCCCCGCCTGCACTATCGGGGCGAAGGTCTCCGCGTTCAGGCTGGCGCCGCCCACGAGGGCGCCGTCCACGTTGGGCATGCCCAGCAGGTCGGCGGCGTTGTGCGGCTTGACGCTGCCGCCGTACTGGATGATGGTGCTCTCGGCGACGTCCTCGTCGTAGATCCCGGCCAGCACCTCGCGCAGGTAGGCGTGCGCCTCGTCGGCCTGCTCGGGGGTGGCCGTCTCGCCGGTGCCGATGGCCCAGACGGGCTCGTAGGCGATGGTTATCTTCTCCATCTGCTCGGCGGGGACGCCGTCCAGCCCGGCCTTGAGCTGGCGGGAGACGACCTGCTGCATGTTGCCCGCCTTGCGCTCCTCCAGCTTCTCGCCGAGGCAGAGCACCGGCTCCAGCCCGCACTCGAGGGCCTTGTGCATCTTCTGGTTGATGAACTCGTCGGTCTCGCCCATGACGTGGCGCCGCTCGGAGTGGCCCAGGATGACGTAGCGGCAGCCGACGTCCACCAGCATCGGTCCGGCTATCTCGCCGGTGTAGGCGCCCTCGGCCTCGGTGTACATGTTCTGCGCGCCGACGCCGATGGGGGTGTCACTCAGCACGTCCACGGCGGTGTTGATGTAGACGTAGGGCGGGAAGACGGCCATGCGCACGTCCTCGACGCCGGAGAGTTCCTTCTTCAGGCCCTCGCAGAGCTCGCGGCTCCGGTGGCCGTCCAGGTTCATCTTCCAGTTTCCGGCTACGAACAGCTTTCTCATGGTTGTCGCGTCCCGGCAAAGGTAATCGCGTTCGCGGGCTCATCCGCGGCACCGGGGGAACGCCCCCAGCACCTTGAACGACATGCACTCGGCCTCCATCTGCCGCAGCGCCGCCGCCGTCTCGTCCTCGTCCGGATGGCCCAGAAAGTCGATGAAGAAGTAATACTGCCACGCCGCGTTGGGCGAGGGGAACGACTCGATCTTGGTCATGTTGATGGCGTGCTCTTTGAACGGCGCCAGCAGATCATGCAGAGCGCCCACCTTGTCCCGCACGCTGCACAGCAGCGCCGTCTTGTCGTCGCCCGTGGGCCGGCTCATGTGCGTGCCCAGCACGAAGAAGCGCGTCACGTTGTGCGAGTAGTCCTCGATGTGGTCGAACAGCACGTCCAGCCCGTTCACCGGCGCCAGGCTGGCGTTGCCGATGGCCGCCGCGTGGTCCTCCATGGCGGCCCGGGCCGCCGCGGCGCTGGTGCTGCCGATCTCCTGCAACTCCGCGTCCGGCATGTGGGTCTGCAGCCACCGGCGCGTCTGGGCGAACACCTGCCCGCGGCTGTAGATGCGCTCGACCTCTTCGGCCGGGCAGCGCGCCATCAGCGCGTGGTGTATCTCGTGGACGATCTCGGCGCAGACCTGCAGGCTGCTGTCCAGGAACCGCGTGAGCGTCTCGTGGATGCCGCCGCCGGTGGAGTTCTCCACGGGGGCGACGCCGTAGTCGGCCCGTCCGCGCTCGACCTCCCCGAAGACCTCGTCGATGGTGGCCACGGCGGAGTACTCGACGGCCTCGCCGAAGTGGGCGCGCGCGGCGCTGTGGGTGAAGGTCCCCTCGGGGCCCAGGTAGGCGACCTTCACGGGCTGCTCCAGCGCCAGGCAGCCGCTCATTATCTCGCGATAGACGGCGCTGACGCACTCGTCGGACAGGGGCCCCTCGTTCAGCTCGACGACGCGGCGGCCGACGGCCTCGTGGCGCGAGGGCACGTAGGCGCTGGCGTTGTCGGATGACTTCAGGTCGCCTATCCGGCGGGCCAGTTCGGCCCGGTCGTTGATGAGCCGGACGATGCGCTGGTCGAGCTCGTCGATTCTGTTGCGGAGTTCTTCCAGCTCCATGGGCGACAGTACCGGCACGAGAAGGGGTCGAGACGCCGACAGGGAAACACCCGGCGCAGTGTCGAAAGAGTAGCGGTCCTTAAGTGTATAAGGCCCGCCCCTTTCTGTCAAACGCAGAAACCCGGCCCACCGCCGCCCCACCACCGCCCCTCCCCCGGCGTCGTGTCGTCAGCAGCCACCCTTGGGCATCGCGCCATCGGCAATGTGCCGCTGGCACGCGAGATACCAGCCCGGGGCACCGCCCCGAGAATCAAAGCGACGAAGACACCGATGCGGTCAGAGCGGCGTCACACAGGCAACCGCCAGGCTTAGCGGCGACCCACTCAGGGGCAGGACAGGCCAGTAGTGGACAGCAACGGATCAGAATTAGGGTCGCAGAGGCGCCGTACGGCGGCAAGATCTGGCTGAAACAGCGGATGAGGATCTGGATGAAGTGGCGACAACGAAAGGATGGCTTGCAGGAGCCCGAGCGACGCGGGATAATGCGCGTGCAAGAGTGGTCTGCCAGATAGGGCGTTGGAGTCGATTCCGTCTTACGTGTTTGCCGGTGCCGCGACAGAGCCGCGATGCGCTGTGCGCTCGCACCTTCGGGCCCGAACCGCTAACCTGCGTGGCCGGTTGACCAGGAAGGAGGAGCAGTACCATCGCTACGACAGTCGAGCAGTGGGACATCTTCGAGTTGAGCCTGGAGGGGCCGTCCGCGCCGAATCCGTTCGTCGAGGTCGAGGTCTGGGGCGAGTTCCGGCATCGCGAGGTCGTCCGGCGCGTGCGCGGGTTCTACGACGGCAAAGGCACCTATCGCGTGCGCTTCATGCCGGACGAGATCGGCGAGTGGACCTACGCCGTCAGCAGCACCGGCGCCGACCACATCGAGCTGCGCCCCGACGTGCTCTACTATGTCATCGAGCGCTGAGGACCGGCGGTCAGAGCTCGATTTCGACGGTCCAGTGGTCCTCCCACCCGAGCCGCTCGATCATGCCATCCTCGGCAAACTTGAGCGGGCTCGTCCAGTAGGTGTAGTCGTGCCCCTTCACGCCGTCCGGCGTGGACTGCCATCGGTCTCCGATCAGGATGAACTCCGTGCCCCCGGGGGTCGGCAGTTGCGCGATCCGGCGCGACTGCATGGGGATGATCACGTCGGCCCGCCCGTCGCCGGGCTCCGTGTCGTGGGCGTTCGACTCGATCCGCCGGGGGTCGGGGTCGGCCGTGCGGTTGATGTCGCCGCGGTAGGTGTAGGGCCCGAGCGGCGCCTCGGCGGTGTAGACGCGGCAACCCGTTCCGGCCGCGCACCAGCAGCAGGTGTTGTCGAAGAGCACGTAGTAGGTGCCGCCGGTGGTGAACATGGCCGGGGCCTCGCAGTTCCAGGCCAGCCGGTCGCTCACCTCGCCGGTGCCCTCCAGGTAGTCCCCGGTCAACCGCTCGATGTATATCTGGTGCCGGCTGGTCGGGTCCTGGCTCTGCCTCTCCACCACGGTGTAGACCAGGTAGCAGGTGCGGTCTTCGTCCACGAACAGGGTGAAGTCGCCGTTGCCCATCTGCTGGTCTTCGCCGAACCGCAGCCGGGGGCCCTTGACGACCAGCTCGAAGGGGCCGGCCGGCTCCTCCGCCGTGTAGACTCCGTAGCCGCCCCTGGCCACGTGCCAGAGCACGTAGCGGCCCGTGCGCTGGTTGAACCGGACGCAGGGCGCCACCAGGTGGCCCGGCGGCACCAGCGGCCCGTGGGCCTGCCACGCCTCCAGGTCCTCCGAGCTGTAGCAGTTGACGGTGTTGTCCGGCGTCCAGCCGGTGTGGCCGTCGAAGGCGCTGCCGTAGAAGTAGAAGCAGCCCTCGAAGCGCTCCAGGCACGGCTCGTGGGCGTCGAGGATATTGCCCTCGGTGTCCACGCGGGGCACGTCATTGCGCACGGTGACGGTCTTTCTCGCCATGTCGGCTCCGCTGTGCTCAGGTGTGTCGGGGGGCGCTGCGGTCGCTCTCCTGGTAGCCGGTGAGCAGGTCCCTCAGGCCTTCCACCACCTCCGGCCGTTCCAGATAGAGGTTCTGCTGCTCCGCGGTGTCATCTCCCATGTCGTAGAGCTGGCCCTCGGGCTCTCCGGGCTCAGGGCTGTAGAAGGACGGCTGGGTGAAACCGCCCGAGCCCCGCTGGGTGACCAGCTTCCAACGGCCCTGCCGGATGGCGGGCATGCCGAGCCAGGACTGGTAGACGGTGGCCTCCCGGATCGGTTCCCGGGTCCCCCGGCCGAGCAGGGCGGGGAGGAGGCTGTAGCTGTCCTCGCCGGCGTCGTGGGGCAGGCGGCAATCGAGCAGGTCGGCCGCGGTGGCCAGGATGTCGGTCAAGCAGAGCTGTTCGTCGCTGCGGGAGCCCTCCGGGACGCGGCTCGGCCAGCAGGCGACGAAGGGGACGCGGTGGCCCCCGTCCCATATCTCGGTCTTCTGGCCCCTCAGTTCCCCGCACGACTTGTGGCCGTAGCTCACGTCGTTCCCTCGCCGGGGAGCGCCGTCGGCGCGCGGGTCGTCGGCCACGTGCTCGAGGGGGTCGCCGTAGCGGGCCCCGTTGTCGCTGGTCACTATCAGGAGGGTATCCTCCGGCTTCCCCATCTCCTCCAGCTTGCGCACCACCTGTCCGACCGTCCAGTCGAACTCGCAGACCATGTCACCCCTCGGCCCGGCCTGACTCAGGCCCCGGAACCGGGGACCGGGGACGGTAGGCTGATGGGGCGCCTGGCTGGCCAGGTAGAGGAAGAACGGCGTGTCCGGCCGCTTCGCCTGGTGGCGCTCCAGGAACCCGAGGGCCTCCCCGGTCAGCCGCGGGCCTACCGCCTCATCGCTCCAGTCGGGGGCCGTCGGCGCCGGCCGCTCGCCGATGCGCACGGGGTCCTTCACCTCGGTCGGCGCGCCGACCACGCGGCGGTCCTCGATGAAGCAGTAGGGAGGCATGTTGAGCGAGGCCGAGATGCCGAAGTGGTAGTCGAAGCCGAGGTCGACCGGCCCGCCCGTCAGCTCGGCGGCGAAGTCGACGTTCCAGCCCTCGTCGGTCGGCTCCTCGCCGTCCCTGGTGGTCCAGTCGAGCCCCAGGTGCCACTTGCCGACGTAGCCCGTGGCGTAGCCGCACTGCTTGAGGAGGCGGGCTAGGTTCATGCGGTCCGGCTCGACCAGCGGCGGATCGTAGCCGTTCAGCGTGCCGTGGGGCACCCGGCTGCGCCAGCAGTAGCGCCCGGTCAGGATGCCGTAGCGGGTCGGGGTGCAGACGGCGGCGTTGGCGTGAGCGTCGGTGAAGACGCGACCCCGCTCGGCCAGGGCGTTCATCTCCGGAGTGGGTATCCTCGACTCCGGGTTCATGAACTCCACGTCCCCGTAGCCCATGTCGTCAGCCAGTATGAGCACGACGTTCGGTCGGTCCGTCGTCTGTCGCTCCGGCATGCGGGTGGCTCCGTGCTGAGATGGCGCGAGTAGAGAGTGTAGTCGGCCTGGGCCCGCGCGCAAGCATCAGGTAAGCGAGAATCTCCCGTTCGCCGTAACAGATCGCTGCTTCTCCTTGCGTGACAAAAGTGTACCGCCCGAGCGGATCGGCCAAACAGATCTGCCTCGCACACCCGGCAAAAGGAGCCTCTCTGGGGCGCTTCTGCGCACTGGGCGAGCTCTTGTGCCAGCCTTTCCTGTGCATCAAAACGCATGAGACGCCTTGTGCGCGCTCAGACCGTTCTCATCCAGCGAGAGTTCCGGCAACGCCTTCAGCGCGCCAGCCACGTCGAGGAGAGTCGGGTCGGTGTAAACGTTCATCGTGAGGTCGAGCGACGAATGCCGGAGGGCGGCCTGGGCTGTGCGGGGCGCGACGCCGTGGATAGGGCCAACAGGCGCGGCCCTGTACGACCGCATCTTCAGCCGGTCTAACCCCGCTGAAACGGGTGGCCCGACTGTTCTTACTGAGGCGGTCGGCCGGAAAGGCGGCCGGGTGCCGAAGGTGTGGCGGAGCCTACTTCGTCCGCAGCAGACGGACTACGAAGGCCCGAGGCGCGTGGAGGTCGACCGTGCGGCCGCGCTCGTCTTCCTTCGGGATGTCGGCCGCGGCGAGGTCGAGGTTGAAGCTCTTGATCAGGTTGCGCGGCACCGAGAACAGCGACTCGCCCACCGCCAGCTTGAGCGGCAGAGGCGCCCCATCTTCCTCTGCCTCTTCGCGCAGTGTCTCGAGCTTACCGTCCAGCCAGTCGCGCAGGTCATCGACCAGGTCCTCCCGAAGCGGAATCAGAGCGCGTTGCCCCGCCTTGGCGTCCTTCGCCAGCAATTCTGCGTGCGGTTGCGGCGCATCCAGGTGCAGACGCCCCACGGTAATGCTGGCCAACTCTCCGAGCCGCAGCCCGGTGAGCACCAGCGTCTTGTAGATCAGCATCCGCTCCAGGCCGAGGCGCTCCCGCCCGGCCATGAACTCCGGGCTGTCCGCCAGGGCCTCCTGCCCGCACTGCAGGCCGGGTGCATGCTCGCACGCACCGACGCGCTTTGGGGTTGCTGAAGTTGCTGACCTCCGTGGCGACCGACTGGCCGCTTGGCTATGGCCTCGCTTGCTGTTAGCGCAGGGCGGAA
This sequence comes from Candidatus Brocadiia bacterium, assembly GCA_046483385.1. Lineage (GTDB taxonomy): Bacteria > Planctomycetota > Brocadiia > SM23-32 > SM23-32 > B1Sed10-231. The sequence continues at coordinate 10,061 of JAWODG010000223.1, read as the reverse complement.
CGTACGCCCTGGGTCGGACCCTTGCGCGGCAGGTCTCTGCGGGCCGTGCAGCCAGCGGACTCCGGTTGGTTCTGCGCGGGGCCGGCCGCACGATCAGACGTTGGCCGCTGGTGGCTACTCAGCGGGGTGGTGGGCTTGTAGCTTGGTGAAAAGGTCGTGGAAGATGGGGTCTCGGTGGGCCTGGATGCCTGTGCGCATGAAGTGGCGGGATTGGTCGGCGCTGTAGGTTGCCTGCTCGGTCAGGTGGGGGGCGTGCACAAGGCGCGTGGGGGCCCAGCCGGACTCCACCAGGTAGGCCACCGCGATTATGTCCCATATCACCTTGGAGGTGGCCACCCCCTCCCCCACGTAGTCGCGGGTGGTCTCGTAGAGGTAGTCGCCGAGGCGGCCCCGGCCCTTCACGTAGCGCTCGAGCTCGGGGAGCGTGGTGCGCAGTTGCTCGGTCACGTGGGTGCAGGGGAACTGCACGAGCGGCACGCCGCTGTCGAAGATGACCCGGGACGCGGTGAGGTCGCCCGCCAGGTTGAACTCCTTCGCCGTGTGCCAGTAGTGGGGCTGGCCGGCCAGCCAGACGAGGACGACGTGCTCGACCAGCCGCGGCTCCATCAGCAGCGCCGAGGCCACGTTCGTGACGGCGCCTATCGCCAGCACGTAGAGCGGGCCGTCGCGGTCGGCCATGGCGCGCTCGACCAGGTCGGACGCCGCCTCGCTGGGCACGGGCGTCTCGGCCGAGGGCAGCCACCGCTCCGAGCCCCTGAAGGCGAAGCCGTCCATCTCCCGCCCGAGGCGGTCCAGCACGCGCCCTATCTCCTCGTAGCTTTTGGCCATACCGTCGGCGGGTCCGTCCGAGCGGTTGTTGTGGAACGGGGCGGCGTAGATGGCCTCCAGCTCCACGGCTTCCGGCGAGAGTAGCGCGTAGACGAGCGCGAACTGGTCGTCTATCTCGTTGTAGGTGTCGGTGTCGAGGACGGCGGGGACGGGCCCGTCGGGGGGCCCCAGCCGCGCGACCATCTCGGCGTCGGTCAGTCGGGGAAAGTCCATGGTGCTCACCTTGCGTTTGAGTTGCGGGGGCTGTCCGCCCCGGGAGTATCGCGCGAGGACGGGGCCAGGTCAACCGCAGCGCGGCGGGGTTGCAGGTGGTGACGGTGTGCCGCGGGCGCGTTGTGAGCGGCCGCGAGGGGAGAGGTGCCCGCTTATTGAGCCCGGTGAAAACTAAGGTTCTTCTCCCGAAAAGTGACCCCGTCCATGCCGTCCGGTGACAAAGGACATCGGCGTCCTTATCCTGTATCCAGTTGTGCCGCAAGGACTTCTGGAACAGGGAGGAGCGCCGATGTCGTCTCTCAGTATAGCCGCTTATTTCCCCTGCTGTCGAGTGGTCGTCTTTGGGCAGAGCGTGAGCGCCGAGGTGGACCTGCGCCCCGATCAGAGGTATGCGCGCCTGTGTCAGCTCTGCGGACAGAAAGCCGGTCGGGTCTGCTCCCACCATGTGCGCGCAGTGCGCGACCTGAACCTGGCCTCCGGCCGGGAGCAAGTGCGTCTGAGCTACCGGAAGGTCTTCTGCCCCGCCTGCCGGGCGGTCGTGGTGGAGGGGCTGGAGCTTGTCGCCGCCTGAACGGGCCGACCTTCAGCAGAAGAAACAAGGAAGCTGCGGCAAAAGTACGCCTGCACTACCCATCAAGCTGTGCCCCAAAGGCCCGCATCGCGATCCGAAACCCCACTTATTCTGCTTTTCAGCCCTTCCGGCCAGTACTCAGCGGACCGATTCTACATCACCGACGCACCGAACCAGCCTACAACGCAAATGCCTCAGGCGGTGGAAGGTGGTGTAATTGACGAAAAGGAAGCCAGGAAGTCACGGACCATATCAGCCAGGGCGTCAGGTGCCTGGATGAGCAGCAGATGCGACGAACCGGCGATCCAGGCGACGGTGATGTTCGGCCGTTCAGGAATCTGGAGGGCGTCAGGTCCGGGTCGGGGCCGGTTGCGATCTCCCCAGATGTGAAGGATGGGAACCTTAGAGCGCAGGAGCGCATCCGTGCCATTCCATCGCCGCCAGATAGTCCGAATGACGGATTTCTGTTCAGCTGACAGGTGGGCCATGCGGCGCCGACGGTCTGCGAGACGCTGCTGCTCCTGATCCGGTTCCAGGGCCGTGCGAACGAGGTTATTAAAAGCTGTGTCTGCAACGCTGTGATGGGTCCAGCCCTCCATCGGAATGGCTGCGATCAGATCGGCCGGATTCCGTCCGGCGATCTCCACCGTGATCATACCGCCGAGGCTGATACCGCCGAGTATAAACTGCCCCGGTTGCAGTGCAGCAATGACCTGCAAAACGGCATCGGCGAGTATAGGGATTTCCAACGGGCCATCGCCCAGGGCCCGGCCGCCCTGCCAGAACAGTTCGATGACGATGATGGCCCGGTCTGCCGGCAGGCGTGTGATCAATGGGGCCCAGCTCTCCAGATCGCCCCAGGTGCCCGGGATCAGGATCAGGGCCGGTCCCTTGCCGGCCCGGCTCCAACTGGTCAGCTCACGGCCATCTGATAAGAGGTGCCGGGTGCTGGTGAAGCCGGCCAGTTCTGTCTGCTCATTAACTGTCTTGCGAGTCTGGGGATCGCTCGGCTTGTTTTCTATAGTCACGTACAATGTCTCGTGATCCGGATTTATTGGCGTTCGAGGGCGTAAAGGTCCTTCAACCGGATGGCCGCGACTTCCATGTCTTCCTTGTTCACCGAGTAGATCACGAACAAGGTCTCGTCTACGACCGTGGCGCGCGGGTATTGGAAGCCTGGACCTTTTGCAACTCCCTCGAAACGGCGGGGCGGAGCGCCCGCGGCCAGCACCGCGTGTCGGTCAAAAGTGAGCCCGTCGGCCGCCAGGGAGATCACGATCGGATCCCTGCCCCTTCCAGGGTTGTTGATGACATAGGCCGTGCCGCCCGGCAGGTTGCCTGCGGCCGCGCGGGAGTAGGCGTCCGGGAAGTCGGTGCGCACGGGTGGGGCCCAGTCCGTTGTTTGGGCAGGCCGGATCTGGGCATACTGGACGCCGGAACCGTGTGTGAGATCGCGCCACAGTCTGGCCATGGATCCGTCCGGCAGAGTCCACGCCTGGGTGGGTTCGCAGAGGCGGTGCCCGTCCGGCGCCCATGGCCGGGTTGTCTGATGCACGAAGTCCCAGGTCGGCCAGTGCTCGGGCCGGGCGAGGTATGCGTTGATGGCCCGGGCCAGGTCCCTGAACGCCGGTTCCGTGGCACGGGGATAAGAAGGGAAGTTTGGAAGGGGCGGGGGCGGGTTGTCCACGAGCCAGAAAATGGGGCCCGTCTTCCCCTTCGTGTCGAGACTGCGCGCGAGGCGGCCGAGGCCGGGCCGGCATGAAAACGTACGCGACTCCGCATCCGAAGGCGGAGCGATGCCGGGAGGAGGCGTTGTGTCGCGCCGTTCCCCGAGGGTGTGCACCTCGGCGATGGCGTAGAGAGTGTCGTCCACCACGGCGAAGCCGTTGGCGATTACCACGCGGTCGCGCACAACGTCCTGCTCGGCCCGCAGCTTGGCGCGGTCGTGCGGGGGAAAAAGTTCGACGGGTTCACGCCAGGTCGCACCTTTGTTCGTGGACAGGCTAAAGCGCACGCGCTGCCCGGCGGCGTCCTCATCGCGGGCGTGGTTGGACCAGGTCGCGAAAAGTGCACCATTGTGGTGTGTAATGTAGCCGTGATGGCTGAAGCTATCGTCGTCCGGGCCCGGCGCGTACAGGGTCGTCCTGCGCACACCGTCCACCGTGGGCAGCCCGAGCGTGGGCGAGTCACGATCGATGGGACCGATCCAGGTGAGGCTGCCCGCGATATCCGGCGTCGATACAGTCTTGTCGGACTTCTTGGCGTCCATAGCGTTTCCCTTCTATGAAAACGGCGCTCAGCCCTTGATGTGGATCAGCGCGGGATCGTCGATCCGTTGCATGCGATCGAGCAGCTTCTCGTTGAGTAGAGCCCTGTGCTTCTGCACCTGCGATTCTTTGACATCGATGATGTTCCGGCATTCCAGCGGGTCGTCGTGAAGGTAGTACAACTCGTCGCGCACCGTACTTCTGAAGTCACGTATTAACTTCCAGTGGGGCGTGCGATAGGTGCGCAGCGAGGCCCCTGTCTGGTTCCAATCCCACATCTCGTACTGGGCGAAAAGGTCGTCGTCCCAGTGTTCGGCCGCGCCTTTGAAGACGCCGCGCATATCTCGCCCGCGAACCTTTTCGTCCGGAACGTCTGCACCGGCCGCCGCGCACAGGGTCGGGAACCAGTCCAGGCTGGTGAGGACTTGTTGGTATTCGCTGCCCGGCGGCACGACCCCGGGCCAGCGCACGATGGCCGGCAGGCGGAGGGAATTGTCGTAGAGGTTGGGCCGGGGGCCGTCCCGGTTGTCCGTGAGTATCCAGCGTCCGTTGCCCTTGTGCCAGATGCCGTGATGGCCGATGCTGTAGCCGTTGTCCGAGGTGTAGACCACAATGGTGTTCCGATCCAGCCCCAGCTCTTCGAGCAGCGCCGTCAACCGTCCCACGTTGCGGTCCACGCTGTGCACCGCGGCCAGGTATTCGCGCATCATGCGCTTGACCCGCGGGATGTCGAGCTTGGGAAATCCGGGGTTGGGGATTACCGGGTCCGTGTCTTTGAAGGGGGCCCAATCCTCATCCTTGAGCGGATGCCAGGTCCGGTCGCCGTCCGAAGTCGTGACCCCCGTATTGGCATGGGGCGCCCAAAAATGGAGCGAGACCAGGAAGGGGACATCTTGGCACCGCCGGATGAAGTCCGTTGCGTAGTCCGTGATGATGTCGGGCGTGTAGCCCGCCACCTTCCGGTCTTCGCCGTCGATCTCGACGACCGGGTCCTTCGATATCCCGGCCCCGAACCGCCAGCCTTTGAACTCCCTATAGCCGTGGCGGGTCGGGTGGTGGCGGTCCTGGCCGCCCAGATGCCACTTCCCGAAGAGGGCGGTGGCATAACCGGCCTCCTGCAGACACTGTGGCCACGTGGCGAGGCCGGGCTCCAAGCCGATTCCGGCCCCTTCCCGGCGAGACTCTTTCGGAAGGTAGTCCGGAATGCCGTGCTCCGTACTGTGCCGCCCGGTAATGAGGCAGGCTCGGGCGGGGCTACAGACCGCCGACATGCTGAAATGACGCCGCAGAACGCCGCCGGCTGCGGCCAGTCGGTCCAGGTGCGGCGTACGCGCGTTGGGATCGCCTCCCGCACCGAACGCCCATGGACCGTGGTCGTCGGCCACCATAAATATGATGTTTGGTTTTTCCGATGCGCTGATTGGGTTTCCTTTGAGAATTAGGCCTCGCGCCACGCTTCCTCCCAAGGCGTAGCCGCCAGCGGATGCCCGCCCTTCTTCTTATATTCCGCCAGCGACAGCTTATCCGGCGTGAGCGTGGTCTCCTTGGCGATGGCGCGCGTGAACGCCTCCGCATAGCTCTCCACCGAGTCCTGTTCGTTCTCCGGCAGATTCTCGGGCCACCGGCCCTCGTTAACGACCACGCCGCGCGGTACGTCCGTCTCCGGTTTGGGAAAGGGATAGGTTCTGAACGTGCCGTTTTCGAAAGACCCGGACAGGCCGTGTTCGCGTTCCCATTCGAGCACGCGTTCACGCATCGCCACAGCGCGCTCGGGGTCGCGGTCGACCAGGTTGCAGGTCTCGTGCGGATCGGCCTCCAGGTCGTACAGCTCCTCGAACCCACCGTGCGCCCAGAGCGCGTACTTGTGAGAGGGCGTGCGCATGCTGATCCAGCGCCCCGGACCGGCGCCGTAATCCACGAAGTAGGCATCGCGCGGACCGGCCAAACCGCCGCCCGCGCGCCCGAGAAGCGACGCGCCTGGCAGAGGCGGCGCCTCCGGATCGCGCTCGAGTCCGAGTTCCTCCATCAGCGTGGGCAAGAAGTCGTCCAGGCCGACTAAGTCATCGCTTCGACGACCCGCTTCCGTCCGGCCCGGCCAGCGCAGGATCATGGGAATGCGCACCGAGGCCTCGTAGGGCACGTTCTTCTGCGACAAGCCATGGTCGCCCAGCATATCCCCGTGGTCGCTTACAAAGAGTATCGCCGTGTTGCCGGCCAGGCCGAGCGCCTCCAGGGCATCGAGGATCTCGCCCACGCCGTCGTCGACCTGGCTGACGAGTCCGTAGTAGAGTGCACGGATACGCTGGATCCGGGGCGTATCCAGGTGCGCGCCGTCGAGCCGCCCGCGCGTCCTCCAGCAGGGCAGCGTGGCGGCGGGCCGCTCCGGAAAGACCGGGGGATCCATGTCCTCGGGATTGTACATCGAATCGTACGGTTCGCTCGGGGCAAAAGGCGGATGTGGCGCGATCCAAGAGGACCAGAGGAAAAAAGGCTTGCCTGGCCTGTGGCGCGCATGGTCGCGCAGGAGCTGTACGGACTGCCTGGTCACCCAGGCCGACATGCTTTGCTCGACCGGGAGCCCGCTGGTCTGCGGCTGGTAGTAAAGTATGTCCCGCAGGCCATGCGGGTAGCGCGTGCGCACGCCCTGCTCCTTCAGGTACATGAGATAGTCGTCGTCCACCCGGAACTCGACGCACTCTTCCATCCGCTGCAGGCCCTGAAAGCCGTAGTGCCGGCCGCGAAAGTGCATCTTGCCGACGCCCTGGGTGTGGTAGCCGGCCCGGTGAAGCTGCGTCATGATCGTGGGAAGCTCCGGGACGGGTCCGGGAAGCGCGTTGTTCGTGACCCAATGGTGATCGGAGGCACGTAAGCCCGTGATAAAGCTCATCCGGCTCGCAACGCATACCGGAGTGGAGCAGCAGGCCTGGGAGAAGTGCACGCCCGAGGCCGCGAGCCGGTCGAGATTCGGCGTCCGGATTGTTTCGTTGCCCGCACAACCCAGCGCGTCGAAACGCAGCTGATCGGTCATGAGTACGAGAACGTTGGGTTGCGTCTGCATCGGGAGCTTTCCATCTACATTAGAAAAACTGCAAATCGTCTTTCAGCATGACACGGTAACCCCCCCGCGTTGTTTGTCATAGAGGAATCCTTGCAACGAACCGTAACCGTTCACCGGTTTTCGGTCAAGCGGCAAGCAAGGAGGGGGCGGGCTGCCAGGTGAAGTGGGCGTTGAGGGCGCTGTGAAGAAACTCGAACAAGGACCGGCCTTGCTGCCGGCACATGCCGGCGGTGGTCCAGATGCGCTCGCACCAGGCACGCCCCGCCGGCCCCCGCGTGCCCTGCGTCATGCGCCGCTGGATCACTACGAAGCGCAAGGCCTGCTCGGCCGGGTTGTTGGTCGGCTCCACCCCGGGCGTCGTTATGAACCGGAAGTACGCGTCCCCGTGCCGGCGGAATCGCCCGGCCATGTTGCGCGGTTCTCTGGTCCACGGCGGATGCCTGGTGGCTCGCACGATCTCTCTGCGCTCGCACTCCAGGGCACGCTGAAACCGCCCGGGCGGCATCCGCTCGCGCCCTATCTCCTCGTAGCTCTTGGCCATACCGTCGGCGGGTCCGTCCGAGCGGTTGTTGTGGAACGGGGCGGCGTAGATGGCCTCCAGCTCCACGGCTTCCGGCGAGAGTAGCGCGTAGACGAGCGCGAACTGGTCGTCTATCTCGTTGTAGGTGTCGGTGTCGAGGACGGCGGGGACGGGCTCGTCGGGGGGCTCCAGCCGCGCGACCATCTCGGCGTCGGTCAGTCGGGGGAAGTCCATGGTGTTCACCTTGCCGTTAAGTTGCGGGAGCGGAAATCCGAGAACCGTTGGGTCCGCAGTTTGGGGCGATGACGGTGTCAGGTCAACCGTAACGCGGCGGGGTTGCAGGTGGTGACGGTGTGCCGCGGGCGCGTTGTGAGCGGCCGCGGGGGGAGAGGTGCTCGTTTATTGAGCCCGGTGAAAACTAATGATGTCACTCAGGGGCCGGGGGAGTCTACCCGCATTGGTGAGAATCCCGCCTTTCGGTCAATAGCCATGGGTGGCGGCAGTGAGAGAGGCCCGCCGCATGGCGGGCGGCAGGTTTGAGGCCCGGGCGTCAGCCCGGGTGAGTGGTGGGGTAGAAGAGAAGAGAGCCCCGCAAGGGGCGGCACGCCAGGCCTGCAGTCCGAGCCGAACACGGGTAATCGCCCTGCGGTTGTGCCGCCCGCCATGCGGCGGGCTCTTTTTGCCCGTATCGTCTGTTTCCCCCAGGCTTACGCCATGGGGCTAATCCCTGCCGCCCCCTTGCGGGGGCTCTGACTGCATCCCCCAGGTTTACGGCGTCGGGCTGTAACTTGTCGCCCCCCGGTGGGGCTGTTCATGTTGAGCCCGGCAAAGACAATGGTCTCACTCACCTGGCGAGCGAAGCTTACCCGCCCCGGGTGGAAACCTCGCAGTTCGGGCGCGCAATGACCTCCGAGACAGAGATTCCCGCCGCGCAGCCGGCGGACAGACTTCGTCGGGGCCCCGCCCTTTCGCAGAATGACAACGTTTCTGCGGGCTGCCGGGTGTGCCGTGGACGGTGGTCACCGGGCTGATGTCCGGACATCGCCCGTGCCTTGTGTTGCGCCCCTTCAGGGCGCGGTGGTGGTGTGCCTGTTCCGGTTCCCGGGGCTGGGCCCCGGGCTGGCATGTGGCGTGCCCAAGGGTACGCTGCCCGAGGCACGGCGCCGGGTGGGATGGGGAGGTCAGTTCACGTTTCGCTTCGCTTCGGCGGTCCGGCCATGAGCGGATGGAGTTCGGTGCTGGTGGGGCCGCAGTTGCAGACGAAGTTGTCCGGCGCCATCCCCATCTTCGGGCCCAGCTCGCTCCACATGCGGGGCGTCCCGTGGCAGACGGCGACGGGCGTGCGGGGACTGAGGCGCCGCACCTCGTCGATGCAGAACTCGTAGACCTCGCGGCGGACCTCGAACGGGAACGGCGCCTTGCGGTGTCCGTTCATCTCGTCCTGGGTCCGCTCGGCGGCGCGATAGAAGTCGGGGTCCAGAAGCTCCTCGGGCAGGACCTCGGGCAGGTCCTCGAAGTCGAACCAGCCGAGCATCTCCAGCGTCACCAGGTCCGGCTCGGTGCACTCGAATAGCCGCTCGAGCATGTCCCGGTACTCGTCCCGCCAGTTGGTGACCGGCACGATGGGGCTCAGGCGGGCCCTGACGTGGTAGCCCGCCTCGTGGCAGCGAGCCATGGCGTCGATGCGCCCCTCCATCGTCGCCGCGCGCCGGTCCACCTTCCGGCTGACCGTGGCGCTGGAGAGGCTCCAGCTTATGATCGTGTGCCCGCCGTGGTCGAGGTCGAGCAGGAACTCCACGTTGTCGCTCTTGGTGAAGAGCATCAGGTAACGCCCGTCCCGCTCCGCGAAGTAACGCACCATGGGCGCCACGGCGTCGTACTCCGGCTCGAACGGCGGCAGGTCGGTCATGTTGGAGTACTTCCACAACTGCTGCTCCGGGTAGTCGGCGGACAGCGCGGGCAGCCGGCTCATGAAGCGCTCGACGTCGAGGGTGACGTGCACCGTGCGCCCGAAGCCGCAGTAGGCGCAGCGGAAGGGGCATCCGAAGACCGGGTTCAGCTCCATCGCGTTCTGGCAGTGGATGCCCTCCGCCTCCAGCTTCGAGCGGCCGGGGCGGAAGTGGTAGTAGCGGTCGTCGCGCTCCAGGCGTTCGTCCCAGGCGCTGAAGACGAAGACGGCGTCGTCTCCGAACTCGTCCTTGCCGTGCCGCCGTTGGCCCCGCCGGGCTATCTCCTCACGCGCCTCCTGGTCGAGTTCCCGCACATCGGTGCACGCGATGTGGGTGCGCATGCGCTCGTAGCGTCGACGGCAGTTCGGGAGTTCATGGACCCGCGGGTCCACGTATATGACCTTCGCCGGCATCTCCATCATAGTCCGGTCCTTCGCGCTGTGGTAAGTGTTTACCGTCTCCGCTTACTATAGGGCGCGGGTTGGGGGCGGTCAAGGATTTTTCTGGCGCGCACGGTTTCCCTTCTTGCCGGGGGACCTCTGGGGCGTGAGGGCTGCTCTGAGGTCCTTCTGAGTGGTCCTGCAAGCGCAAGCAGGACCCCGTTGGCCGGGTCCGGCAAGGCCGGTTTTGACGTTGGCCGGGGCGGGTGGTTAGT
>JAWODG010000114.1:0-6603 GCA_046483385.1 Candidatus Brocadiia bacterium | reverse complement strand
TTCGAGGAGTCCATCGCCATCCCGCTGATCGTGCGCGACCCGGCCCGCCCCGATCTCGCCGGGCGGGTGATCGGCGAGCCCGTGGGCACGGAAGATCTGTATCCGACAATCTGCGGCCTGGCGGGCATCAGCCCGCACCAGTCTGTGCCCGGGGCGGACCTGACGCCGCTCATCCGCGGCGAGCGGGATGGTCTGGAGCGCGCGGGTATCCTGCTCGAGAACGTCCACGAGTTCCGTCCGCCGGGCGCTTTCTACCGGCACTCCTTCCGCGGCATTCGGACGCGCCGGTGGAAGTACACCGTGCTTTCCGGCCCGGACGGAGTCGGGCCGTGGCAGTTGTTCGACCTGGGGGAGGACCCGTTCGAGATGGAGAATCTCGCCGCGCGGCCGGAGCATCGCGAGCGGGTGGTGGAGCTGCACGGAGAACTCGGGGAACTGCTCAAAAACACGGAGGACCACTTCATCCTGCCGGGCCCCGAGGAGTGCGCGTGGCCCTACTGCTGAAGGCCTTGCCGGGCATGAAGGATGGCGGAGAGGGAGGGATTCGAACCCTCGGCACGGGTTGATACCCGTGCACGCGGTTTCCAACCGCGCTCCTTCGGCCGCTCGGACACCTCTCCGCCAGTATGGTAACCGCAGGTCCCGTTTTCTGTCAAAGCGCGCATAGCCGGACCGCTTTCCGCAACCAACCGGACGCGGAGGCGACGCAGTGGGTCCCCGGGCCCCCCGCGCTTTGCATGATCCGGCGCCGTGAGTTACTCTTAGATGTTCGTACCTTGCCTCTATCGCTCCGTTGACGGCGGGGCTTGACGAATCACATGTCCGGAAACGACCAGCAGTATCGGCTCGTCGCGCTCGACATAGACGGGACCGTCCTGAACAGCAAGCAGGAGATAACCGACCATCTGAAGGACACACTGGCGGCACTGGCCGACCGTTCCGTGCGCACCGTATTGTGCACCGGCCGGCGCTGGCGCAGCACGATGCCCGTGCTGGAGGAGCTGGACCACGTCCACCCGGTGGTCGTCTGCAGCGGTGGGGCTCTGATAAAGCGGGCCGATGACCAGCGAACCCTCTACACCATGCCGCTGAAGCACAAGACGGCGCGGGAGGCGATCCGGCTGTTCCGGCAGAGCGGGCTGGTGCCGTTTCTGCTCTACGATCGGCCGCTCGAGCAGCGTGAACTGAAGTTGCCGGCGAACGACCGCGGCCGGGCCGACGAACTGCCCTACGTGCAGGTCAACGGCGAATGGATGGACACCTACCCCGGCCGTTACGCGGGCGGCGGCGACCCCCCCCTGGTCATCTACACCGTCGATGCCGAAAGCCGCGTCCGGGCGGCCGAAGCGGATATCCGGGACGGCCTTGTCGGCAAAGCCACCATCAAGGCCATGTTCCAGGAACGGTTTGGGCCGGACCAGATCGCCCTTGAAGTCCACGACCCCGGCGCCTCCAAGTGGCACGCGCTGCAGTGGCTGATCGACCGATGGGAACTGCAACCCGGGCAGGTGATCGCCGTCGGCGACGACGTCAACGATATCCCGATGCTCGAAGCGGCCGGCCTGTCCTTCGCCATGGGCAACGCTCTGCCGGAGGTCAAGCAGGCCGCGCAGGCGGTGACGAGCAGCAACGACGAGGACGGCGTGGCCGCCGCGCTGCGCAGCGTCTTTCTGCAGGATGCCCCCGAATAGGAGCCATCGATGCCCGACGAGACAGGCAAGACCGCCATTGAGGACCGCCTGCAGGAGGCCGCCGCGCGGATAGAGCCGGTGCTTGAGGAACTGCTGCCGCGTGAGGCGGACGACTACCTTTCGGAGGCCGTCTGGTATCACCTCGGAACGGGCGGGAAGCGGATACGCCCGGCGATCTGCCTGCTCACCTGCGAGCAACTGGGGGAGGACCCGCAGAAGGCGTTCCACTTCGCGGCGGCCGTGGAGATACTGCACAACATGCTGCTCATCCACGACGACGTGGAGGACGGCGACACGGTGCGCCGGGACAAGGAGACGGTCTGGGTGCGCTACGGGCAGGACAACGCCATCAACGTCGGCGACTACATGCTGGGCGTGGCCAGCGAGGCCGTCCTGCGCAGCCCGGTGAGCGACCGGCAGCGCGTCGAGCTTGCGCGCGTCTTCGCGGCGGCGTACACCGACACCTGCCGCGGGCAGGCCTTCGACCTGAACACGCGGGGCAAGAGGGACCTCACCGTGGACCATTACCTCGAGATGGTGAGGCTGAAGACCGGCCGCTACATGGCGCTGGGCATGCTGGGCGGGGCAATCGTGGCCGACGCCTCGCCCGAGGTGCAGGAGTGCATCGGGCGACTGGGCGAGTGCATGGGGGCGGCGTTCCAGATACGGGACGACACCATAGACCTGACCGTCGGCAAGGGCCGGGGCGGCCAGACGGGCAACGATATCCGCGAGGGGAAGTCCAGCATCCTCTACGCCCACGCCGTCAACGCCGCTGACCCGGAGGTCGGGCGTGAATTGTCCGACATTATGGCCCGTCCGCGCGAAGAGACCACGGACGAGGACGTGGCCCGTGTCGCGGCCCTGTATGAGGAACTCGGCTCGCTCGATTTCGCCCGCAAGGAGGCCGACCGGCTGGTGCAGCGGGCCTTCGACATCATCGAGCAGGTGCCGGTGGACGACACCGGTTTCTTCCGCGACGTGACCGAGTACATGGTGAGCCGCAAAAAGTAGGAGGGAGAGCCAATCGCACCCCGGGGACAGTTCGTGGGACGCGGCGGAGAGAAGCTCCAGTACGCCCTCGACGCCGTCGGGCTCGACGTGGAAGGGGCCGTCGGGGCCGACTTCGGCTGCAACATCGGGGGTTTCACCGACTGTCTGCTCCAGAGGGGCGCCGTCCGGGTCTATGCCGTGGACACGGGCTACGGAATGCTGGAGTGGAAGCTCCGGCAGGACGAGCGCGTGGCCGTCATGGAGCGCACCAACGCCATGCACGTGGAGCTGCCGGAGCCCGTTGACATCGTCACAATCGACGTCGGCTGGACGTGCCAGCGCCATATCCTCCCGAGTGCGCTGAAGCAGGTGAAGCCCGAGGGACACGTGCTCTCCCTGCTGAAACCGCAATACGAGGCGCCCGAGGACTGGGTGCGCGGGGGAATCCTCATCGACGGCAAGTTCGAGGAGGTCATCCGGCGCACCGTGGACGAACTGGCCGGGATGGGCATCGTCGTCCGCGAGGTCGTCCCCCTGCCGCAGGAGCGGGCCGGCAAGAACCCCGAGGCGTTCTTCCACATCGCGGCCGAAGACTGCGAATCCGAGGAAGCCTGAGTGCCGCCCGAACGCGCCATCCGGGAAGTCGAGTTCACCGGTGACCATTATGAGCGCGGCGTGCAGCGGGGGCGGCGGCTGAAGGAGACGCTGGCGCTCCCGGAACCAGCCGACCTGCCGGCGGGGTTCGTCGCCGGCTGCCGCGCGGCGGTCGAGCAGTTCTACCCCCCGGCGGTGGACGAGTTCGAAGGTATCCTGGACGGCGGCGGATTCGACCGCGCCGCGATGGCAGCCTACTACTTCGCCCGGCTGGAGAGCCGCCTGGGCGGCTGCACCATGTTCGGCATCGAGGAAGGTCTTCGGAGCGAAGGCGTCGGTCCGATAGTGGGACGCAACTACGACTGGGCCGTCGAGGACCTGCGCTGGTGCGAGCTGCACCGCTACCGCTTGCCCGGCGGCATGGACCGCATCGCCTACACCCACCACTGGGCCGGCAACCCCGACGTGATGAACGAGGCCGGGCTTTACGTGGCCATCGCCTCCCTGCCGCCCGAGCCCATCACCGCGCCGGGCGTCCAGTGGAGCATACTCGTCGAGATGCTGTCGGAGACATGCGAGACGGTCGAGCAGGCCGTTCAAGCATGCGCCGAAGTCCGCCACCTGCGGCCGATGAACTACCTCCTTGCCGACGCGACCGGCGGGCTGGCGGTCGTGACGGCCGGGTGCGGACATGTCAGCGTTGCGCGGTCCGAAGACGGCATCATCGCGGCGGCCAACACCGGCCTCCCGGGGGAGGTGCTGGCGGAGTTCCCGCGCGGCGAGTACGACATCCGCACCGCCGCGCTGGAGGGCGACCGAGAGCAGAGCGCCGCCCGCTCCAGACGTCGCGTTGCGCGGGCCCGTGCACTACTCGGCCGCGCGCGCCAGAACATCTCCCTGAAGGATGTTCGCACCGTTCTGAAAGACCATGAGACACCCATCTGCACGGGCGACCACGCGCGCCCCGATGGCGGCGTCTGGGCCACCATCTGGTCCGGCATCTGCGCGCCGGCCGAACGTGATTTCCGCATAGCCCCCGGTCTCCCGTGCCGGCATCCCTACCACCGCTTCACGCTCTGATCCCGTGTGGCACAGCCGTTCGCCGTACGGCGAACCGTGGGGGCTCGCGAAGCTGTCCTAAAACCCGGCAGCGTCATCCGCGTGCATCCGCGCACATCTGCGGTTGCCAGTCCCGGCGTTGCCGTTCCGGCTTCTCAATCCGACATGTTCTCCCGGATGAACTCGATGCTCATACGGGCGCTGTCCAGCGGGTCCCCGGGGCAGCGGTCCTGCTCGACGGCGTAGTACTCCACCCCCGCCTCGATGGCCGCCTGGTGGATGTCCTCCCAATCCAGGATGCCGTTGCCGATCTCCGCGAAGGACTGGTCCTCGTCGTCGGCCATGTCCTTCAGGTGCAGGATGGCCTGCCGGCCGGCGTATTTGCGGATGTAGGCGGCCGGGTCCTCACCACCGTGCTTCACCCAGTAAGTGTCGATCTCCGCGAGCAGGTTCTCCGGGTCGGTCTTTGAGTAGAGCAGGTCGAGCGCGTACTGCCCGTCGAACTTGACGAACTCGAAGCTGTGGTTGTGGTAGGACAGCCGGACGCCGAGTTCGCGGCACCGCGCGCCGACTTCGTCCATCGTGGCGGCTAGTCGCTCCCAGTCCTCGAGCGTCTCTCGCTGTCCCTCCGCCACATAGGGCCAGACCAGGTCCTTCGTGCCGACCGTCTTCGCGTAATCGGCCCAGTGTTCGAGGTTGTCGGTGAGCTGGTCACCGCCGACGTGGATGCCGACAGGCTGGAGGCCAATGTCGTCGAGCACCTCCCGCATCTCGGGCGCCTCGAAGGGCAGGCTGCCGGTGAGTTGAACCAGGTCGTAGCCGAGGGCCTTGACCTCCTTCAAAGTGCCGACGTAATCCTCGGCCAGCAACTGCCGGACGGTGAACAACTGCAGAGCAACGGGTATGCGCGCCATCGTCTGACTCCTTCGCGCGAGAGAACACGGCTGTTGAAAGGTGGCGTATTATAGGCGCTATGGCGCCCCTCGCAAGGGACATAGATGATTCCGCCCGATGGGGCCGGCAGCCCGGCACCCTGGCCTCTACGAGACCAGATCACACTCGACCCCAAAATGCTCGGCCGAGCGGGCGAGGGCCCGGTCTGCGGTGAGAAGCCGGAGGCCGACGGTGAAGGCGCTCGCCAGGTGGAGGGCATCGACGGTGCGTAGCGGGGTAGAGAAACGACTGAGCCAGTCGGCGGCCAGCAGATACTCCCTGGTTTCGATCGGAATGATGCGATAGCAGTCTTCCTCGAGGTGCTGCCGAAAGCGGCCCAGGACCCGTTCCGCCGATTCGGCTTCGAGCTCCCCGGTCCGCACCTTGATCGCCAAAGCGGAGCAGAACTCCACCTCGATGAGGGGGTTGACAGTCGGTGTTTCGGCCCTCTCAATCGCCTCCTGTGCCAGAGCGCTCAGGGGCTCCGGACAGTAGTAGGCGACAAGGACGCTGGTATCGATGTAGGCCATCAGTAGCGCTCCCGGGCGCGCATGTCGATGACCGTTTGTGAGAGGGGCTTACCCCTTACCTCGATGGACGCCCTGAACTCCGAGAGGTCCGGCAGGGCTCGCAGCCGTTCCCGCCGGGCCGGCACTATGCGGGCCACTTGCTTGCCTCGCCGCGTAATCGTCACCGACTCCCCGCGCTCGGCTGCCCTGACCAGGTCGCTCAGCCGTCTCCGCGCCTCCGACATGCTGACGGTGTCCATAGCGCCGTCTCCTTAGTAGTACACTTTAATTGTACATCTACGCAGGCCGTTGTCAACACAGAACCGAGCACACGACATTACTGAGCCAGCCTGCAAAACGGAGCCTCGGAGGCGGCTTGCCCGCCAAACAGCAATCCGCAGATTGCGCAGATTACGCAGATGGCGTACGGCGGAAAGACATGCTCACTTGCCCTCGTGCTCTCACTCGTGCTCCTGCTCCTGCTCGCCGCCGACCGGCAGTTGATAGTTGCTGGTTGATAGTTGATAGACAGAACGCGCTGAAGGCGCAGATCGTCCCTTGGGCTCCGTAGCCTCGCGCGGAGGAGGCCCGATCCCCGGCCTCCGTAGCCTCGCGCGGAGGATGCTCGTCCCTTGGGCTCCGTAGTTCGCCGGACGGCGAACGAAGGAGGCTCGGCTGTTCGGCGTCGCCGTTGAATTCATAATTCTGGATTCCTGATTCATGATTCGCGGCAAAGCCGCGCCCCCGTCCACCGTTCGCATTGCCGCAGGACCGCAGGAATGTCATCCTGAGTTCGCCGTACGGCGCAACGAAGGATCTCCGAC
>JAWODG010000065.1:0-3414 GCA_046483385.1 Candidatus Brocadiia bacterium | reverse complement strand
GTTTCTTCTTCAAAGGTGGTCTCTATCACTCCGGCGCGGGTGCCCCCAATACCTTTGGCATAGGCAAGTGCTGTGTCACGCATGTTGTTATCGGGATCCTGGTAGATCGCAAAGAGACAGGGAACACCGGCACCTTCGGTAAAGGTCCGCGATGACGGGCTCCTGCAGGTCTATCAATACAGGACATGGTCGCGGCCGTTCGACAGCGTCGTGGACCTGACGCAGACAGTGCTGGACAAGGTGCGGGACGCCTCCACGGTGGCGCCGGCGAAGCTGGAGGCGATGCCCATGATCTTCACCCCGAAAGCGCTGGGCAACCTCCTCAGTCCGATCGAGCAGGCCCTCAACGGCAAGCTGGTGCACAAGGGCTCCTCCATCCTGCGTGGCCGCATCGGCGAGCAGATCATCGACCCGCGCCTTACCATATCGGACGATCCCACGCTGGACTGGGCCCCCGGAAGCTGCCCGCTCGACGACGAGGGCGTGCCCACCGGGCGGCGGCCGGTTTTCGAGGAGGGTGTGCTTCGCAGCTACATGGCGGACCTCCAGACGGCCGGACTGCTCGGCATCGAGCCGACGGGCCACGGCTTCCGCAGCTACTCCAGCCGGCCCTCACCGTCCAGCACCAACTCGGTCATCAGCGCGGGCGAGACGAGTTACGACGACATGGTCTCCGGGATGGGGCGTGGCCTGATCATCGAGCAGACGCTCGGTTCCGGCCAGAGCAACACGCTGGCCGGCGAGTTCAGCGTGAACGTGGCACTCGGTTTTCTCGTCGAGGACGGGGAAGTCCAGGGCCGGGTGAAGGACTGCATGGTGGCCGGCAACGTGTACGAGACGCTCAAGCAGGTGGAGGCCATCGGGAGCGAGAGAGAATGGTTCGGCAGCACGTGGGCCCCGCCCATCATGGTCGGCGGCCTGAAGCTGGCGGCGCAGGGATGAACGGAGGCACTCAGTGCAACAGATTGAACCGGACGCGGAACACGTGCTGTTTCGGCATGAGGACGAGGACTGGTACCGCATAGTGTCGCTGGCGGTGACGCCCGAGGGAACTATTCTGGCCTTCAGCGGCCAGCGGAAGGGCAGCGTGGCCGATTTCGGCCACGAGACGGACATGGTCGTGCGCCGGAGCACCGACGGGGGGGAGTCGTTCGGGCCGCCCCAGACCATCGCGCACGAGAGCCGGACGGACATCCACTCCGGGCCGGTCGTGGTGGACCGCGAGCGCGGCCGCATCCTCAAATTCTGCCGCTACTGGCCCGTTGAGAACGGCGAGAACGTGGTGCGCACCACGCAGTACTACCACATGGCGAAGATGCGGCAGATAGACCACGTTGTCATCAGCGAGGACGACGGCGAGACGTGGCGGAAGCCGAAGCGGCTGGAGTTGCCTTTCCCGGATGACTCGACCAGCGCCGCCACCGGTAACGGCGTGCACGGCATACAGTTGGGCAGCGGGCGGCTGCTCATTCAGGCCGGCTTTTGCATGGGGCTGGACCTGGGTACGGGGCAGCGCTACGACTGCGTGCTATACAGCGACGACGGCGGGGAGAGCTGGGACCGCGGCGCGACCGCCCGGTTCGACTCAATTCGCGAATTCTGCATGGCCGACCCCGGTGACGGGCGCATCTACTACAACTTCCGCAACCACGAGGGCGGCGGTCATCGGAAAGTCTCATGGGGTGAGCCGGACGGCCTGACCTTCGGGCAAGTGACGGAGGAATCCCAACTGCCGGAACCGGTCTGCCACGCCGGGCTGACGTCCGTGCCCCTGGGCGAAGGGGGCGAAGGCGACGACCGGCCGCTCGTTTTCTGCAATCCCAACGTCGCCAACGAGTCCGGCAGCTACTCGGCGGACACCCGGCGGGAGCTGGCGCTCCGCGTGAGCACGGACCGGGGACGCACATGGTCGGACCCGATGGTCCTGTGGCCGGAACGCGCCGGCTACAGCGACCTGGCGGCCGACCAGGACGGCAACGTCCACTGCATCTACGAGCGCGGTCCCGACGGCGGCACCTACCACGACGAGGTGGCCTACGCGCGGGTCAAGCTGCCCGACCTGCTGTGACCGTGACCACGGGCCCGGGCGGGCTGCGATGTGGCACAGCCGCCCCGGCTGTGCTCGGCGCCCCTTGCCGGGGCCCCTTTCCTGAGACACGGACGGGCACGGAACGACCGACGGGGCGGCTTTATTCTGTGTGGCCATAAAGTACGTACGAGGGCGGGTTTACGAGAAAAAGGTGAAGATGGTCGGCCCTTTGCAGCATAATGTGATCGTGGAACCACCGGAATAGACCGCTGTCATCGGGGGCCTGGGAGATATGTCGGAAGTCGTGAAGACCGATGAAGATGTGCGGAACCGTATCTTCCGTCAGGACTGCGTCGCCGGCATGCGGGAGCGGCTGCCGGACGGCTGCGTTGACGTCATCGTCACCTCCCCGCCGTACAACATCGGCGTGGCCTACGATAACCACGACGACAACCTTCCCTTCGACCGCTACCTGGACTGGATGGAGGAGGTGACGGCCGAGTGCCGCCGCGTTCTTAAGGAAGACGGCTCGTTCTTCTTCAACATCGGCGACCGGCCTTCGGACGAGCTGCGTTCGCTGCGCGTGGCCGACCGGGTCCGGGAGCACTTCCACCTGCAGAACACCATCCACTGGGTCAAGTCCATCGCGGCGCCCGAGGAAGGCGTCAACATGGGCCACTACAAGCCGGTCAACAGCGCGCGGTTCGTGAACAACTGCCACGAGTATATCTTCCACTTCACCCGAACCGGCCGGGTGAAGCTCGACAAGCTTTCGGTGGGCGTTCCCTATCAAGACAAGAGCAACATAGGGCGGTGGAAGAGCGCCCGGCAGGACTGCCGCGACCGGGGCAATACCTGGTACATTCCGTACGAAACGGTGACCGGCGCCAAGCCTCACCCGGCGGCCTTCCCCGACCGGCTGCCCGAGATGTGCATCCAATTGCACGGCCTGGGGAGCGATGAACCGCTGCTGGTGCTGGACCCCTTCATGGGCACGGGCACGACGGCACTGGCGGCCCGCCGGCTGGGCTGCAACTACGTCGGGTTCGAGCTGAGTCAAGCTTACCGAGCGGTCGCACTGGAACGCTTTGACAAGGAATTTGGGAAGCCAGAATCCGTTCGTCGACAAGCGGGCTGAAGTTCGACATCCTTTTTCTGAGGGAGGTCAACTGTGTCAGATGAACTAATTCTTAGGCGTAAGTGTTTACCGTCCAGCGGCGGGGGGCTGAAGAGCGGAGTCGAAGCAGGTCTGAGCAGACATTCCCTGCAGTTGGCCGGGTAGAACGGGCCTGCGGCGCCGGTCATGCCGCGGCCGGCAGGGGCGGGGGTCGTTCGCGGGAAGCCACGATGCTCCGGAGGTAGGACAGACCCTGGACTCCGCGCTG
>JAWODG010000163.1:0-27748 GCA_046483385.1 Candidatus Brocadiia bacterium | reverse complement strand
GGGCCGCACGTTCTTTGTTGCCTTTTTCACCACGAAGAGCGCGAAGGTCACGAAGGAAAGACGAGGGAGGATGTCACCGAGTCCTTCTCCTGCCGTAAATCGTGTGCTTCGTGAATTCTGTGGTTCATCCCGCCATCGGTGGACTGAAAGGAGCTTTGCCCTATGAACGTGAAACACTCCGTGATGGTCGGCCTGATGGGCCGGCAGGCGGACCGGTTCCACGTGTACCAGCCGGCCCGCAGCCTGCCGGAGGAACTCGAGCTTGTCGAGCAGGTCGAGGGCGCGGACGGCATCGAAATCGTCTTTCCCGGCGACTTCGGCGACGATGTGCCGGGCGCCATCGAGGTTGTGAAGGACTCCGGGCTGGCGGTCTCGGCGGTCAACCTGAACGTCAAGAGCCGTAAGAAGTGGCAGGCCGGCTCTTTCACCTCGACCGATCCCGCGCTGCGCCGCGACGCCGTCGACGACATGAAGACGGCGATGGACCTGGCCGATGAGCTGGGCACGGACATGATAACCTGCTGCCCGCTCATCGACGGGCACAACTACAGCTTCCAGGCGGACTACTGGAAGCAATGGGAGTGGCTGTGCGAAGGCATCGGGGAGGCGGCCGCGCACCGCGACGACGTGCGCATCAGCCTGGAATACAAGCTAAACGAGTCGCGCAACTTCTGCATCCTCGGCGACATGGGACGCACGCTCTATCTCTGCGAGCGGCTCGGCTTCCCGCACGTGGGCGTCACCATGGACGTGGGCCACGCGCTGCTGGCCAAGGAAACGCCCGCCGAGATGCTCTGCCTGGCGCATCAGGCCGGCCGGCTCTTCTACGTGCACTTCAACGACAACGGGCGCGAATGGGACTGGGACATGCTGCCCGGCTCGGTCAACCTGTGGGACCTGCTGGAGATGGTCTTCTACATGGACCGCCTCGGGTGGGAGGGCTGGCTGTCCTACGACGTGCTGACGCGCAACGGAGACCCGGTCGAGCAGGTAAGCGCCAGCATCGCGCTGGTGGAGATGGCCGGTGAACTGCTCGACCGCATAGGCCGCGACCGCCTGGCGGGCTACATCGAAGAGGGCCTGCCCGCAAGGGCCTTCCGCGAGATGGTGGCCTCGCTCCTGTGAGTTGACGGGCGTTGAAGTCAGGCTGTGCCCGCGCGTCGTGTGAACAGCACGTAGAGGCAGGGCATCAGGAAGAGCGCTACCGCCATCTCCATGGCCAGTCCGCCGATGGCGCCGACGGCCATCGGCTGGAGCATGTCGCCGCCCTCGCCGAGATTCAGCGCCAGCGGCAGGAAGCCCATCATGGTCGTCAGGGTTGTCATCAAGCGTGGCCGCAGGCGGGTTCTGGCGGCATCCACGACGGCCTCGGTAGGGTCCAGGCCCCGCTCGTCCCGAAGGTCTCCGGCGAACGTCAACAGCAAGACGCCGTCGTTGACCGTGGCTGCGACGACGACCAGCACGCCGATGATGACCGTGGCCCCGAGAGGGAATCCCGTCGCGTAGAGAAGATAGACCACGCCGGCCAGGCAGACGGGCACGCTGCCCAGGATCAGGACCGGCAGCTTCACGCTGTCGAACTGAACCGTCAGGACGATGAACGAGAAGAAAAGCGCGAAGGCCAGGACGGCCAGCACCGTGCGTTTCATGTCGGACATCATCTCGGCCCGGCCGCCGAAGGTGAACTCGTAGCCCGCCGGCCGGTCCAAACCGTCCAGCAGTCCCCGGAGCCTGGCGACGGCCCCGGCCAGGTCGCCGTCGGTCATGTCCGCTTCGACCGTGACCTGCTTGGCCTGGTTCTGACGGATGATCTCCACGGGCCCCACGGCCGGGCGGACCTCGGCGACGTCTCGTACGCGGAGGGTTTCCCCCTGGGCGCAGGTCAGGGACAGGTTCTCGACGTCCTGTCGGCTGCGCATCTGTGCCTCGGGCACGAGGACGCGGATATCGTAGTACTCCGAGCCCTCGCGATAGCGCGTGGGCACGGCACCGTTGATGAGCGTTCGCAGGGCGCGGGCCACGTCGGCCACGGAGACGCCCAGTTCCGCTGCCTTCGCCCGGTCGAGCCGGACCTGGTACTCGGGCCGAGAGAGGTCCATCGAGATGTTCACGTTGGTGAAGGCACCGGATTCCCTTATCGCGCGCGCCGTTCGGTCGGCGAGGCCGGCGAGCGTTTCGGCGTCCTGTCCTCGGACTTCAACGATGATGTCCGAGGCCCTCATGCCGTGTATGCCCTTGACGGGCATCTGGCGGGCCATGGCCCTGACACCGGGCGGGGCTGCTTTGCCAACCTGCTGGCGCAGGCGGGCCACGTACCGGGCCGTGCTGACGTTCCGCTCCGCCTTGGGGACAAGCTGCAGGTCGAGTTCACCCTCGTTGGCCACCTCATAGGTGTAGAGCCCCCGTACCTGCCCGCCGGCCAGGGAGAAAATGCTCTCGATAAGGGGATCGTCGGCGATCTGTTTTTCGATCTTTCGAACCGCCCGGTCGGTTTCGTGCACGGAGGCACCGGCGGGCAGTCTCACCTTGACCATGATTCGCCCGTCGTCCATCAGCGGCAGGAACTCGCCACCCAGCCGGCCCATCAGAAGGAATCCCCCGGCCAGGGCCGCCAGAAAGAGAGGAACCACGAGCCACCGGCCGCGAAGAACGCCCCTTAGTGTCCAGCCGTAGGCATCGGTGACGCGCGCGAAAAACCGCTCGAACCCACCGGCGCTGTAAGCTCCCCGGCGGCGTCCGTGCAACGTAGCGGCCAGCATCGGCGTCACCGATACGGCCACGGTCAGGCTGATCACCACGATGCCGGCGACCACCAGGATCAGCTCCCGGAAAAGCAGGCTGGTGAGGCCGGGCACGATCAGGAACGGTACGAAGAGCGCAAGGAACGACAGAGTCGCCGCAACAATGGCAGGCCCTACCTCGCCGGTGGCCGCCACGGCCTGGTCGGCGGCGTCTCCATCCGGCTGCTCGTGGCGCAGGCGCGTGATGTTCTCCAGGACCACGATCGAATTGTCCAGGACAACCCCGATGGCGACTACCAGCCCGCCCAGCGAAAAGATGTTGAGCGAGAATCCGGCCATCTTCATCAGGCCAAAGTTCAGAACGAGCGTGAGAGGGAGGGCCACGGCCATTACCGCCACCTGCCGCGCGCTCCCCAGAAACAGGTAAACGATGATCACCAACAGCACGGCGGCCCCGACCGCCGCGTTGCGTACGCCCGCGAGGGACTGGCGCACGTACTGCGCCTGGTTCTCGACGTAATCCAGGTGCAGCCCCTCGGGAAACGCGGGCCGCAGTTCACCCAGCCTCCCGGCGACTGCCTCGGCCACCTCGACGGTATTCGCCTCGGCTTCCTTCAGGACCGATACCTTCACGCAGTCCTCGCCGTTGAAGCGGGTGATGACCCGCACCTCTTCGTGGGCGTCCTCGACCTCGGCAATGTCGCGCAGGTAGACCTTCTGCTGTCCACGGCGGGCCACCAGCACCGAACGGATGTCCTCCAGGGACGTGAATTCACCCGTCGTACGCGCGATCACCTCGCGGCGCCCGACGGTGACCCGCCCACCGGTCCGCTCCACGTTCTCCTGGTCGAGTCGGCCGAGCACGGTATCGAGGGACAGGTTGTGCTTTTCCACGGCCGCCGGGTCGATCAGAACGCGTATCTCGCGCTCCAGCCCGCCTATGATCTCAGTTCCGGCCACGCCTTTGACGGCGAGAATGCGGTCCTGGAGCCAGTTGTCCGCCCACTCACGCAGCTGGACCGCCCCCCAGCGCTCCGAGTTGATCGCCACCTGCATCACGGGTAGTTGGGAGGGGTCCGCCTTGAAGACGAAGGGGGGCTCGATGTCCTCGGGCAGGTCCTGCTCGGCGCGGGTCAGCGCCGCCAGCACGTCCTGGAACGCCGCGTCCACGTCCGTGCCGTACTCGAAGTGGACGTCGAGCGAATAGACCCCCTCGCGCGAAGAGGACTCCAGATAGTCGAGGTCCTCCACGGTTGCCATGAGGCGCTCCACGGGGTCGGCGACATCCTTGTCGATCTCGTCGGGCGTGGCCCCGGGCCACCTGATGTGCAGCTTGACGAGGGGGTAGGTGATGTCCGGCAGAAAGTCCACAGGCAACCGCCACAGCCCGTAGAGCCCCAGCACCACCAGGGCCACCACGATGGCGCTGGTGGCCAGGCGCCGCCCGACAGAGTGTTTCGTTATCCTCATTGCCCGCCCCCCGGGCCACGGCGCTGTCCGCTGTCGGAGGTCCGGCCTCCGTCACCGCCTCGGCCTTCCTGCTCTTCACCGGCCCCCGCGACGCGGACGGGCGTGCCATCTTTCAGGTCTTCCTGGCCCGTCACAATGACTTGCTCGCCGGCCTCCACGCCGCTGACCACCTGCGCGCTCCGTTCCCCTTCGATACCGAGCTTAACTTTGCGCCGAACGGCCTTGCCGCTTTCGACGACGAAGAGAACCCTCCCCCCGTCGTGGGTCTCAAGAACGGCCTCTGCGGGAACCACCGTTGCGTCCTGAACCGACTCCAACTGCAGGACGAGCCGGGCGAACTGGTGCGGCATGTGTTCGACATCGCCCTCAAGCGAAGCCTCCACGGTGCGCGTACGCATGACCGCGTCAAGCTGGGGGTAGGCGCGCACCACCTCGGCCGGCAACGTCCGACCGGGCAGAGCGTCCAGCCTGACACTCAGCCGAAGGCCGGGCCGCACTGAAGCAGCGTAGGTCTCCGGTACGCTGAACCGCACCACGAGGGAGTCGGGCGCGTACATCTCCACCAACGGGCTGCGTGGTTCCGCCAGATCGCCCGGCCGAACATGCACCTGCGTGATCGTGCCGTCGAAGGGAGCCGCGATCACGCACTCGGCCAGGTGCGCCTCGGCCAGGGCGAGCCGAGCGGCGGCTTCCTTCACCGCCGCCTCCTGCACAGCGATCTCGGTGGTCGTTGGGCCGGCCTTCAGCATGCGCAGCGTCTCCTGCGCGGCCGCCAGTTCGGCTTCGGCAACTTCCATCTTCTCCCGCGCCTGGTCTACGCTCTGCTGTGAGGTGAAGTCCTGCGTGATGAGGTCCATCTGGCGCTCGTGGGCCTTGCGCGCCTCCGCGAGCGTCGCCTGCCATTTCCTCACGGTTGCTTCGGCCTTCTGGACCTCCTCGGGACGTGCACCGGCTTTGAGGTCCGCCAGCTTTGACTCGGCCACGGCCAGCGCGGCCCGTGCCGTCTGGACCTCCGCCCGGTGGACCTCTCGGTCGATCTCGATCAGCTTCTCGCCGGCACGGACTTCGTCGCCTTCGCGCCAGGGGCAGTAAGTTATCGGCCCCTCCTTCGTGGCCTCGATGACCACCGAATCGGTCGCCACCACCTCGCCGGTCAACTCGAGCGTTCGGGCAATGGGCGCGTTTCGCACCGGCGCCACTTCAACCAGCGGCGCCTTCTTCTGCCGGCCCTGCTGGGAGGACGCGGTCGCGTCCGGTTTCCCGCCGGCGGCAAACCAGAGCCCCGCGGCCGCTGTGAGGGCCAGGACCACGATGGCAACCATAGCTGTGCGTTTGCTTTTCATTCTGACAATCCTGCCTCGCTCTCCAATCCAACCGGGCTCATCTCGGCCAGGGACCTGCCGACCGCGCGCTTGAAACGCGCGGTTGCGGTATGCCAGTCCAGGCGAGCCTGGACCAGTCGGTTGCGCGCGGCCGTGCTCGCCGTCTGCGCGACGATCAGGTCCACAATCCCGCCGGTGCCGTTTTTGTATTCGCCCTCGGCGACGCGCGCGCTTTCCTCAGCGCTCGCCACCAGCCGGCGGGCCGCCTCGACGGCCTCGCTGGCCTCGATAACCTCCCAGTAGGCCGTCCACACCTCCAACTCGATGCCCTGCAGCACATCCTGCCGCTCAGCCACGGCCCGGGCCAGGTCCGCCTCGGCCCCTTGAACCTGATAGGGTCGATCAAACCCGGTGAACAACGGCACGTCCGCCACCACGCCGAGGCTCCACTGTCGCTGATCGGGCAGCAGGTGTCGCCCCAGCCAGCCGTAGGATGTGTCCAGGCCAAACGTGGGCCAATACCGCGACCGGGCCACCCGGATGGCGGCGCGCTCCGCCTGAACTTCCGCCAGCGCCGATTTCAGTTCGGGACGATTTCGTGCCGCTTCGGCGAGCAGAACGTCCACGTCTTCCAACGCGCGCCCATAGGATTCCTCGGGGATGTCGGCCACCTCGAACTCCGCGTTCGCGCGCAGGCCCATCGCGCGAGCCAGTTGCCCCCTGGCAACGTGCACGGCGTTCTGCGCACGAATCAGTGCCAGGTCCGCATCCGCCTTCTCGGTCTCGGCCTTCAGTACGTCGGACCTGGCGGCGACGCCGACCCGATGGCGCGCCGCGGCGAGTTCGAGCTGATACTCGCGTTGCTTGACCGTCTCCGCGGCGACTTCTTTGAAGCTGCGGGCTGCAAGGAGGTTGTAGTATTTCTCTTCCACGGAGAGGACCAGATCCTGCAAAACGGTGCTGTGCCGGAAGTTTGCCGCCAGCAGTTCGGCCTCTGCGCCTTCCACGCGAGCCTGGCGCCCACCGCCGTCGAGCAGGAGCCAGCGCGCGCCGAAGATGCCCTCATAGCGGTCCCGTGTCCCCGTGTCGGCCTTGCCGTCCAGCTCCACCGGGTTCCCCCGGGACGCCCCGGCGCGGAACCCGAGGGCGGGCAGGTACTCGGCCCTGGTCCGGCCGGCGCGCGCCGCAGCAGCCCGGGCCGCCTGCCACGCAGCGGCGGTTCGCGGATTGTGTTCCAGCGCGATGTGAACGCACTTGGGAAGAGACAATGTACGCCCGGACAGGTCCGGACCCGAGCTCCCGGGGGCGTCCTCGTTCTCGGTGCTGACGACATCGCTTTTGAAAGGCTCCGATCGCGAAGGGGGCACGCGCTCGAACACACCCCACGGATCGACGCCCGCGCAGCCGGTCAGCAGGGCGAGGCTCGCCAGGGATAGGATGGTCAGTCTCAGTCTCACCGGCTTTGCTCCTCGGCGGGCGTTGCGGACCGGCGTCCGACGTCTTCGCGGCTCCTCCGGCGCTCCCCGGTACCCCGGCCCGACAGCCCCATCATGCGGCCGGGGCCGGGACAGCTCATCCGCCGGCGGATCATGGCGAACAGCTTTGCCTGCTGCTCGGCGGTCAGCACCTTTCTCTCGCCCCGCAGCCGGGCCAGCACCAGCTCCTGCATTCTGCGGTGGCCCTCCAGTATCTCCTCTTGTTTGGCTCGGACAGCTTCCATATCCTGCTGCGGCGCGGCCAGGAGGTCCAGCAATTCATCCCGCAGGCCCTGGAGCCTCTGACAGTTCTCCTGCGCCTTTTCGTGGAATTCTACGAGCCGGGGCTCTATCCGCCGCCACTGCTCCATTGTGACGCCCAGCTCCCTGTGCAAGGGGCACCATATCTCTTGTTGCGTTGGTTCTTGGGCGATCGGTTCCTCTTGTAGGCGGGTAGGGATTGCGTGCGCCGCCCAGGTGGAAAGCAGGGCCACGTTCAGCGCAATCGAGACAGCCAGCACTATCGGGCGTGCTTCTCTCCAAACGGTCATTCTTCCCCTCCGGCCGAGACGAGGCTCACGTACGCGCCTGCAAGCGACCCGTCGGGCGCTTCGGCGAGATAGTCCATTCTGTAGAGACGAACGGGGTCGGCCTGGGCGATCTGGCCGGCCTGCGTTTCCAGCGGCTCTTGTCCACGCCACATGTCCCGACCGATGAGCCCCCCGAGGCCCAGGGCCACGAGCACGGCGGCGACCGCAGCGAGGCGCAGCCCGGCCGGCATGGCGGGTCTCCAGTCGAAGGGGCGCAGGATGCGCTCGACCCAGCTCCGCTTCGCCCTGTGCTCCCGGGCGCGCGCCATAAGCCGGGCATGGAAACCTGCCGGAAGGGGCGGGGCCGTCTTCTCGCCCAGTGCCCGGTGCAGTTGCCGGACGTGCTCCAGCGCCCGCCCACATTCGGCACAGGAAGCGAGGTGGTCCTCCACACGGGCAAGCTCCTTACGCGTAAGCTCCCCGCCCACGTAAGCTTCCAGCTTTCTCTGTGCCGTCTTGCAGCGCATGTTCTTGCCTCCCTCTGTATTATGTAACGAACGTGCTCGGGTCATCCCCCGGTCTTCCCTCTATTGCTCGGAGAAATCTTCGAGATGGGGGCCAAGCGACTTTCTGGCGCGGGCCAGAAGCCGCTCGACGGCCTTGTAGGTGGTGTCCATGGCTTCCGCGATCTGCGAGAGCGGCATGCCCTCGTAGTAGCGTAACACTGTTGCCATGCGCTGGCGGCCGGGCAGCTCATCCACTGCACGCTGGATCGCCCGGCTGCGTTCCTCATCGGCCAGGTGCTCATCCGGTTCATCCAGGTGGCTCTCCTGGGGCCGCATCTTTCCGGGGTAGTCCGGGCGCTTCTTGCGGTGGTAGTCGATGCACAGGTTGGCGATGACCCGGTAGAGGTAGGTGCTGAAGCGGGCCGTGGGACGGTAGGCCGACGCGGCGCCGAGGATCTTCAGAAAGGCCTCCTGGGCCAGGTCTTCGGCCTCGGCCCGGTCGCCGACATAGTGGTAGGCGATGCGCCAGGCCGAATCCTGGTGGCGGCGCACGAGCTCACCGAAGGCGTCCATGTCGCCCTCGGCCACCTTCGCCATCAGGTCCTCGTCACTGCGCATCGCCTGCCTCCTCAGGCTTACCGAGAAACAGGTAGTGCAACAGAAGGCCGACTGCGAAACCGACGGCCATGTTGAGCGCCACCGAGCCGGCAACGGTCGCTCCTACCGGGATCAGGCGAAGGTCGAGGCGGAGCCTCCGGGCAAACTTGAAAAGCTCCACTCCCACCATGAGCATCATGCCGCCCACGATGGCCATCGGGAAGGCAGCGAAGAGGGTGGCAATGCTGCCGGCCAAAAACAGTCCCAGCGCCATCTCGATGGCCCCCTCCATGATATTGGTCCCGCCGGTGCGGGCGCCGAAGTAGTACTGCCCGGCCAGTCCACCGGCCCCGTGGCACATCGGCATGCCCCCGAAAAACGGCACCACCAGGTTCATCACACCCATGTTGAAGGATAGCTGGCGCTCCGTGACTTTCCGTTCCGGCCAGTACTGGGATATCAACGCGGAGGTGGCGATGACGGCGTTGGCTGCGGTTAGGGGAATCTGGGCCAGCCCGCCGTCGCGGAAGGCCGGCCAGAGGAGTTTGGGCTCGACGTGCGTCAGCGGGGGAAGCGTGAAGGAAAGCCCCTTCAAACCGCTCAGCTCGCCCCGCAGGGCCATGATGAGAACGCCAACTCCCACCAGCACGACGGCCGCCGGTGCGTAGCGGTTCTCCCGGAGGAGCAAAACGATCAGCACCGATGCGATGCCCAGTATCCACCACCCGCTCATCATCTCCAGTCCCTTCAGTCCCAGCATGAGGCCGAGGGAGAGCTGGATTCCCCACACGACCGTCTTCGGCGTCCAGCGCGCAACATACGTCATGGCCCCGCTGGTCGCCATGAGAAGCCATACCACCCCCATCGTGATCCCGGCAGCATAGATTTTCTCAGGTGCCCAGTCCCCCGCGATGGCCATCACCGCCAGCACCTTCATCGGCTCCAGCGGCATGGGCAGGCGGTAGATGAGGCCCGTGGCGATGTTGACCAGCCCCATCATCACCAGCAGGCCCGCCGGGTCCATCCCGCACACGGTGATGTAACCGATGGCCAGGGGCAGCAGCGTGCCGAAATCGCCCATGGACCCGGCGAGCTCCCGCAGGCTGAACTCGAACTTCCCGATTCGCATTGGATGTCTCCGGTTGGGCACGAAGAACGGAACGGAGCCGCCACTTGTGCCGGTCGCCGACGGCAGGGGGCCGCGTCCGGTAATGGCCCGGGAACAGGCTCTTAAGTAATGGCTAACATGCTACGGGACTCCCGTGGGCCGGGCAACCCGCGGGGGTTACCCACTTACGGCGGCAGCGGGGGTCTGCGCCTTCCCGTGCCACTTCTTGACAGGGCGCTTTCGGACCGGCACAATGCGCAACCCTCGTGGCGGTGTAAGGTTTTTGCGCTCGGTCTAAGCAGCCGACCGCCCCGCTCGTGCATTGCCCTGCGGTGCTATTCCGTCTCCGAATCGCGGAGAGGCTGTTGAGCGACCTCCTTGTGATAGCCGATGATTTGACCGGGGCCACCGAGACGGGGGCCCAGTTCGCGCGCATAGGCCTGTCCGTGGAGGTGACCGTCCGGCGGGGGGGCTCCATCGATGCCGGCGGGGGGCCTCGCGTGCTGGTGGCCGACACCGAGAGCCGGCATCTGCCGCCGCGCCAGGCGGGACTGCGCGTTCTCAACGCCGCCCGGCGCGGGGTATGGACCGGCGTCGACCGTTTCTACAAGAAGACCGACTCGACCCTGCGCGGCAACATCGGTATCGAACTGGAGGCGCTGATGCGGGCAACGGGGACGCGCAGGCTGCCGTTCGTCCCCGCCTACCCTCAGGCCGGCCGCACGACCAGCGAGGGCCGGCACTACGTGGACGGCGTCCCGCTGGCGCAGACGTCATTCGCGGCCGACCCGCTGGCGCCGGTCCGTTGGAGCGACATACCCGAGATCATCGGGCGGCAGACCCCCGTGCCCGTTCAGGTGGTTGACCGGGGGCTTCTGGATGCGCCCGAACTGGAGACCGACTCGCCTCAGTGCATCTGCGTATTCGACGCGCAGGAGCCGGCCGACCTCGACCGCATTGCGTCCGCCGTGGAGCGCTGGGGCATGCTGGACCGCTGCGCCGGCGCCGCCGGCTTTGCGCAGCGCGTCGCGGAGCGCATGTTCGAGACCGGCACGGCCGTCGAAGCTTCGTCTCCGCGAGCCCCTTTGCTCGCCGTCAACGGGAGCCTGCACGAGAGGGCGCTGGCGCAGGTCCGCTGCGCGATGGAAGCGGGGATGGCGGCCCTTCGGCTGACGCCGGAGGCGGTGTTCGCCGATGACCCCTCTGCGGCCGCCGCGGGTACTGTGGGGACCGCGTCGAATGCGCTGAGGGACGGCCGCTCCGTGCTGCTGTATACTGTGAGTGAGGCCGGCGGACGGCGAGGCTACGAGGAGTATGCCGCCGGGCACGGCGTGACGGACCCGGCCCGCGCCGTGGCGCGCGCGCTGGGCGCGCTCGCGCGGGCCGTCGTGGGGGAATCCCCCGAACTGCACACGCTCGCGGCCTTCGGCGGGGAGACGGCGATCACTGTGCTGCGCGTGCTGGGCCTCGACAGACTGCGGCCGCTGCGCGAGCGCTGGCCGTCGGTGGTGGAGTCGTCCGTCGTGCGCGACGGGCGCGAGATGATCTTTATAACCAAGGGCGGCGGGCTCGGCCCGACCGACCTGCTGCTGCGACTGATAGAAATCTGCGGACGGGAAGGGGACGCGCCATGTGCATCGGAGTGACCATGGGCGACGCGAGCGGCGTGGGTCCGGAGATCGCACTGAGGACGTTCAGGGAAGGCGAGATGCCGGAGTCGGCCGTGCTGATAGGCGACCTGGCGATTCTGGAGCACTGCAAGGAGATCCTCGATCTGGACGTCCCGCTCCAGCCCGTCGAGCGGTTGGGCGAGACTGATGGGGACGCGCTCAGCGTCTATGACATGGGCATCCTGAAGCGGGACGACCTGCGGATCGGGAAGATATCGAAGGCGTCGGGCCGGGCGGCGCTCGAGTACGTCGAGTTCGCCACGCGCCGGGCGCTCGAAGGCGAGTTGCGCGCCATCGTCACGCTGCCCATGAACAAGGCCGCCACGCGGCTGACACTGCCCGACTTCACGGGCCACACCGACTTCATCGCCGAACTCTGCGGGACGTCGCGCTACGCCATGACGCTCGCGCTGCCGGAGTTGCTGATCACCCACGTCACCAGGCACTGCGCCCTGCGGGAGGCCATCGAGAGGCTTAACGCCGACGTCATCTACGACACCATTGAGATAACCCACGACGCCGTGGTCAAACTGGATCTGCCGAAGCGCATTGCCGTGATGGGGCTGAACCCGCACGCTGGCGAGGGCGGCGCCTTCGGTCGTGAGGAGATAGACCACATCGGGCCGGCGGCCGAGCGGGCGCGTGAAGCGGGCTTGGACGCGGCGGGCCCGCTGCCGCCCGACACCGTCTTCCGGTCCGCGCTGGACGGCGCCTACGGTGCGGTTGTCTGCATGTATCACGATCAGGGGCACATCCCGGTGAAGATGCTGGGCCTCCACGAGGCCGTCGCGCTCACGCTGGGACTGCCCATCGTGCGGACTTCCGTGGACCACGGCACGGCGTTCGACATCGCCTGGCAGGGCGCGGCCGAGATCGGCAGCTTCGTCAAAGCCTGCCGCCTGGCCGAGCAACTCGCCTGAGGCTTCCGGCGCATGGCGGGGCCATTACTCGGTTATGCCGGACCCCTTCGGCCGTCACTTTCTGGTGGCTTGAGGGGGCGCCGTGCGGCTTACCTCAGTGGCGGGGTGTGGACGCGGATGGCCTCGATTGCGGGCTTCTCCTCGCCCGTCGCCACCAGCTCCAGCACGTGCCGGGTGTTCGGCAGGTCGGACGCCAGAACCGTGGGGTATTCCTTCGCCGTGTCCTCGACCTGGGGCGGGGTGTACTCGTCCACGAACATCGGCTCGACGCGCCAGCGGACCACGTGCTGCTCGGGCGGTTCCTTACCGGACACCTTCCGGTCGTAGGCGAAGACCCAGTCCTCCGGTTCGATGACGATGCGGCCGCTGTCGCTGACGAACCTCTCCGTCGAGACGCCGCTGCCGTCCGGACCGGTGACCGAGCCCTCGACGGTGAACTCGAACTCGTCCGCCGCGTCGTTGAAGCCCGTGCAGGTGGCCGTCCACTGCTCGATAGCCGGCGGCGTCTGCCACGTTATCTTCCTGATGCTGGGCCAGCCGATGTGCGGCGTGCCGCTGGGGCGGGTGAACGTGTAGCACTCGGGGAACTCGCTCGGCTTCTTGCCGTCGATCAGGACCTCGGCCGTTGCGCGCGGCCCGGGCGCGGCCAGAGCCACCACGCGGTTCCCCTCGAACTCGAGGCGAAGCCGGTTGCCGTCCCACTTCAGGTCCTCGCCGACCACATCGGTGGTCACCAGGTCCTCCCACTCGTCGGTCGGCTCGTCGGGCAGATAGACCAGGAACCGTTTCAGTAGTTCGGCCATCAGCCATCGGCCGTGCTCGTTCAGGTGGACACCGTCGCGAAGCAGGGCCGGGGGTTCCAGGTCGTTGTTCTTCAGGTAGTCCACCCACTCCCAGCGCTGGGGCTGGAAGGCGCAGCCATACTTCTCCGCGATGCGCGGCAGCAGGAAGTAATTCATCTTGTCGCCCCACTGCGTCTGCTCCTGCCACCAGTCGTCTCCCTCGACCTTCGGGTCGGGCCACTTGTTGGCGTGGTCGCTCTGCATGATTATCTCGGCGGTGGTGCGGCGGCGGACCTCCCGGATGATCTCCTCGTACTTATCGTGCGCGCCGTAAACGTGGAAGACCAGCAGGTCGGGGTAGAACGGGAACACGTCGTAGTGCATCGTGCGCACCAGCCGGGGCGAGCTGAACCCGCCGATGGCCAGGTTCTTCGTCACGAAGTCGGTGTGGGGGTATTTCTCCCGCAAGTACTCGTCCACCATCTCCGACCAGTTCTGCCCCATAATGGACTGCCCGTAGTAGAGGATGCGGACGGTGTTGCGGTCCTCCGGGGTGCTGGTTGCCATCAGCGTCATGCTGCGCTGGAAGTGCTTGCCGTACTCGGAGGTGTCCTCCGGGGGCTCCGGTGCGGGGTAGTCTTCCTGTGCCCCGATGAAGGCAGGCGCCATAAGGGTAACAAGCGTCAGAAGGGTGACAATCAATCGGAACGTCATACGTGGTTCCTCCTCGGTGACAGAGACACGTGAGGTGAGCGGGACGACCGCCGCTATTATCTCAGATGATTGTAACACCCGCCGCGACGGTCGGTCGACTCCCGTGTGGCATCCCGCCGGTTCAGTCCTCGGCGACGGCGCGGACGCAGCGGTCGCAGAGGTCCTCGTGCTCCGGATGCTCTCCCACGCTGGGGCGCAGGTTCCAGCAGCGTTCGCACTTGGCGTGCGTTGACGGCTGGGCGCGCACCAGCAGGTCCGGCTCGGACTCGCCCGCGGTCATCTCTGCCGCCTCCGCCTCAGACGGTTCGTCGGGCAGTATCTCCAGTTCGCTGACCATGAGCAGTTCGGCCAGGGCGTCCCGGTGATCGAGCAGTAGATCCCGCAGCCCGCTCCGCCGGGCGGCCAGCGTGACGCACGCCTCCATGGCCTGCGAGACCTCCTTCTCCTCCCGCAGTGCCTCGACGGCCCGCAGCACGTCGTCCCGGACGGCCAGCAGGCGCTGCCAGCGCTCGTGGAGTTCGTCGTCCAGCCACGCCTCGACCGGCTCGGGCCAGGAGCAGAGGTGGACGCTCTCGGCGTCCTCGTCCTTGTGCTCGACGTGGGACCAGACCTCCTCGGCCGTGTGCACCAGGATGGGCGCCGTCAGCTTGCAGAGGGTCAGCAGCACGTGGTGCAGCACGGTCTGAGCGCTGCGCCGCCCGGGCCAGTCGGTGCCGGAGCAGTAGAGCCGGTCCTTGAGCACGTCCAGATACACCGAACTCATGGTGACGGCGCAGAAGTTGTGGATGCGGCCGTAGACCTGGTGCAGCTCGTATTCTTCCCAGGCCTGTGTGACACGCTGGACCAGCCGACTCAGCTCGTCCAGCACCCAGCGGTCTATCTCGGGCATGTCCTCGTAGGGCACGCTGTGCTCGGCCGGGTCGAAGTCGGCCGTGTTGCCCAGAAGGAAACGGAACGTATTCCGCACACGCCGGTAGGCGTCGGCCATCCCTTTCTTCAGGTAGTCGCGGTTGACCGCTATCTGGTCCCGGTAATCGACGCTGGAGCACCAGAGCCGCAGGATGTCGGAGCGGAACTCCTCGACGCCCTCGGCCACGCTGATGAAGTTGCCCAGGGACTTCGACATCTTCTTGCCCTCGGCGTCCACAACGAATCCGTGCGTGAGCACCGTTCTGAAGGGCGGCTCGCCCCAGGCGGCCAGCGACGGCAGCAGCGAGAGCTGGAACCAGCCGCGGTACTGGTCGGTGCCCTCCAGGTAGAGGTCGGCCGGCCAGCGGAGCTCGGGGTGTTTGCGGCAGACGCTGTGGTGGGAGGAGCCGCTCTCGAACCAGACGTCCAGGATGTCGGTCTCCTTCTCCCAGTCGGACGCGCCGCAGGAGCATGTGGTGCCTTCGGGCAGGAAGAACTCCGCGTCCTCTTGCTGGAACCAGCTATCCGCTCCGTGCTCGGCGAAGACGCGGGCCACGTTACTGACCACTTCCTGCTCCAGCAGGACCTCCCCGCACTTCCGGCAGTAGAAGGCGGGGATGGGAACGCCCCACGAGCGCTGGCGCGAGATGCACCAGTCGGGCCGCTCGGCGATCATGTGCAGTATCCGCTGCTCGCCCCATCCGGGCACCCATTCGGTCTCCCGGACGGCCTCCATCGCCCGCTGGCGGAACTCCCGGTGGTCCATCCTCACGAACCACTGGTCGGTGGCGCGGAAGATGACCGGCTGGTGGCACCGCCAGCAGTGGGGGTAGGAGTGCTCGGACTGCGCCGAGTGCAGCAGGTAGCCTTCCTCCCGCAGGTGCTCGACGATGGTGCGGTCGCCCTCCTCGATGTGCTGTCCGGCGAACCGCCCGGCGCGCTCGGTGAAGTAGCCGCGCTCGTCCACCGGGCTCAGTATCTCCAGCTCCTCCTTCAGCCCGGTCATGTAATCCTCCTGGCCGTGGCCCGGCGCGGTGTGCACGCATCCGGTCCCCTCGGTCAGGCTCACGTATTCGGCCAGCACGACGGGGCAGTCGCGCTCGATGAACGGATGGCGATAGGTGAGTCCTTCCAGCTCGCCGCCGGGCACGCGGCCGACCTTCTCGTAGTCTTCCACGCCGGCCGCCCCCATAACGATGTCCACCAGCGGCTCGCCGAAGACGCTCACGACGGTCCTGCCGGTGTTCGGGTGCTGGTAGCGGACGGCCGTGTAGTGGGCGTGCCGGTTGACGGCGACGGCCAGGTTGGCCGGCAGGGTCCAGGGCGTGGTGGTCCAGATGAGCAGGTGTGCGTCCGCGCCGCTCTCCAGGCCGAACATATCGTGCACGTCGTCCACCAGCGGGAAGTTGACGTAGATGGACGGCCCGGAGACCTCCTCGTATTCCAGCTCCGCCTCGGCGAGCGCGGTGCGGCAG
Source organism: Candidatus Brocadiia bacterium (assembly GCA_046483385.1). GTDB lineage: Bacteria > Planctomycetota > Brocadiia > SM23-32 > SM23-32 > B1Sed10-231. The sequence goes on along the minus strand of JAWODG010000163.1, from coordinate 11,529 downwards.
TGGTAGCACCAGTGGATGGGCTTCAGGTCTCGATAGACGAAGCCCTTGCCCACCATCTCGGCGAACACCTCCATGATGCCGGCCTCGTAGGAGTGCTGGAGGGTGAGGTAGGGGTTCTCCCAGTCGCCGCTGACGCCGAGCGATTTGAACTGCTCCCTCTGCACGTCGACGTAGCGCAGGGCGTATTCGCGGCAGCGGCGGCGGATTTCGCTCTTGCTCAGGTTCTCGCGTTCGTCGCCGACCTCCTCGAGGACCTTCCACTCGATGGGCAATCCGTGGCAGTCCCACCCGGGCACGTAAGGGGCGTCGTAGCCGCGCATGGTGCGGTAGCGGACCAGGAAGTCCTTGAGCACCTTGTTGAGCCCGGTGCCGATGTGAAGGTCCCCCGTGGGGTAGGGGGGACCGTCGTGGAGGACGTATTTGGGCGCGCCGGCGCGGGCCTTCCGGACCTTATCGTACAGGTCCATCTCGTCCCACTTCTTTTGCATGGCGGGCTCGAGGCGGTCCAGGTGGGCGCGCATCGAGAAGTCGGTGTCCGGCAGGTTGATGGTCTCTTTGTAGCTCATGGGCTTATGTACGCGTTGCTGGTAACGTGTGGACGTAGCGGCGTGAAGACGGGCGTTCCGGTGACGAAGTCAGCCTCGAAGAGGTCAGCCTATGATGGCCTCGAGCGCATCGGGGGCGACGCGCTCGATGAAGACCTCCTTGCGCCTGGAGTGCTGTCCGGAACGGATGGATATCTGCGACTTGCTCACGCCCAGTCTGTCGGCCAGGAGCTTGATGACGGCCTTGTTGGCCTTGCCACGCTCGGGCGGCGCGCCGACGGCGACCTTCAGGCGTCCGTCGTGCTCCCCGCAGATGCGGTCGCCCCCCGCGCCCGGCTGCACGAGCACGGGCACAAGGGTGCCTTCGGCGCTGGTCATGACCTGCAGCATAAGGCTCCGGCCTTTAAGAGAGGGTTCGACTCGCCTGCGCAAGCCGCACGATGAATGCTGATTCTATCCGGCGTTTCGTCCGGCGTCAACCCCCGTGAGCGGGTTCAGACGAGGTCCTGCCACTTCTCGCTCTCGCGCATCTCCTGCACCAGCCGCTTGACCTTTCCGCACTGGTCCTTCGGGCAGATCAGCAGGGCGTCGCCCGTCTCGACGATGGCCAGGCCGTCGATGCCGATGGTGGCGACGACCTTGCGGTCCGGATTCTTGACGAAGACGGTGGTGTTTTCGGTTTCCTGCGCGATGACGGGGCCCATCAGCAGATTGCCGTCCTCGTCGGGCGGGAAGGCGTCTGTCAGAGTGGCCCAGCTTCCGATATCGCTCCACTCCATGGCGACCGGGATGACGGCCATGCGGTCTTTGCGCGCCGCCGGTTCGAGAACGGCGTAGTCCACGGCGACCTTCTTCAGCCGGGGGTAGAACGTCTTGAGGGCCTCCCGCGAATCGCCGGCGACCAGGTTCTCCTCCAGCTCCTTCAGGGTCTCGTGCATCTCGGGCTCGAACTCCCGGAACTGCTTCATCAGCGTCTCGGACGCCCAGACGAAGAAGTTGGCGTTCCACAGGTAATCGCCGCTGGCGGTGTACTCCTCCGCGGTGGGCCAGTCCGGCTTCTCGGTGAAGTCCTCCACCTTGTGCACCCCGACGCCGTCGAACTCGCCGAGTCGAGTGCCCATCTTGATGTGGCCGTAGTTGGGTTCGACGCGTGTGGGCTCGCAGGCGATGGCGACAAGGTAGCCGGGGTTGTTCTCAATGAAGTGCTCCGCGGCCCGGAGCGCGTTGACGAACTCTGCCGGCTTGCCCACGTAGTGGTCGCTGCCCAGGCTGGCGATGATCGTCTCGCCGCCGCATTGCGTCGTGACCCAGACGGTCTCGAGGCCGATGGCGGCGGCGGTGTCCCGCCGCGCGGGCTCCACTATGATCTGCTCGCGGGAAATCCGTGGAAGCTCCTCGAGTACGAGGTCCAGGCTGTCCTTCCCCACGCTGACGAAGATTTCGTCCTCGGCCACCAGCTCGGCGCCTGTGAAGCGGTCCCAGGCCACCTGGATGGAGCTCTGCCCGTCGAACAGGGGCAGGAACTGCTTGGGGCGGTCGGATCGGCTCCAGGGCCACAGACGCGTTCCCACTCCACCGGCACGGATCACTATCTTCATAGTTTCTCCCCCTGCGAACTGCTTCCCGTCGGGTCTTACTTGTCGGACGAAAAAGGGCGCAGCGCATTTATAATAACCCATGCTACCGGCCGTTGGAAAGTCGGCTTTGCCGGCCCGATCGCATCCGGAAACCAGTGCCCGCTCAGACCGTGTGCCCGCCCAGCATTGCATTGTCCCGCGCTCTGGATTACCGTAGTCATCATCCCATGGAAGCAGACGAAACAAGCCGCGAAGAGGACTACCGGGACCTCGTGCTCGACGCGGTCGAGGATGAGGATACGTTCCTTCAGGTTACGCTCAGCCAGCCTCGGGCCGGCGCGAAGTGGCGCAAGGTCACCGTGCGTCCCGTGATGCTGAAGGGTCGGCGTCAGTTCCAGTTCTCCTACTTCGGCGAGAAACAGGCCGTCCACAAGAATTGCGGCCCGGACGAAGCGCGGCGTCGCCTGCGCACCATGCTCTCAGGCGGTTATCGCCAGATACACGTTCAGACCTCCGGGCGCGACCTGCACGTGCGGCTCTCCCGCAAGGGCCGGCCGCACGTGAGCGAGGGCAAGCCGTCCCGGGCCGGCGAGGGCCCGGAACTGGCCCACGACCGGCGGAAGGATTACCCGCTGAGCGCCGGGGAGCCGGACGAGTTCCTGCAGGCGCTCGGCGTGATGACCGCCGACGGCGAGGTGCGGCCCTCGATGCAGGGCAAGTTCCGCCAGATCAACGAGTTCCTCGACCTCGTCGGGCAGACGGTCGCCGACGCCGACTGGCCCGCGGGCACCGTTCGTGTGGCCGACTGCGGCTGCGGCAAGGCCTATCTGACGTTCGCCGCCTACCACTACCTGAACGACATCCGGGGCATCCCCACACGGGTGGTCGGCATTGACGTTAATGAGGACCTGATCTCGGACGTCAACGACCTCCGGGACGAGCTGGGCTGGGAGGGGCTGGAGTTCCACGTCTCAAGCATTCGCGGGTTCGAGCCGGAGGAGCCGCCCGACGTGGTCCTGAGCCTGCACGCGTGCGACACGGCCACCGACGAGGCCATTGCCCGCGGTGTGGAGTGGGATAGCCATGTCATCCTGGCCGCGCCCTGCTGCCAGCACGAGTTGCACGCCGAGATCGACGCGCGGCTGTTCCGCCCCCTCACGCGGCACGGCATCATGCGGCAGCGGCTGGCCGACCTGCTGACCGACGGTTTCCGCGCGCTGGCCCTGCGCATCATGGGCTACCGGACGGACGTCATCGAGTTCGTGGACCCGGAGGCGACGGCCAAGAACCTGATGATCAGGGCGGAGGCCGGTCTCGAGCGCGGCCATCCGAACTTCGTGCGCGAATACCGCGAGCTGAAGCAGTTCTGGAAGGTGACCCCCTGCATAGAGGAACTGCTCGGGGAGCCTTTCCGTGGGCTGGTCGCCGGTTGATTCCCCTGCAGGAGGCGGTGCGTGTCCGGAGGCAGCCTCTACGACGAGAAAGTCGCGCGTGTCTACGACCTGCTGGTCTACGGCAGACTCAACGCCGAGGCGGAGGGGACGGAGATGGAGTTCCTTCGCTGGGCGCTGCGGGAAGTCTGCGCCCGGCCGGTTCGGGACGTGCTGGACGTCGGCTGTGGAACCGGCTACCACGTCGTGCCGCTGGCGCGGGAAGGTTACGATGTCCGTGGTTGCGACAGCAGCTCCGCGATGCTGGCCGAGTGCCGTCGGAAGCTGGGCGAAGCGGGCCTGCACGCCGAACTCGTCAGGCGGGACATGCGCCGCCTTGACGTGCAGGCAGCCTTCGACGCCGTGCTGGCCATGAACTCCGTGCTCTGCTACGTGGAAGACGCGGCGGCCGTCAGTGAGGTGCTCGAGCGCCTGTACGCCGCCCTCCGGCCGGGCGGGCTTCTGGTCATCGACAACTGGAACTTCCTGGCCCAGTGGTACCGGCTGGAGGAAGAGTACGAGGAAGTGCGGGAGGGGGACGGCATTCGCCTCGTCTATCGGTCCTGCCATTGGCTGGAGGACTTCGCCGGCATCTATCACGTCGAGGTCGAGGCGGAGGTTACCGAGCCCGACCGCAGCTACGAGTTCCACAGCGACGAGGCGCTGAAAGTGATGGCCGCCGATGAGGTGCGGCTGCGAGTGGAGCTGGCCGGCTTCCGCCCGGTCGCCGCTTATCCCAGCTACGACCTGTCTCTGCAGAATGAAACAAGCGGCGACCGAATGATCTTCCTGGCCCTGAAGCAGAAATGAGCGGCGCCCACCGAGCAGGACGGCTCGGGCCTGGGGAAGGCCGTGGCCGTCAGCCGCTTTCCTCCGGCTCTATACCCAGGATAACGAGGGGCACGGGCGGATTGTTCCGGCCGTGGCGAAGGAGGTTGTGGAGTTCGCCCTCGTAGTATCCTATGCCGGAGGACATCTCCCGCTGCATGGCTTTGGTGGGAAGGACCTCGATGCCAACGCTGATGCGGCGACCGGTGTAGAAGACCAGATGCTTGACGAACAGGTCGTAGGCCACGAACGCGTATTTGCCGAACTGCACCTCGATGGCGATCTGGCCTTTCACGTGGTCCGTCTGATTGTAGGACCGAATGACGTCGTAACCCTCTTCCTCCAGATAATCCTTCTGTTCCTGGAGGTCCATGGCCGCCATCGCTTCGGCCTGATCGTGGTTGTGCGCTATGTAGTAGTCATAGCGCTCCGACTCCCAGCCCCTTTGGCGCAGCCGCCGATCGAACTCCGCGTTGAGGTCGGTCGGGCTGTAGAGCATGCGCCCCTGCATCCGCTTCTCCCGGCTCTTCTTGGTCCGACATTCCTCGGCGTCGATTTCCCCGATGACGTCCAGCAACTCCCGATACTCGGCCTCTTTGTGGACTAACAGCCACTCCTCGCCATTGAGGTGGGAATGCTTCTTGGCCAGTCGCACTGTTAGTCCTCCTCTTCGCTATCGTCGAGTATGCCGCCGATGAACTGCTGGACGTAGCGCGGGTCCGTATCGGGTTCGTGGACGGGTTTGTTCATGGGGCGCGTCTTCAGGTCGCCTCGGGCCATCTTCATGATTCTGTCGATGGCTACGTCGACGTACTTGCCGACGGTCTCTGCGCTGATGGACTTTCTTTTCCGCTTGAGGGCAGCCACTGCGACCGATCCAACGCCGGCATACGGGTCCATGACGGTGTCCCCTTCGTCGGTCAGCGCCAGCACTAACCGCTCGACCAGTTCGACGGGGAACTGACAGGGGTGGATCGTCTTCTCGCAGTGGTTGGACTTCACGTTCGGGATGTCCCAGACATCCGACGGGTTCTTCCCAAGGGGGTTGCCCGACTTCTGTCCTCTTTTCGGACCCTTGTAGTGCTTCTTGCCCGGATAGCGCTGCGGGACCCTGACGGGGTCGAGATTGAACACGTAGTCGTCGGTCTTCGTGTACCAAAGGATTGTCTCGTAGCGCCCCGAGAACCTGTTGGCACAGTGCAGGCCGTGGCGGAAGCGCCAGATGATGCGGTTCCGCAGATGCAGGCCGAACTCAGAGAACATATTGTGAAACAGGTAGTCGAGGGGGAGGATTTCACCATCATCAACGTAGTTGCCCACCTGCCAGCACAGACTGCCCTGTGGCCGCAGAAGCCTCACCAGCCGTGATATCACCGAACGGTGGAAGGCCCGATACTCCCGCAAGGTCCGGTCCTTCTCGTATTCCTTGCCTATGTTGTAGGGCGGGGAGGTAACTACAAGCTGCACGCTCTCGTCAGGAATATCGGGCAGCAAGCTGCGGACGTCCCCATGGTAGAAGACAACTTCGCTGTCCGGATCGTATGTCCGGGACAGTTTGACCAACTGATCGGTTTTCCACAGCGAGCCACACATTTTGCACTCACCCCACGCTACGCTCCGCGGTCTCCCGGTCCCTCTTGCGGCGGCTACAGCTTACCGCAGCCATGCCACCTCCGCAAGACGCGGAACCAGAGGGCACGCCTGAGGCGGCCGTCCACCCGGTAGATACGGGAGGGCCCGGCGCCTTCACGCGCTGGGCGTGGCGTCGGCTTCCAGGTCGCCCAGAGCGAACTGTATGCCCGCCAGGAAGTGGCCCAGCAACTGCGGGTCCCAGAAAAGGTGCTTGTTGTGCCCGAGGGAGGTATAGAAGACCCGGCCCTCGCCATGCCGCCGGACCCAGCTCATCGCGAAGTCGCCGTCGGCCGCCCGCTCCGGCAGGAACCGGCGCGAGGGGTCCATGTCCGTCTTCTCGGTGTCGATGCTCAGCAGAACGCGCAGTCGGCTCCGTGAGTAGGGGTCCTGGAACTGGAACACCTCGTCCTGCACCTCGAAGGTCTCCTGCTCGAAGGCCGCGTTCACCGGGTGTTCGGGCTCCTCGACCTTCAGCGTGATGGTCTCGTCGGGCCGCCAGGGGTGGCCGCCATTCTCATAGGCGCCCAGCATCTCGCCGAACTCGGGGAACTGCCCGTACTCGGGATACTGCACGAAGGTGGCCGCCGCCGCGTGGAAGCCGACGAAGCCGCCGCCGTCCGCCACGAAGTCCAGCAGGCCCCGCCGCTGCTCGGGATCATCCGTCAGCACGCCTGTGGTGTTGTTGAAGCAAACCGCGTCGAACTCCGAGATGGAGTCGGGGGCGAGGAGCGAGACGTCGTTGCTGAAGACCGTCTCGTAGGCGCCCGTCGCCTGCCCCATCAGCTCGAGTGCCAGATTGGCGTGCCCGATGGAGCGGTGGCCGCGGCGGGGCTCCCCGTCCCGCATGTTGAGCGTGACCACCAGCAGTTTGCGCGGTCGCGCAGGGGCCGCCGGGGCGGTTCGGGGAATGGCCTGCTCGATCTGTCGTCTTTCCTCTTCGGTGCCTCTGAATTCGTTGACGCCCGTCTGCGTGGACATGGCTACCTCTTCCGGGTGACGCGGAGATAAGAACTCCTGGAACGATCGCACGACCGCGGCCAACCCGCGACCGAGCGGAGAATGTTAGCGGGGCGCTGCGGTGAGGTCAAACCGATGGAGGGATTCCGCGCTGGGGGGTGCGGGGGACTGACGAAATACGCCGGTTCGCGGGGCGCCTGCCGGACGCGCCGGGCTGCTATCTTGCGCCCGTTCGGGACAGCTGTTCTGCGAGCGAACACCCGTCGGCACGTGTTCGGCGTCCGCATAGAGGAAGAAGGATGAAGCGTGGTAGCACCTGCGCCGATCCCGGGAGTACAGTGCCGCTCTGCCCGGCGAGGGGCCGAGTGATGCAGGCCGGGATTCCAGTCCTTGTCTTCACCCATATTTCAGCCATGGCCAAAGGCTGGGTCTTTCCCGCACCGGGGCCCGCCTGTCCGAGCGGCTCGTGCATTGGATTCCAAGCAGAGCGCGAAGACGACCGGGGCGACGCTCCCTCGGAGTGTCGGGCCTGGCGCGCTCGAAGAGCCCCGCACCGCCTTCAATCCTGTCGGCTTGCCGGCAACGGATACGTGGTATCCGATTTCCAGATAGGACGTACCGGCGGCGGGGCAAGCCCCGCAACGAAAGAGCGGTGGCAAGCCACCGCACTCCAGGGCCGGCCGCCCGCTCGATGGGCAGGCGCCCCGGGCTCTTATGTGGCGTCTCTTTGGGACGGCACTGCATGGGCGCACCGGCTCAGCGAGGGGCGATTCTCCATCTGGTCCAGAACGCGCACGCCTCTCCGGGCGCAATCGTGATCGGCCGGAAGTGGAGTTCGAGGTTGACATTGCCGTTGCGGGCGGACAGGTTCAGGCGCGTATGCGAGACCGTCTCCGCGTCGAACTCCTCCTCCAGCGTGATCGGCTGCACCGATGAGGTCAGTCGCCAGGCGCCCGCCGGCATGTCTGCCCCTTCGAACGGCAAGTCGCGTCCCGAACGCTCTTCCGGGTTGAGTCCCATCGTGCGCCAGGAGCCGTCCCGCGTGCGCAATGCCAGTTCGGCTTCCGGGCCGAAGGCCCCGTAGTTCCACTCCGGGTGGGTGAAGGGCGCGATCTCCACCGGTTCGTTCCCGGTGTTGGCCACGGTGTGCCGGGCGGTGAACTCCCCATCCCGTACGGAGTAACGCGTCGTCACCGTCAGCCCCCGTCCCACGTCGGCCCGCAGGAGGACCCCCGTCGGGTCCCGCTCCAACGTCTCGTAGGTCTCCTCGGTGCCGGGGCCCTTCCATTCCGGTTCCACCGAGAACTCGTAGCCGCAGTGGCACGGCATGTAGTTGACGATGCGCACCAAATCGTCGGTGTGCATCAGGTCGAGGTCGCCCTCCTTCCACTCCATCGAGAAGATGCGCCCCCCCATTTCGGGGACCACGACCGCCCTCAGCGCGTCACTCTCCAGCACGGCGGCCTCGTAGCTGCGGCCGTAGTTACGGGCGAAGGCCTCCGGCGCCCCGTCGTTTTCGCGCAGGTGCGCGGCGTCGCCCAGGATGGCGGCCTCGACGAAGCGGTTGCGCAGCTCCGTGTCCGGCTCGGGCCGGGGCATCAGGCGGCCGTCTTCGACCACGTACTCGATGCCGGCGTGGAAAAGGCGGGAGCACATCTCGGGCGCGCGGGCGGCGAACACCTTACGCCGGGCTTCGTCCGTGGTGGCCGCGCGCTCGGCCTGATCCCACAGTTCCTTGCCTCTTTCGAGCACCTCCGGCGTGAAGATCTCCGGCTGCATCTCCTGCGTGGCGCCGAAGGAGGGCATGTGGACGTCGTTCTCATCCACGTGGTCGTGCAGCATGGCGAGGTACTCCAGGATGCAGTCCCCGGGGGTGTGGCCGTAGACGCCCCGCACCCAGTCCTCGACGATGGGCCAAGCTTCCTGGTCGGGGTTCCACAGCAGGCGGGCCAGCAGGTATTGCCGCAGCCCTTCGAACTGGCCGCCGCGCACGGCGCTGCCCTGGCAGAACATGCCGGCCACGCCGCTGTCGCGGTAGAGGCGCAGGTCGGCCTGGATGCGGCGCAGGTTCGGCGTCGGCATCAGGTAGCTGTGGTAGTTGACGTAGTAGTCCCAGATGAGGATGTGGTCGGCCTGCCGGTTCCAGCCCCGCAGATTGCTCAGGAATTCGTCGTTGAGTTCGCATTGCTCGAGCGCGTGGGTAAAGCAACCATGGTTATGGCACAGGACGATGAGCACGTTGTCGCGCGCCTCCATCTGCCGCGGCGGCTCCACCGTCCAGGAGTAGGCGAGCGTTGCGATGATGCGGTCGGGGAACCGCTCGGCGACCCGGTTGACCAGCGTGAGCACCTGGGCGGCGTGGGTGCCCTCGCGTTCGTCCACCGCGGCGCACTCCGGGCATTCGCACCACCCGAGCCAGTCGTTCATTCCGACGGCGAATATACGACGGTCCGGGTTATCCTCTATCCAGCGCGCCATCGTCTCGCAGGCCACGTCGGCCACGTCCGGGTTGGTGCAGCAAAGCTGCTCCCCGTGGTCGCGCCGGATGCCGTCCACCAGGGAGAAGTACTCGGGGTGCTCGGCGAAGTGCTCCCGCGGGGGCACCAGCGCGCGGAAGGAGTGGCCCCATGAGTGCGCCTTCGCGTTCGGGCCCCAGCGGCGGTCGGCGCCGTTGTGGACGTTGAGCTTCCACCGCACGGCCCACTCCGGCACCTGCGCGGTGGGGTAGAAGACGTGGCGGTAACCGAAGGCGGCCGTCGAGACCAGCGGCTCGGAGGGCAACGGGACTTGTCTAAGCTGAGGCAGCATCACCTCGTCCGGCCCGTAGAACCGTGCGGCCAGACGCTCCAGGAACGCGTAGACGGCATATATGGTGGCGCGCCTCGCGGAGCCGCGCAGGACCAGGTCCCGCCCCTGCGGCAGTATCTCGTAGCTGTCGCGATCCCACAGGCCCGGCTCCGACCCACGCTCCATGCGGCCGACCAGTAGGGCGGGCCGGTCGGGGAGCCGCTGGCTGCCCCAGCGAACGGGCAGCTTCGCCCCGGTCATGCGGAACAAGGCGTCCTGCAACTGCTCGGCCGCGTAGCGCTCGGTCTGCGAGTAGTGACCGGGCGTGACGATCTGGTAGGTGCTCTCGCCGTTCTGGATGATGTTCTGCATGATGCATCCCCCTCGTCCTGTACGCTTAGTCTTCGGCGGTCGCCGGGCGCCTGACGGCGGGCCAGTAGATCCACAGGTGCCCCCCGCGGTCGCGCTCGGCAAAGTATATCTGCCCGTCACGGCCGATGGCGCTGCACGAGAACTCATACCCGTAAACGCGCTCCTGGATCACGGACGCAATCATGCCCAGGTCGCGCAGTTCATGTCTGTCGGGGTCGTAACAAAACAGGTGCCCGATGTCACCCTCGCGGCCGCTGATCCCGAACAGGCGGCCGTCGTTGGTTACGGCCAGCCCCTTGATGCCGCGGTAGCAGGTCGGCTTGCCCAGGGAGCGGACGGTGCGCTCCGCAACGTCGTAGGCGAACAGCACCCCGTCGGCGGTTCCCCCGCCGTAGGTGAGCCCCCGGTCGGCGTCCACGGCGAAACTGTCCGCCTGGTTGCGCACGGCGCGCCCGGCCACGGTGGGAATGTCCACGCCCGTTTCCTCCATGCCCCCGAACAGGGGGTCGTAGCGCCAGAGCCGCCCGAGGGCGCCCGTGCCGTAAACCGCGCCGTCCGGCCCCCAAACAATGGCGCGGGAGAACAGGCCCTTCTCGTCCACCGGCCCGTGCACTTCCGTGCGGCCACTCTCGATGGTGTGGGTGAACAGGGAACCGGAGTTTTCGCCGATGCCGATGATCGCCTCGTCGCCGCAGTCGTCCACGCCCATGACGGCGCAAGCGACGCCTTCGTCGGGCAGGGGCGTGCAGACTTTCTTCGCCGGGCTCTTGACGAACTGCCACTCATGCACCAGGTCATAAGGTAGGCCCACGGAATCGTGGACATAGAGTGCGCCTTCGCCCTCTGGCTGCTCGCCCGGCCGGGGAAGCGTGGGGCCCGGGGCGCCCGGGGCCGTTGTCGCGAGGACGCGGCCGTCCTGCGCCACCAGTACCGAGGAGACCCGTGCGTTCTCCTCAAGCGTGCAGACGTCCACGACGGCGCCGGTCAGCCCATGCGTCATAGCGACGAAGAGGTGGGCCCGGCGCCCGCCCGTGCCGCCGTACACCACGCGGCGCTCATCCACGGCCAGCGCCGTCACGTACGCCTCATCCGCCGGGATGGGCAGGCACATGCCGGGGAAGCCGAGGCTCATGGCAATCATCTGCCCCTCGGTCACGTAGCCCTCATGCAGCAGGGACATGCCCACACCGGGCACCCGCTCCGGCCATTCGCGTTCGGACAGGTCAATGGGCATCGGTTCTGCTCCTTAATCCACGCCTCAGATCAACTCGGCCCTGTTTTTCTACCACGAAGTTCACGACGGCCACGAAGGAAAACAGAAGACGGACAACTCCGAGAGCCTCTCACCCGCCCCCCGCTCCCGTCGGGTTGCACACTTCATCCTGATCCCCGGTGCGTTCG
>JAWODG010000100.1:0-35686 GCA_046483385.1 Candidatus Brocadiia bacterium | reverse complement strand
GACGAGTGTCGGGCGGAAGTGGGCGACCGCCCCGGTCGGATCCCGGACGACGAGGAGATGCCGGACGGGGTCGATACCTACCGGTCCTAGCGTCTACCTCTCCAATTTTTAGTTTTTCCACTACAAAATTAAAATAATTATTTTTTTGTTGTGGCATCCCTTATGCAATTCTTTAATTGCAAACATGTAAGGTATTATTAATTTAATAAAATTTTCTATGTTAAAGAAAGTAATATTTTATGGTTTTTGTTAGAATGATTTTTTGACGTTTTAGCTGGATAGGTTTAAATAAGAATTTTTTTAAACATATAATTAATTTCTTTATGGGAAGAGAGGCTGATGGTTAGAAGAGAGGGTGTAGAGATCATCAATAGGTGGTTGGGAGGAGAAACTACAAAATTCAAAAAGTATTTATACTATTTGTTTAATCTACAATGTAGAAATAAATTAGCATATATATGCTAGGGACAGACTGGAATATGGTTCTCATTTAGCAAGTTGAATTGTTCTATGACTAAATCTATGTTTTTCTCCGGCTGCTGATTAGCATCGAACAGGTCTCCTTAGATCGATGGTTGCGACCAACCTGAAACGCGAGTTCTCCACATCGAATTCCACCAGCCTGGCCTTGCTGCCAGCCAGGGCCAGAAAGCGTCTCGCCCCGTCTCCGCCGTAGGGCACCATGCGTGAGACTTCGTCGAATTCCCAGTTGAACTGGCGGTCCACGTAGAGCTTGCCCTTCTGGTCCACCCGCAGGACGCGCACGAACCCGCTCTGCACCAGCAGCACGTCCTCATCGCCGTCACCGTCGATGTCCGCCACCAGCAGAGGCTGATCCTTCTGTTCCTGCAGGAACTCCTGGTCCTTGATGATGGGCTTGTAACGGCCCTCGCCCTGTCCCAGGTAGAGGCTTTCCTTGCCCGAATATGACCAGTGGATGACGAGGTCCGCCTTGCCGTCCGAGTTAAAGTCCGCGAAGGAGACCCTGTCGGGCTTGCCGGGCAGTTGGGCCTCCAACTCCTCCTCGGTCTCGCCGAAGAGCAGCGTCTTTGCATCCACGTCTATGCTGCCCTTTTCCCCGTCAAACGCCTTGCGGGCCAGCTTCTCCGCGCCCGTGGCACGCAGCAGGTAGTCGCGTTCGTCCCTCTCCACCCAGAGCAGTCTGCTCTCGCCGTCCACGCGGCCCAGCCACAGCCACTGCACAGTGCCCTCGGTGTTGATAGGGCGGGGAAAGCTGACCCCACTTCCCTCTACACGGCTGACCCCGAATATCTGATCGTCGGAGGAGAAACTGAAAATGGCGACCCGGCCGTCCTCGAGCTGGAGGAGTTCCAGACCCTCGACATTCTTGGGCGAAGGCGAACTGTGGCGGCGGTAGCCCCCCTCGTCCGCCCGGAGCACCAGGAACTCATTGTCGCCTTTGTTGACGGTGAGTATCTCCTGTCGGCCGTCACCGTCCAGGTCTTCGATCTCGAATTGGCCCCCCGTGCCCTCCTCGGTCGTCAGCGGAATCGCACGGGGCACCACGCTGATTACCCCCTCCCGCTCGGCCACGCGCTGATGTTCCAGCATCAGCTCTCGCACACGGTTCTTGCCTTTGTCCAGTGTGAGGAAACGATGCCCGGCCGCCCCGTTCTCGAACGGCTCGGTGGGCCCGGAGAGATGCGACTCGACCAGGACCTCTTCGGAGAACTCACCGTGCGCGTTCTGGACCAGCACGTAGGTGGCGTAGTTCTGTCCATGACAGAAGAAGACCACGTCCAACCGCTCGTCCCCCGTGACGTCCATCAGCTCGAAGTCGGTAATGCTGTCCCGGTAGCCGGCGTTCAGCGCGTACGCGTCCTGTCGAGCCCCCTCGCCGAAGACGTAAAGCTCCTTCGTGCCCAGAGCGACGGTTTCCTTCGTGCCGTCGCCGTCCAGATCCACCACATGCAGGGCGTCCGTGCGCTCGGACACTTCCACGTCAGCCACTCTCCGAGGGGAGCCGAACGAGCCGTCTTCCTGCTGCTCCAGCACGGCCAGGCCGTCGATGTCACCCCGGAACAGGATGTCGCGCCGTCCATCGTCGTTCATGTCCTCCACGACGAGTGAACTTATCTTGTTGTTCACCGCGTGCGTATCCAGCTTGAACAGGTCGCTTTCCGGCAGCTGGTTGATGTCTTCGAAGTCCCCCGCGCCCCGCTCCTGCTCGCCTTCCTCCCGCAGACGGAGAACGCCGATCTCCGCCTTCATGTTGTTGACGAAGACGGCCTCCTCGACACCGTCGTCGTTGATGTCGGCCAGGGTCAGGCACGAGAGGCCGTGGCCGGCCTTGACGAACTCCGCGTCGGTGAACGCGATGGACCCGTCCTCGGCCGTCACGGGCGGTTCCATGTACTTGATGGCAGCATTGGGGTTGTCCGGGTCGTAGGCGAAGGCCTCGACGTTGTCCAGAAACTCTTTGACGTAGCGGGACGGTATGGCGAAGCCCAGGCCGTCGAGGAAGATGTAGCCCATGTTGGTGACGCCGATGACCTCGCCCCGCTCGTTGAACAGGGGGCCGCCGGAGTTGCCCGGCGATATGGGCGTGGTGGTCTGGATGTAGAGGCGTCCCTGGTAGTTGCGGTTGACTTTGCTGACGTCCCCCCGCGCCGTCGACCGCTCCAGCCCCTGCGGGTTGCCGATGGTGAAGACCTCGTCGCCCTCCTGGATCGTGTCGGAATCACCCAGGTAGAGCTGGGGTATGTCCATCTCCAGGTCTTCTTCCACCTTGAGCAGGGCCAGGTCCATGTACTCGTCCAGCGCGATGAGCTTGACCTTCCTGTAGACCTTCTTCTCAAACCGTCCCTGCTCCCGGCGGAAGGCCGTCACGGTGATGGACTGCTCCTGGGCCACCACGTGGTTGTTGGTTATCAGGTACCCGTCCGGCGAGCAGAACCAGCCCGTTCCCATCCCTGCCGGGGCCCTGACAGTCACGATGGCGGGGCCGAGCTGGTCGGCGAGAGCACTCACCGGTTTCACGGGAAGGCGAGCCGTCCTGTACAGCCTGTGCTCCTCGAGGTCCTTCGGCTTCTCGGCGCCGCCCTCCTCCGTCTGGATAGCTGCCACCTCCGCGCGCTCGATCGAAAGTATACTGGCGCCCACGGCGATGTGGATAAGCTCATCGCCCCTTTTCAGGATTTCGCCTTCGACGCGCGATCCGTCGGTCAGTTCCACCACGGCGCGCTGGGCCGCCTCAACGGCAGACCCAAAAAGGAAAAGAGCTGTGAAGGCGATAAAGCCGGCGAGAAGCCGTGTCCCTCTCATAATCCTACCCCTGATAGAATGATGCTTGTCCCATCATGCCGGGACGTGTCCCGAACCCATTTAACCGCCTGACCCGCCGGAATGCAAGCGGGGGGACCCTTTGACGGACACGGCATGGTATTGCGAAAGGCCGCATATGGCCCTCAGTGAAGGGGTTCGCCACGACCCTGGAGCGGGGGTATTCCGCGGACTCGCCGCCACTGTCTTCTGCCCCGGGCGGCTCCCATGTCCCGGCCAGACCGCATCCCGCCCTTACGCGATTCGGGTCGCTCTCGTATAATGGGATACAGAGGGAGTGACCTGAAACGCTACCAACGGGAGGGGGCTA
Source organism: Candidatus Brocadiia bacterium (assembly GCA_046483385.1). Classification (GTDB taxonomy): domain Bacteria; phylum Planctomycetota; class Brocadiia; order SM23-32; family SM23-32; genus B1Sed10-231. Next base: position 32,073 of record JAWODG010000100.1, on the reverse strand, counting down.
TGAGAAGCGTCACCAGCTTCCTGTTTCTCGGCCTGCTCGCCACGGTGGCCCTGCTCGTCGCCGGCTGCGACGGCTCGGGCGCCGACAATCCCGCATACGGAGCCGAATCCCGTCCGACGACGGGCCTTCGCCCCGCAACTGAAACCGACACAGGAGATAAACCGATGACGACTGAGACCGCAACCTTCGCCGCAGGATGCTTCTGGGGGGTCGAGGAGACGTTCCGCAACGTGGAAGGCGTGGTGGACACCACCGTCGGCTACACCGGCGGAGACTATCCGAACCCGTCCTACCAGGATGTCTGCGCGGGCGACACCGGCCACGCCGAAGCCGTGAAAGTCGAGTATGACCCGTCGGTCGTCTCGTACGAGGAGCTTCTGGACGTCTTCTGGGACTCTCACAACCCGACCACTGCGAACCGGCAGGGCTTCGACGTCGGCTACCAGTACCGCTCCGCCATCTTCTACCACAACGAAGAGCAGCGGGAAGCCGCCGAGGCCTCGAAAAAGGCGTTGGACGAATCCGGCCGCCACGACAACCCGGTCGTCACCCGGATAGAACCGGCCGGCGAGTTCTGGCGCGCCGAAGAATACCACCAGCAGTACCTGGCCAAACAGGGCCGCTCAAGCTGCCACTTCTGACCACATAATCCGGCTTATCCCGGATTGTCGGACTGAGGCACAGGCACGCGCACAAAGCTCGGAGGCCAGTCGGCCTTCAATGTCCCGTTTCGCAGTAGTGCGCGCCGCAGCGAGAGACCGGACCCCCGAATGCCGGACTTGCCGTTGGGGTGAACCGCAGAGAACACACGGGGCCGGGAAGACAAGCGGGGCAAAGCCTGCCGCCAGACTGACCGTGGGAGACCATACGTGGCCGAAACCAGACGCCGGAAGGGCTAAGTCAAACGAGAAAGTGTTTTCCCCAAGTGGCTCAACACAATCGGCCTTGACACGAGATTGTGGCCGGGAGACCATGGCACGGTCGTTCTGCCGTGCTTCGAGCGACATGCCGGACGGAGGCCAGGCATTGAGCATCATTTTGGCGTCTATCATGTTGTGCACTGCCCTGTTGCTGGCTGGTCCGGCGCTGTCCCTGGCGGCCGGGAACCCGGCCGTCGACGAGCCGGAGGATTCGAAGATGGCCGAACTGATCGATCCGGATGCGACCGCAGAGACCGTAGCCCTATGGGAGGCTCTGCACCACTCCAGCCGCACGGCCGTCCTTTTCGGCCACCAGAACGCGAATTACGAGGGGCTGGGCTGGCGAGGTGACCATGGCCGCAGCGATGTCAAGACAGTTACCGGCGACTGGCCCGCCGTCTTCGGCTTTGGCTTCCAGGTTAAGCCCGAGCGAATAGCTGACCTTCGCAAGCGCATGCTCGCGGCCCACGCCGCCGGGGGGATAATTGAACTTAACTGGCATCCCAGGAACCCGGTTACCGGCGGCCGGTATAACGACGTGCAGAGCGACTCACTCCGCGCGGTCCTGCCCGGCGGCAAGGCGCATGCGACATTGGTCCAGTGGCTCGACCGCATGGCTGACTTGATTCTCAGCCTTAAGGACGATCATGGACGGCCGATTCCGTTGATCTTCCGCCCCTGGCATGAACACAACGGCGGCTGGTTCTGGTGGGGGTCACGGGCGGGCTCCGCTGAAGAGTACATCCAACTGTGGCGGTTCACCGTCCGTTACCTCCGCGATGAGAAGAACGTGCACCAGTTGATCTACGCTATAAGCCCCAACACGCCGCTGACTTCCGAGGATGCCTACCTCCGGCGGCGCTTTCCCGGTATGGACTGGGTCGACGTCATTGGCCTTGACCATTACGTCAGCGATACAAGGCAGATGGACCGGCTGCTGGCCGAGATGCGGATCGTCGACGGTCTGGCACGCAAACACGGCAAACTCGCGGCCGGCACCGAAATCGGCTGGCGCAAAGGGCTATCGAAATATGGCCGCAACGACTTCTGGGCCGGCCAGATCTTGCCGCTACTAAAAGGCAATGATGCTCCCAAGATGGCCTGGCTGCTGACCTGGCGCAACGGCAATAAGAACCATTACTGGGTGCCGACCGACGAAATGAGCAAGGACGCGGCCGATGACTTCCGGGCCTTCTGCAAACACCCGCGCATCTGGTTGGCCGAAGACTGGAAACGTTTCCGGACTGCCGCAGCCGGCGAACAAGCTGAGAGCAGCAACGCGGGTGACGCAGCGACTTCTGGACACACACCCTGAAGCCATTTGTCATCCCCCTCCCCGAGCCGAACGGATCTTAACAGCCTGTTGAGGAAATGACACTCGCGAAGGGGCCACTGAAGTGGCGTCATAGTTGACCGACAATCCTGAATCCCTTTCGGGCATCGCGGTCCGCTCCTGGCCGAACCAGGTCGCGGGGACAAAGCATACAGCGTAGAGCGCATTTTCAGGTGGCTCCGGGGGCACTCGGTGGGTACGGTAGTCCCCCGGCGATCCGGCCAGGCTGCCCGACACAGGCGGCGGCCGTTGAAGTTTGACCGCGAGGCATACCGGCGGAGAAGCATCATTGAGTGTTGCGTGGGCTGGCTCAAAGAATGCCGCCGGATTGCTATCCAGTTCGCGAAACCGGCAGCTAACTTTCCGGGCATGGTGAACGTGGGAATTCTCCAGAGGATTCTCCGCACGCATCTTTCAGACAGAACCTGAGGCCCGTAGCACGCATTGTTTTTCGTTCTATCTTGCCTTGCCAAGCCCGCACTGAAGCGAGTGCGTTGATTCTTCAGCCGGCTGGAAGAGCGAATCGCCTCGACCCGGCGGCGGCCATTATGAGCAGGCCGGCCAGGGGGAAGAGCGCGTAGGTGAGATAGAGGGTCGAGTAGCCGCGGTTCTCGATGATGACGCCTCCCGCCGCGCTGCCGATCAGGCGCGTCAGGGCGATGGCTATGGACATGTAGATCGCCATGGCCGCACCCCGGCGGGCCGCGGGCACTTTCCGCCGAATGAATTCGATGGACGCCGCGTGGAACAGACCGAACGTGGCCGCGTGGAGGGCCTGCGCCGGCAGGACGGCCCACAGGTACGGCGCCGCGGCGAAGACAGTCAGGCGCACCGCCGCTGCCCCCATGGCCGCCATCAGCATCGCACGCAGCCCGTACCGGCGGATGATCCGGCCGCCGAGAAACAGGATGGGTATCTCGCAGGCCGACCCGACCGCCCAGACCCAGGCCCCGCTCTCCATGCCCACCTTGTCGTGCAGGTACATGGTGACGAACGAGTAGTAGGACGTCATGCCCAGCATATGGAGGGCGGCCACCAGGATGAAGATCCAGAACACCGCGTCGAATCCGTCGCCGTCCCCCTGCCCTTTCCCGTCCGTGTTCTCGGGCGAGGCTCCCCCGGGCAGGAAGAAGACGCTGACCAGGCAGACGGCCACCGCCACGATCATGGCGCTGATCATCGACCAAGAGGATGTCTCGTCCACCAGCCGGAATATCCGGATGCCGAACAAAGTCGTGATAAACCCGATGCTGCCCCAGAGCCGCACGCGGCCGTAATCGTGAGCCGGGTCGGGGAGGTGGGCGGAGGCCAGCGTGTCGGCCAGCGGAATGGGCACCCGGGCGGTGAAGCCGATGCCCAGCACCAGCAGCGCAGCGGCCCAGAACGCGCTGGTCAGACCGAGCGGCACCACCAGCAACGCGAAGGCAACGAGGCAGGCCGCCAGCATCCGGCGGTGCGCCCCGAGCCTGTCGGCGGCCCACCCCAGCGCCATCGGACCCGCCACCTCCGCCAGCGCCAGCAGACCGAGCAGGTAGCCCACCTCAGACTCGGCAAATCCCCGCGCCCGCAAGAGAAGCTGGAAGTAGGGATACACCGTCGCCATGACGGCGAACAGCAGGAAGTAATGGGCGCCGAAACGAACCATGGCCGGGCGGCTTCTCCGATGCGAAGGCGACGAAAGGCGTCATCTTAGCCGTCTCCGAAGCGGGCTACAACCAGCTTCCGGTGAAGGTTGACCACGCCTGATACATGGCATAGCATCTGACCGTGCCACGGCCGCAGGCATCGTGGCAGCACGAAGAGAAAACCCCTCTCGCGGAAGGAAATGACCATGGCGGGCGTGGACCTTGCCGTTATCGGCGGCGGATCGGCTCAGTTCAGTTTCGGGGTCGTGCGGGACCTCGTCGCGCTGGAGGGCCTGCACGGCTCGACCGTGCGGCTGATGGACATCGACGAGTACCGCGTGAGCGTCACCCGGGCGGTCGCGGAGCGATACGCGACCGAAGCAAGGGCCGACCTGACGTTCACGAAGACCCTCGACAGAGAGGAAGCGCTGGACGGCGCCGAGTTCGTTCTGAACTGCGCGCTGGTTGGAGGCTGGAGGGGCCGAGGCTACCTGCGCGAGATCGCCCGCGAGCACGGCTGCCGGGGCGGACGCCGGGCCGGGCTGGGGGCATTGTGGAGCTTCCACCAGCTTGACCTCTTCGCCGGCGTCGTGCGTGACATGGAAAGAATCTGCCCCGATGCCTGGTACATCCAGTCCGCCAACCCGATGACGACCGGCATAACGCTGCTCAACCGGGCGGCGCCGGTGAAGGCGGTCGGCCTGTGCCACGGCATCAACGCCGTCAACCACATAGCCCGCATCATCGGCCTCGACCCGGAGAAGGTCAGCGCGCAGGCCTACGGGCTGAACCACTTCATCTGGCTGAAGGAATTCCACTGCGAGGGCGAGGACGCCTACCCCGTGCTGGACGAATGGATCGAGAACGAAGCCCCTGACTTCTGGGCCAGCGACGCCTGCAGCCCGAGCCACTCGCTGGGGCCGAAGGCCGTCCAGATGTACAAGATGCTGGGACTCTATCCCATCGGCGACACCTGCACGCCCGGCGGCGGCAACTGGCCGGACTGGTTCCGCAAAACGCCCGAGATGGTCGAGAAGTGGCAGGAAGACACAGGGGCGTGGATCGAGCGGCACATCCAGAACATGGAGGGCCGCATCGGCGTCTTCGAAGACGCCCTCGCCGACGAATCCACCCCTCTGGCCGAAAGCCTCGGCTCAGGAGCCACTGGTGAGTCGAACATCCCCATCATCGACGCGCTGGCGAACGACAACAGCGGCATCTTCCAGGTCAACGTGCTGAACGAGGATGCCATCCCGGGAATTCCGGAGAACGTGGCCGTGGAACTGCCGGCCTACGTCTCGGCGGCGGGCATCCAAAAGCTTGACTTCGAGCCTCTGCCGGAACCCATCATGCACTTCATCGACGAACGGGTGCTGCGCGTCCGCGACCAGGTGGAGACCTACCTGTCGGGCAGCCGAAACCGCCTGCTGTTGAGCATCCTGGGCAACTCCGATCTCGGCTACGACCAGGCGCAGGCCCTGCTGGACGACGTCTTTGCCCACCCACGAGCGGCGGGCATGGCCGAGCACTTCGCGTGACGGTGAGGTCTCACACAGAGGCGCCAAGACACGAAGGACGGAGGAACGGCTGAACGGCGAACGGAAGAACCGCAAACCGGCCAGCGACAAGCTGTTGGCGTAGGGGTCAAGGATGACCGCCAGAGTTGTGGGCGCCCCGTATCAGGGTTATAATTGCGGGCGCCCGGAACCACTGCGGCCCGAGAGCGACACAGACCTTCTCGACGGAGAGGACGATGGCCGAAGACACCGCGCCGGAGGAGAAGCCTGAGCAACCGCAACCAGAGAAGGCCGCCCGCCGAGGCCCGTGGCGCATCGTGGTGGCCGTCGCCGTGGCCGTCATCGCGCTCGCTCTGATTCCGCTGGTCCACCTGGGCAAAGGATACGCCTGGGATTCCAACGAGATGATCGCCACCTACATCCTCTCCGGCGTCATCCTGGCGGTAGAGATCGGCGTCATCATCCTGCTGCGCGTGGCCAGGACGCGCTACACGGTGGAGCGCAGGATCATCGAACAGCCGGAGGTCAACGAGTACGTGATCCTGTGGAACCGGCCGCGCTGGATACTCTACACCCCCACCATGATCGTCTCGGTAGTGTTCGGCCTCATGCTCGTCCTGCGGCACTACCACCTCTTCCCGCAGGCAGTTACTCCGAGGATGCTGGGCGGCATCTGGGTGACGTTGGGCATCATCAACGTGCTGGTGGAACAGTTCCACATGAGCATCAAGGTCGTGTTCATCATCGTGCCCAGTCTGGGCGCACTGCTGCTGGTGCTGCACCTGGTGGGCTATGCTGACGACGCCATCCGCCTGGTCCGCTACGCCGCGGTGAACGTGCCGGCCAAGCTCTACTTCCTCGCCGCGTTCACCATCGCGCTGATCATCTTCATCGGCTGGCTGCACGGGTTGTTCCATTACATGGCCATCACCCCCAACGTGGCCGACCTGCAGCGGGGCCTGACCGAGACCGGGCGCCAGATCAAGAACGCCGACTACGACGTGGACTTCGACGCCACGGACGTGGTTGAGCGCTGGCTGTTCGGGTTCGGTCGCATCATCATCAGCCTGAAGGATCCCAACAAACCCCCGATGGTCTTCTTCGTCCCGCGCGCCTCTCACGTGGACGAGCGGATCCGGCGCGTCCGGAGTGTAACGGCCATTGACCGCTCCGCTGAAGACAACCTGTTCTGAGAGTGCCGTCCGCGTTTCTCCCACCACTCCGACACGCTCCGCAGCCGACCTCACCGCGGCCATCCCATTGATGAAAACGGCCGTTTTTAGTACACTCAGGTTTTACCATCCTGAGAAGCAAAACAGCCGGAGGACACGACCTATGAGCAAGGTGTTCACCTGCGGGAATCCCGATTGCGGCGTGCAGATAAAGGCCGCAAACCGTGAGGTAGGAGACGTGCTGCAGTGCCCAAAATGCGGGCATGAGGGCAAGGTGCTGGCTGAGTTCCCCGAAGAGTTCGAGATAGAGACCGTAGAAGCGCCGGAGGAAGGCAAACCGCAGCATCATCCCGCCCGACAGGTGTGTTCCAACTGCGGCGCCCTCCTGGGGGTGCGGGATGCCTTCTGCCCGCACTGCAACGCGGACATCCGCACCGGCACCGTCGTCATGCAGGCCCCGGAGGTGGACACGCGCCCCGCATGGGTTCTTCCCGTCGCGATAGGGGCCGGCGCCGCAGTGATCGTGGCCGCGGTGGTCATCGTGCTGCTGCTGATGGCGGGTTGACTCTCGGGAACGCCTCGCTACTTCCTTCCCGACATCGGGATGAGGCAGAGGAAGGCCGCCGACGAACCCGCGTAGGCGATGAAGGAGTGTTCCGCGTCCGGCGGGATGTAAACTACGTCCCCCGGGGTGAACGGCTCCTCGATCCCCTCGTAGAAGACGGTGCCCTGCCCTTCGAGCACATAGACCTCATGCTCCCAGGGGTGCGCGTGCCGGGGCGTGTTGCCGCCCGGCTCCAGCTCGAAGCGGCGCATACAGAAGTTCGGTGCCCCATCGTCGTCGGATATGAGCCAGCGCACCTTCACACCCCGTGCTCCCTCCATCTCCACCGGTTCGGCATCCACATCGCGGTAGTTCACGTGCTTCATGCTCTCTCCTCTCGGACCGTTCGCATCGCAACGCCCCGATGATATTGCTCGCGCACTCCATGGGCAAGCCCCCGCGCCTTTTGCCGTCCGGGGAGACCGTGACTACAATGGGCAACACCTCGCCCATGCCGCCGAGGGAGGATCCATGCACGAGAACAGCACGCGGGATACTTTGCGCGTTGCCACCTACAACATCCGCTTCCAGTCACACGACGACCTGATGCCCGGCGACGGCCGACTCCACCCGTGGGCGGAGCGGCGTCGGGCCGTGCTCGAGTCGATACGGGCGATGGACGCCGACATCGTCGGGTTACAGGAGGCGCAGACGGAACAGTACCGTTTTCTGGCCAATGAGCTGCCCGGCTACAGCACCCACGTCAGCGGTCCGGTCGCGGAGACACTGGACCAGACGTTCCTCATCATGTGGAAACGCCGTCTCTTCACAAAGGTCGATGCGGGAAGCGCCCCCATTCAGGCCGAGTGGCCGCACAACCGCCGCGCCATCGCGTGGGCCCGGCTACGCCTCCAGGGCACGGGCAACGAGCTGTTCGCGTTCAACACGCACTTCCCGCCGGGACGCGAGGAAGAGGAGAAGGTCGCACTGTGCCGGTTCACCGCCGACCTGATCAATGAGACGGCCGGCGGGGAGAGCCCGGTCCTGCTGACGGGCGACCTCAACATTCACGCCGACGACTCCGAGGGCATCCGAGTACTGCGCGATGCCGCCGGCCTTCACCACCCCTGGGACGACACGGCCGCGTCCCTGCAATTCACGTGGAAGGGCTGGGGCCAGGCGCCGGGGACGCGCGACAACATTGATTGGATACTCTACCGGCGCCCCCTCGAGGCGGTCAGCGTTGAGCGTCCCGGCCTAACCGAACAGACACCCGCCCCATCGGATCACCTGCCCATCTGCGCCATGCTCGCGTGCCGCGCCAAAACTGGTTCCACGTAGACCGGCGTCAGGCCTGACGTTCCCGTTCGATCTCGGCCCAGCGTTCGTCGGCAAACCTTTGTCCCAGCTTCAGCATGCCGAACGCGGCGTCGCGCTCGCCGGTCTCGAACGGGTCCCCGGTCTCGTCCATGAAGCGCCGCAGCCGCCCTTCCAATTCCGCTTCCGTCTCGGCAAACTCTTCCCGTCCGGCCAGATTCTCCATCTCGTACGGGTCGCTCTGCCGGTCGAACAACAGCGGTCCCATCTCGTGATGGAGCCAGCGGGCGTAGGTCCATCGCTCGGTCCTCACCCCGCGCCAGAACCCAATGCCCTCACGTCTCGGCGGCCAGCCGTAACCCATGTTTTGGAGGTAAACGGCGTCCCGCCGCGGGCCGGCATCGCCGGTCAGGAGATGAGACAGGTTCATCCCCGCAATCGCGTCGGGCGGCTCGATCCCACATAGTGACAGCAGAGTCGGCCTGACGTCCACGCTGCTGAACAGCGCGTCGCAGTGTTCGGCCACCGGCACGCGACCCGGCCAACGGGCGATGAAGGGGACGTGGACCGACTCGTCGTAGGGCGTCATCTTATTGCCCCTCCGGGTGGGATGCAGCCACTCGTCGTACGGCCTGCCGAAGCCGTGGCTCCAGAGGTGGTCGCCGTGGTCGGACGTGAAGCAAACCAGTGTATCTTCCGCCAGCCCCAGCCTCTCAAGGGCCTCCAGCAGGCGGCCCATCATGGCATCCAGGGCGGAAATGTTGCCGTAGTACTGGGCCAGTTCGCCCTGAGCGTACGCCTCCAGGGGCTCCGGCACGTTGGGCCGCAGGGGAATACCGTCCGGATCGTAGGTGTTGAACTCCTGCGGGTATTGGTCATAGGGCCAGTGCGGAGCGGCCCATCCGACAAAGATGGCGAAGCTGTGGCCACTGCGCGGGCCTGCTCCATGAAACGGATGGCCAGTTCGGTCTCCCCCTCGGGCGACCACTGGTCGAAGGGGATGGGGCCGCGCTCGTTCTCATAGTAGGAGGTTTCGTAGAAGCCGTAGCCGCAGTTGTAGGCCGCCAGGTAGTCAAAACCGTGCCGCTTCTCCTCCGGGTAGGGGCCGTAGCCGAGGTGCCACTTGCCGATGAAGCCGGTTCGATAGCCGGCGCTTCCCAGCAGTTCAGGGAGTGTCGGTTGATCCGTCTGCCGGCTGGATTCCCCACAGGGCGCAGCCCCGCATCACGGTTTCGAAGGACTCGTCGTGCAGGTCACCGGAGTCCACCATGACCGCCGCGTCACGCGTGCGGACTACGTACCCGTTCTGATGGCGTCCATACGGGAAACCGTTGACCAGATAGATGTCCGGAAGCACCTGCATCGTCCCGCTCCGATCGTCCCTTCCTGTGCCCGGTGTCTGTTTCTATAGCCGCAACGCCCTCTCGTCAAGTTCTCGAAGCCGAACTGTGGCGGCGCGGTGGCGCGTCCGGCCCGTGGGCTGTATACTCAATGTCAGGAGGCCGGATGACGCGGCGAACAGTCGCCGCGGGGGAGATTCCGGCCATTCGGATCTCACAAGGGGGGCGCAGAGATGTTCAAGAAGCTCGCCGTTATTGCAGGTTTTCTGGTCGTTGGTTTCCTGGCTCTGGCCGCCGAGCACCCGGGAGGGCAGGAGGCCGAGCATCCGGGGGCGCAAGAAGCGGAGCAGAAAGACCGGGCGCCGGACTTCGAGCTGTTCGGCATCGACTATCGGTACCATTCGCCGGCGATGTATGAGGATGCTGAAGCTCTTGTCCTCGTCTTTACGTGCAACCACTGCCCCGTGGCCAAGAGCTACGAGGACAAGCTGGTCGCCCTGGCCAAGGAGTACCACCCGAAGGGCATCCAGTTCATCGCCATCAACACCAACCCGGTGGACAAGGTGGCGGCGGACGGCTTCCCGCAGATGCAGGAAAGAGCCGAGGAGAAGGGCTTTCCCTTCCCCTATCTCTATGATGAAACCCAGAAGATCTCGCGGGCCTACGGCGCGACGGTTACACCGCACATATTCGTCCGCACGCCGGACGGCAAAATCGCCTACGAGGGCGCGATCGACAACCGGCATGACGAACCGGAGTACCTGGCCAACGCCCTGGATGACATACTGGCCGGCCGGGAGGTGCAGAGGGCCAAGACGGCCCAGTTCGGTTGCACTGTCAAATACCGCAACGAGGACGAACAACAGGAGCGGTTCAACCTCTTCGAGGCCGATTGACCGGGAGGCCCTCGTGAGCACTCGCAGCACTCTGCGCACGGCATCTGTGGTGCTCGTGCTTGCAGTGGCCCTGATCCTGCCGTCTCTTTTCGCCGGCTGTTCGCGCGAGGAAGAAGGGGAGGCCCGCCAGACCGAGGCTCCGGCGGCCGAGACTCCGGCCACCGGGACTGAACCCCGACAGGCCGAGGCGACCATTCGCCGCGTCGACGGCGAGCGGATTCAGGAACTGCTCACTGAGCATCGTGGGCAGGTGGTCGCTCTGGACTTCTGGGCCACGTGGTGCCGCCCGTGCCTCGAAGCCTTCCCTCACCTCGAGGAGTGGCAGCGTCAGTATCAGGACGAAGGTCTGGTGGTCCTGAGCGTCAGCCTGGACGATCCCGAAACGCAGATCGAGCAGGCGCGCTCCTTCGTCGAGAAGAGGGACCCGCCCTTCGAGGTGTATATACTGGACGTTGCGAATTACGACGACTTTGTGCGGTCGGTCAGCTCCGACTGGAGCGGCGCCATCCCGGCGCTTTTCATCTACGACCGGGAGGGGGAGCTGCGTCACGCGCTGACCGCGGAAGACGCCGGCGCCGCGGCCGAAGAGAACATACTCTCGGTGCTCGAGCCGGACACAGACAACTGAACCGGAAGCCGCTATTCGTGGGTCCGAGGGGAGGCTACCATGCCCATGCGTGCCGCCGGTCTGACAGCCGTTATTGTCTTGCTCGTCTTCGCAGGAGGAATGGCCGTGGGGAAGTCCGCGCAGTCCGACAGTCCGACCGCCGACCGGCCCAGCCGTCTGGCCGTGCTGTGGACCAGCGGTGACCCCGAGCTCGCCCATCGGATGGCCTTCATGTACACCCACAACGCGAAGCGTGGCGGGTGGTTCGACGAAGTGCTGGTGATCGTCTGGGGCCCGTCCGCCGGGTTGCTGGCCGGAGACGAGGACCTCCAGAACAGGGTCAGGGCCATGATGGACGACGGCGTGATGGTGCAGGCGTGCGTTACGTGCGCCGACCTTTACGGCGTCTCCGACGACCTGCGGGCGCTGGGCATCGAAGTGAAGCCGATGGGCAAGCCGCTCTCGGACATGCTGCAGGGGGACTGGGAGGTGCTCAGCCTGTAGCTTTGCTCGGGCCTTTCTCGGGCGGCATGGGGCGAACCCGGACAGGTACTACGGCGATCCTGGCGTTCCGCATCATGTGGGCCGGTAACGGTATCTGTCAGGCGGAAGGAAGAATCCGTCAGGACCTCTATGACGAACTCGGTGGACGCTTCGGTCACGGTCGGTTCGTCGGCCGGCAGGTCACAGCCCACAGACTGGGTAATCCGCTTCATTCGCCCTCCAACTCCTGCAGAGCGTCGCGCAGCAGCGCGGCCATGCGCTCCACCTGCATCTCGATGGCCCTTTCCCCGGTGCCGGCGGAGGCATGGCGCCGGGGATCCTTGCCCCCGACGGCCGTAGGCCAGACGTCCGGATCGGACGGCAGACGGTCCATGTCCACAAGGTCCGCGTGGAGGGCCATCACGAGGGACGTCTCGTTGGCCGCCGCGTGGTCCGTCTGGATGCCCAGCCCGTCCGATTCATCGTCGCGCCAGCAGATAAACAGCCGGAGGCCGAATTCCTCCTCCCACTCGGGACTGCGATTGCGGAACAGGTTCGTGGACGGCCCGTGCCCGTGAGCCACGACAATGCGGAACCCGGCCCGGCGCAACTGCTTCAGAATGGCCTTCAGCAGCTCCGCGAAGAGATCATCCGGAACCCGGTAGGCGCTGCCGTCCAGTTGCTGCGGCCGTCCCTCCTCGAACCCGACGATGTCCATTCCGTAATAGTCCCGGCCCTCCACGCGCTGGTGCTTGTCGGGCCCGACGAACAGCATGGGCAACACGATGCCCCCCGCCTCCCGGGCCAGCGCTTTGAAGAACCCCTGCGACTGGAGCCCGTCCGAGCCGAGGGGCAGGTGCTCCCCGTGCCATTCGAGCGTGCCGAGCGGCAGATAGGCAATGGGCGCGGCGGCAAGGCGTCGGCGGAATTCCTCCGGCGTCAGTTCGGCATACAGGACTTTGTCCGGCATGTGTCCCTCCGGCTTGAGGTCCCAATCGCGATCAGGAAGAACACATGCTAACGCCCGGGGCGGTTGTCGGCAACGCGTGTGGGCCTCATTCCGTGGCCGCCCCGCCCAACAGGCCGCCGAAAAAGGAACTGATCTGAGGCCACCAGTGCCAGACGGCAAGGGCGACAGCGGCGAATACGGCCAGACTGAGAAGGTGCGGCAGAGCGCGCTTGAGTTTCTTGCGGCGACGGTATGCCTTCTTCTCGGCGTCGAAGTGCGACACCAGGTCGTGCAGCTTCGATCGGCTGGTGGGCGTCGGCTGGGTGTCGGCCGTGTGCACGTGGACGGCGTAGTCCCGCGGCAATTCCCTGGCGAGTTCGTTGAACGCCGACGCAGGCTGGTACTGCTCGTGGCGGCCGGCGGGTCGCGCGGGAGTATCCCGGGTGACGACTCCCTTCCGAGCGAGTTTCCGGAACTCCGAGAGCGAGAAGCGTCGCTTCTCCAGCCTACCCCGGACGGGCACCTTCACGTCCCACATGCTCTCGCGCGCCCCTTTCCGGCCCAGCCCCAGCTCTTCCTCGACATCCCGTTCGCCGACGCACTGACTGTCGATCAACTCGACCAATTCCCGTGCGGTCTGCACGCGATTGTCGGCCTGCTTGGCCATCATGCGCTCGATGGTCAGGGAGACGCCCCTGGGCACGGCGGGGTTGATCGTCTGCGGCGGCGTGAGCGGCTGCTTCAGGTGCTTCTGGAAGATCTCGAGCGATGTCTCCCCTTCGAACGGCGCCCGTCCGGTGAGCATGTGGTACCACGTGGCTCCCAGCGAGTAGATGTCACTGCGGGCATCGGCCCGCTTGGCATCCATGGCCTGCTCGGGAGCCATGTAGAATGGCGTCCCCATGCTGGTGCCCGTTCGGGTCAGGGCCGTCAGGTCTCCGTCTGTCTGGCGAGCCAGTCCCAGATCGGCCAGCTTGGCTACACCGTCGCCGGTCACCATTATGTTGTCCGGCTTGATGTCACGGTGGATGATGCCGTGCTCGTGCGCGTAGGCCAACCCTTCGGCGACCTGCCGGATGATCTCCGTGGCCCTCGCGGGCGGGAAAACCGCGTCGGCGTCCTGCATGACCTGCCGCACCGTGCGCCCGCGCACGAACTCCATGGCGTAGTAGTAGCGGCCCTGCTCCTCGCCCAGATCGATGCCGCGCACGATGTTGGGGTGCTGCAGGCGCATGGCCGCCTGCCCTTCCCGGAAAAAGCGGGTCAGGAAGGTCCGCTGCCTGGCAAGGTGATCGGAGAGCACCTTGATGGCGGCCCTCTCCTTGCCGGGATCAACGCCCAGATAGACACTCCCCATGGCGCCTTCGCCGAGCTTGCGGATGAGCCTGAAGTCGCCCACTGACGCCAGTTCCAGGTCGCCGGCTTCGGACTGCAGGCGCTCGGCCTGCCTCTGCTCCAGCATGTTCTGCAGCACCGCGCAATCCCAGAGCGGCAGCGCCGAGCCCTGCGCGCGTTTGGCCTCCTGGAAGCTCACGCACTCCTGGATCTGCTCGGCAGTCAGAAGCTTGCGGGCCTGAGCAAGACGCGCAAACCGTTGTTCCTGCGCACTTGCCATGTATCGCCCCCCCAGCAACCCCCGGCACGTCCCCCTTCTGCGTCACTGGCACTATCGTACCCTCGGGCAGGCTTCCGGTCAAGACTGTTTACTGTCCGTCACGGCGCGCGGCGGCACGTCAGCTCGACTGCGTGATCTGTCCCCGTGTTGAGCAGAGGCGACATTGTGTTGAATTCCATCCTATCGAACGGCGCGGCCTGTGGGAAGCTGGGCGTCGGCCCCGGCGGCGTTGCGCCTCTCTGAGGCGCGAGAAGCTCTTTCACCGCCCACTGAGCGCTGGTGCAGGAGTCCTGCACGCAGCAGCACTGCTGGCATAGTGTTTGCGCAGCACAGGGGCAAAGGAGCGTTTGTTGGCGCGCACGGGACAACCGGGTGCGGGTGAGAATATGGCAGCCACGGCAATTCTGTGCATCACTCAGGATGATGAGTTGAGACAGGCATTCCACGCCGCCGGACGGCAGATGGAAGCCGTGGTTCACCTGAGCCCTGACCTGCAGGAAGCGGCCCGGGCGGTGGCCCGCCGCCCGTATGACCTGCTGCTGGTGGAGATGGCTGCACTCCCCAGGCAGGCGCGGGAGCAGGACGGGCACCTGTTCGGGGGCCTGCCCCCCGTGGTGGCCCTTGGTCGAAAGAAGCAGATCCGAGACGCCGTATGGGCGGTACACGCCGGAGCACGTGATTACGTGTGGATGCCGGCGATCGACTCGCGGAGCTTGCGCCTGATGCTGGCCCGCGCCTTGCGTCGGAACGGCCACGGCAAGCAGGAGTGGGACGAAGCCGCAGAGCAGAAGCCGCCCTTTGGTGACTTCATCACCGTTAACCGCGAGCTCCTGAACGCTTGCGACGCTCTCAGAACAGCCGCCGACTCCGCGACACCCGTGGCGATATGGGGCGAGAGCGGCACCGGCAAGACCACACTCGCCCGGGAGATGCACCGCCATTCAGTACGCCGCCTCGGCCCTTTCGTCGAGGTCAACTGCACCACCCGTGCCGGGACTGACTTCGTGAACGAACTGTTTGGACCGGCGGCGGAAGAGGGTGTTGCCGGGGAGGGGGGCCGACTGCTGGAGGCGGACGGGGGTACCCTGCTTGTAAAAGGCGCGGACAACATGCCGGCACCCCTGCTGGCGGACCTGCTGACGGGTGCACAAGAGAGCACTTTCAGGCGGAACGGACGCGTGGTGGAGAGCGCCGCACGGTTGGTGGTCACCTTCAGCAGCGGGGAAGCCCGGACCGGAGGCGAGACTCTGACCCGGCCGGCCGGGGGCGCATTCGAAATCGTGAGCATTAGCGTCCCTCCCCTGCACAGACGGCCGGCGGACATCCCGCTTCTGGCGAATCACTTTCTCAGGGTCTTTTCCGCCGACCGCGGAACGCCAGTTCCCGAGGTCACAAGCGATGCGCTGGGCGCTCTGTTGCGCTATCGGTGGCCGGGTAACGTTCGGGAACTGCGCAACTGCATCGAACACAGCGTGCTGCTGGCCGATCAGGGCCGCGTCGGCCTGACCGAGCTGCCGCACTGCGTTGTGGAGCATCAGGACCATGCCGCGGTGATGCACGAGGCGCCCGAACCGGGACCGTTGCGGGAGGCGTTGCGAGGGCCGGAGCGGCGTTACATCCTGCGGGCACTGCAAAGCGCCGGCGGCAACAAACGAGACGCCGCCCGTCGCTTGCAGATCAGCCGGTCCACCCTGTACAAGAAGTTGCGGGAGCACGGACTGGACGATGAAGTGATCAGGAGGAGATCCGAAACGTAGAACAGATCGGGGTGCACACGCACGGGGCGCCGCAGAAAGACTGGCCGTGGGAGGCGGGCGGCGCCGGGTTCTGGAGCTGGGGAGCGCCGACGGCGCTCTCCCTGAGGTCATGGGATGTGCCTTGCGGTTCCTGTCTTGTAGGGCCCATCTATTGGATGGAGAGAAGGAACGAAGAAGATGGCCCCGCCTCGAACTCAAGCTCAACGTTGAGTTCGTCATCCGCGAGGACGATGCAGAGGCGAGCGGCCAGGGAGTGACCGAGAACGTTTCCGCCGGCGGCATGTACTTCGTCACGCCGGACTGGCAGACGCTCGAGGTGGGCGACGAGGTTGCCCTGCGCCTGTCGGGTTTGAGCGGATACAATGAGGGTGCGTTGTTCAGGAGCCTGCATGGTGAAGCCAGAATTCTGAGACTTGACACACCGGCAGCAGAACCGGGATCGGAACCGGGCGGAGTGGCCGTCGAGTTCGAGGAAGGGCCCCGGGTCGAACTCTACAGGGCCTCTGCCTGAGGTGGACGCAATGCCAGAACTCAAGCGTCCATCAGGTCGTACTCATGCATCTTGTTGTAGAGGGTCGTCCGGTTGACCTCCAGTTGGCGGGCCGCCTCCTTGCGGTTGCCGTCCGTGGCCTCCAGCGCCGACAGGATAAGTTTCCGCTCCACGCGCTTCATCGCCTGCTTTAGCGGCACGATTTTGCCGTCGGGCAGGAGCGGCTCCTCTCGACGTGACAGGTCCACCGAGATGTCCTCTTCGGTGATGTAGGGTGACCGCGCCAGCAGAACAGCCCGCTGCATGACGTTCTCCAGTTCGCGGACGTTCCCCGGCCAGTCGTATTCGGTCAGAAGCCGCATGGCATCTTCGGAAACGCCTTGTATGTCCTGCGGGGCGTTGCGGCGATACTTCTCGATGAAGTGATGGGCCAGCGGCGGTATCTCATCGCGCCGCTCGCGCAAAGGCGGCAGGTTGATATTCATAACGTTGACGCGGTAGTAGAGGTCCTCCCGGAACTTGTCTTCACGTACAAGCTCTTCGAGGTCCTGGTTGGTGGCAAGAATCAGGCGGACATCCACCTCGCGCGTCTGGTTGCTGCCCACGGGTTCGAACTTGAAGGACTCCAGCACGCGGAGCAGCTTGACCTGCAGGGACGGGCTCGCCAGGGATATCTCGTCCAGAAACAGGGTGCCTTTGTCCGCCGCCTCGAAGCGCCCGCTCTTGTTCGCCACCGCACCGCTGAAAGCCCCTTTGACGTGGCCGAAAAGCTCGCTTTCCAGCAACGTCTCCGGCAGCGTGCCGCAGCTCACCTCCACGAAGGGTTGACCCGCCCGGGGCGAGTTCATGTGGATCGCACGGGCCACGAGCGTCTTGCCCGTGCCGCTCTCCCCGGTGATGAGGACGGTGGCGTCGGTGCCCGACATGACATTCACCATGTCCAGCACGCGCTTCATCTTGGGGTTGCAGCAGACGAAGTTGTCCACCTGGAACGTCATATTGAGTTGCCGGCGCAGGTTGCTGTTCTCCTCCAGCAACTGCTGGTGCTGCAGCGCCCTTTCGACCGCAAGTTTCACCTCATCGTCGTCGATGGGCTTCGTCACGTAATCGAAGGCTCCCATCTTGATAGCCTTCACCGCGTCCTCGATCGTGCCGTAACCGGTCAGCATAATGACCGCGGTGGGCAAGTTCATCTCCCGGATGTGGCTCAGCAGGTCGAATCCGCTCCCCTCCGGCAGCCTGACATCACTGATGGCCACCCGAAAGCGATCGCTGCCCAGCAGATCGCGGGCCTCCTCCAGCGTCTCAGCCGACCTGACCCCAAAGCCTTCGAGTCGGAGGAACTCCGAGAGGCTCTTCAGCACGATAGGATCATCGTCCAGAACCAGAACGGGCGTGTTGTTGTCCGACATGACTTGCCTACTCTCCCGCCTCAGCGATTGGCACGGTGACTTCGAACGTAGCGCCCTGCTCGGAGGGCAACAGCCGGATGCTGCCGCCGCGGCTGCTGAGCAGGTCCTTACAGGTTGCCAGCCCCAATCCCACGCCGTTGCCCTCCCGCTTCGTGGTGAAGAAGGGCTCGAATATCTTCTCGCGTATCTTCTCGGGCACACCCGGCCCGGTGTCGGAGACCAGGACCGTGTAGTTCCCGTTCTCCCGGAATGCACGCAGTTTCAGCCGGCCGCCCTCCTCCATGGCATCCAGGGCGTTGCGAACCAGGTTCTCCAGAGCTTCGGGCAGTTCAACTCCTTTGTAAGGCGGCAGGTCGTCCTGCACCTCGACCTCGATCTCGACGCCTTGCTCGCGGGCCCGCTCCTCGTAGAGGGCCAAAGCGTCACGGACGAGTTGCTGCAGCCCTATGGGCTCCTGCTGGCCGGGATGACTGCGGGAGAAGGCGAGCAACTGGGTGACTATGTTGCCCATCCTCAGAAGACCTTTGCGGCTCTCCTGCAGGTAAGAGCGGGCCTGCTCCGGCTCCTCGTCCATGCATCGCATGGCCAGATGGAGGAAGCGCAGGATGCCGTCCAGCGGGTTGTTCAACTCGTGGGCCACCTTGGCGGCTATCTTCCCGATGAGCGCCAGGCGCTCCGCCGCCGAGAGTTTGGCCTCCATCTCCACGTCCTCGGTGACGTCCCGAACCGAGAGGATACCCCCGATGACAGCCCCGTCGGAGTCCTGCAACGGCGAGCCGTGGATGTCCAGAACGAGCGTGTCCTCCCCCCGATCATAGCGGACGCGCTGCAGGCGGAACTCCTCACCCTCCACAACACCGTGCAGCTTGTTCCTCCATTCGGCCGGGCCCACGTCGAGCCCGTCCTCAACCGGCACGTTCTCCAAAGCCACTTCGTCATCCATCGAGAAGTCGAGGAAGCTCTGCGCCGCGGCGTTGCACGAGCGGACGTGCAGCTCCGGGTCATAGGCCACGACCCCGACGGGGATGCTGTCCAGTATGTCGGAACTCAGCACCCTGAGGGCCTCGACCTGACTGTCCTTCTCGACCACCAGGTCGGAGCAGGACTTGAAAACACCGCAGATGCGCTCGTTGAAGAACTGCAGTTCGGAGAGCACCTTCAGGGGCAGCAGCAGGGAGCCGAGCTTCTGGGAAAGCGTCTGGGCGAGCCGCAAGTCGTCCCCTTGGAACGGACGGTCATTCTTGCGCATCGTCATGCAGACCACGCCGAAAAGCTGATCGCCGTGGGACAGCGGCGTCGCCAGGCAACTGAAGTCCGAGTAACGGTCTGACGGGCGCTCCTTGAGCCGACGTATCTTTCGCGAGTCGGTAACCATGATGGGCTCGCCGACCTCCGCCACCCATCCGGCCAGGCCCTCGCCGAGCTTCTGCCGGAGGCCCAGTCGGTGCTCCTTCTCGGGGCCTTCCGCCGCCTTCAGCACCAGCGTTTCGCTGTGTTCGTCCCACAGGTATATGCTGCCGGCCTCGCACTCCAGAAGCTCCATCTGCTTGCGCAGAGCGGCCTCGAGCAGCTCGTCCACGTCGGTGAAGCCGGACAGGTCCTGCACGAACTCCATCACCCTGCGGTTGGTCTCATCCTGCCGCTTGCCGGCCGCGCCCGTGACGTGCAACGGGAACTTGGCGCTGGAGCGCCGCGGCTGCAACTGACTGGCCCATTTGTACCCGTCAGGCTGCAGAAAGCGGCGGACCTGCCGCACGCGGGCCGGTGTATCCAGGGGGCCGGACACGCTGAAGACACGGTCTTCGCCCAACTGCTCCGCCAGGGACTCGCCAACGCCACCATCCCCGTTGGGTGAAAAGACCAGGAACTTGGCCCCGGGCAGGCGCTCGCCGGCCTCCTCCATGATCCCCTCGAAGCCGTCGGGCACTCCGGCGTCCAGCGCAACCAGCAGGGCCGCGCACAGGTCCGGGTCCGCGCTCTCAAGGGCATCCGTCAGACTGCTCGCGTACCGGATGTCATACCCCTTCAGCCCGGCCGCTTCCTCGAGGGAGTCGGTCGGGTTCTCCCCCGTGTTGACGATCACAATCTGTTCGCGCACACTCATCTGGTCACCCCGCTCGCAACCGGGCTTCTCGAAGCGTGCTGCGCCCGGAAGCCGTGCAGCAAGGTCACACGCACCGGGATCAGCTTCCCATTTTGCCTGGCGCCCCGAACCCGTCGCTCCGAACGGTTGTCCCGCGCGCGGTGTCCCCCCGAGGCACGGCAATCATTCCGTGGACTGGCCCCCTTCCGGAAGGCAAGTAGAGGGGCGATTATACCGCATATGGGCAAAGTGTCAAGTATTTTCAACACGCCGCGAGCTGCTGACAAAGGGGCAGCCGGCACGCCGGGCCCACCAGTCGGGGCTTTATCTGTGCAGCTTCTCATCGCCCACCGACCTCCATATCCTGTCCATTACCTCCATGACCTCGACTCCCTCGCGGGCCGTCACGGGCGGCTCCTTGTCAAGCTGGACCGCCCGGTAGAACTCCCTGACCAGCACCTGCATCCCGTCATAGGGAGTCCACTTCCGGCACGCCACCTTCAGCATGCCGCCCAGCGTGCCGAGACCCACGGTCGCGGCCTGCCGCAGGTTCAGGAGCGCCCGCGCAACGGGTTTGGGCACACCCCGCACGGTGCTCTGGCGGACAACCCACTTGTTCAGCAGGTCCACGAAGAGCATCCCGCCAGTGCCGTAAATGTTCAGCCACTGCATCCGTGGGCTGGCGGCAATGGACACGGTGACCATGCCGCAGGCTTCCGGCGTCTCCAGCATGACGCGCAGTTCGTCGGTGGGCGCGTGCGGCAGGACTTTCCCGTAGCGCGCGCACGTGTGGACCTCGTCCGGCTCCCCGAGCAGCTCCAGCGCCAGGCAGAGCGGATGGGGCGCGAGGTTCTGGTACAACCCGCCCGGGATATCGAACGTCCAGTGCTTTTCACCGCCCGGCAGCATGTAGCGGCTCGTGGGGTTGTCGGCCAAGTTGAAGCCGTAGTAGCTCTCCACCCAAATGACATCGCCGATGGCGCCGGACTCGATAAACCGCCTCGCTTTCACCATGGTGGGGTCGTAGAGGTGGTTGTGGTCGACACAGAGTTTCAGACCGCGTTCTCTTGCGATCCCGGCCATTTGGTGGGCCTCGGCGGCATCCAGTGCCATCGGCTTCTCCACCAACACGTGCGCGCCACCCTCCAGCGCCATCCGGCTCAACTCCAGGTGGGACTGCGGCGGGGTAACTACATGCACTATGTCCGGGGACTGCTCCCTGAGCATCTTTGCGGCGTCTGCGTACGCATGTGGCACGCCCCACTGGGCGGCCGTCTGACGGGCCGCTTCCAGCTGGAGATCGCAGACGGCAAGGGGCTTCGCGTTCG
The DNA here is from genome assembly GCA_046483385.1 of Candidatus Brocadiia bacterium. Taxonomy (GTDB): domain Bacteria; phylum Planctomycetota; class Brocadiia; order SM23-32; family SM23-32; genus B1Sed10-231. The sequence continues at coordinate 10,685 of JAWODG010000100.1, read as the reverse complement.
GCATGGTCTTCAGCACCCTCAGATGCTCCTGCGCTATTGCCCCGCCGCCGATGATGCACGACGAGAGCGCGGGCTCCGGGCTCAGCGGCTCACGCAACGCCTTCAGGGTTGCGCGGCGGCTCAGTGACTCCCTCCGGGCGAAGTCGCGCATCGTCTCGGCCAGGGCCTCCTCTTTGCCGGCCACGGGTCGCCAGCCGAGTATCTCCTTCGCCCGGCTGTTAGAGTACCAAGTCGGCGTCACACACTGTTTGAGCACGACGGGGTGGATGGGTGAGGGACGCCCCAGCAGCCGGGTCCCCACCCCGATGCACGCCCCCAGAGCGCGCATGAGCCAATATGGCACGCGGTGTATTCTCAAGCGGGGTCGCACATCGCGCTTGAGCCGTCTCAGGTATTCCAACTGGGTGAAAGCTTCGTCATCCACGATGTTAAAGACGCCGTCGGATACGTCCTCTGCCTCGATGCCGCGCAACGCGGCCGCAGCGCAGTTCTTCACGTAGCAGACGGGCAGCGTAATCTTGCCCCGGCCGACCACCAGCACGCGCCGTCGCCCGAGCGCGTAGCCCAGCCGGGGCAGCTTCCACTCTCCCCGGGGACCGTACAGAATGCCCGGTCGCAGGATGATGACGCCCATCTCTTCCCCGGCGGCGAACTCCCGCGCTATGCGGTCGGACGCGATCTTGGACCGGACGTAGCTGGTCAGGAACAGCGACCTCTCCTCGAACGGCTCATTTTCGGCGATCGGCTGTTCCGCGGCGGTCTTCTCCAGGGGATAGACGCTGACAGAACTGATATGCACGAAACGGCCTACACCGGCGGTTCGGGCCGCCTCCATAAGGGCGCGGGTGCCCTGCATGGTGGCGGCTTCATATTCCTGGGGCGGGCCGGACATGGTTGAGGCGGTGTTGACCACGGCCTCGACGCCTTCCACGGCCCGTGCCAGCGCATCGGGGTCTTTCAAGTCGGCAACGGCCATCTCCACACCCAGCTTCTCCAGCAGTCCAGTGCGGCTTGTAGGGCGGACCATGCCTCTTGGATCATGGCCCCGCTCGATCAGCAGTTCGCAGACATGCCCTCCCAGAAAGCCGCTCGCGCCGGTCACCAGTATCTTCATCCGCTACTCGTCCCTCCGGAAGCTTGTTTTATCTCCTGCACGAAGTCCAAAACGCGCTCGGCGTTGCGCCGCCACGTATGCTCCTGTAAAACCCGCCGGCGGGCCGCCCGCCCCAGATGGCTGCGAAGCCCGGTATCGCCCGCGAGCCGCTGAACGACGGCGGCGAATGAGGCGTAATGGTCGGTATCGAACAGCATGCCGGTTCGCCCGTGCTCGATGACTTCCTCGATGGCCGGAGTCGCGGGCACCACAACCGGTTTCGCCATGGCCATGTACTCGAACAGTTTGACAGGCGAGTTGAAGGACGCGCAACTGGGCAGCACGGCCACGTCCATGGCACCCACGAAACGGGGCACCTCCGCGTGCTCGACGCGCCCGGGCATCCAGAACAGTTCGCCCAGGCGGCGCTCCCTGATCAGCGCCTCAATCCGGGGGCGCTCCACGCCGTCTCCCACCAGCAGCCACCGCAGAGCGCCCCGGTCCTGGCGCAGGGCGGCCGCTGCTTCGACGAGCATCTCCAGCCGGTGATACGGTAGAAACGAGCCGACGTAACCCACCACCACGGCGCCCGGCCCCACGTGCGCCGGCCGGGAGGCCGGCCGGACAGCGTCCGGGTCGAACTGCCGCGGGTCTATGGCGTTCTGGCAGACCAGGACCCTCTCGGCGGGGAAGCCGAGTTCCACGAGCCGGCGACTGAACTCGCGGGACACCGTGACAAGGGCGGCGGCGTTACGGGCGACCCATCGCTCGGCCCGCCGGGTGAAGTCCCCGAGCACCAACGGCCGAAAGCGACCCAGGTCGGCCGTGACGTTTACCTCCTGCACGATGGGCACCCCCCACTGGCGGGCCAGGCAGGTGGGGGCCAGGCTATTGGAGGTGGTCCGCTCGTAGATCAGGTCCGGGCGCCGCCCTGCCGCCCTGCGCATCATGTCCAGCCAGGAGCAGCCGTTATAGGCGATCTCCCCCAGTTCGAAGGCCAGCGGGGGCGCCTTGCGGGCCGTGCGCTTCAGCAGCCGACGCAGCCGCCCGTCGCCCCGCCCGGCCGGCACGGCCCCGTTGCGTTCGGGGGCGCAGCCGGGCGGGCTGCTTATCTCCACCGTGTGGCCCAGCTCCCGCATGGCCTTAACCATGCCCATAATGTGCACACCCTCGACGCGGTCGCCGGCCGTCCGATGATGGTAGAGGATGTGCATACGACTCCGCTGCCTCACCCGGCTAAAGCGAATCGGAAGAGGACGACCGCGCGGGCTCCCGGCCGACTTCACCGGGAGCATCACCGCCACCCGGCCCGAAGTCCGGCCCGTCGAGGAGGGCGTCTATCCAGCGGACCCTCGCGGGCTTTGTGACCGACTCGCCGTCTGCCCTCCCCGCAACGAACCAGGTGTAGTAGGCGGCCAGGAATTCCGCGGGCATGCGCTCGAACGGCTCCGCCGGCATAACAGTCCGCCCCAGCTCGGTCCGGAGCGCCTCCCGGTCAAGGGCATCCGCCCAGAGGCGCAGCCCCAGCCCCGCCTCAGACAATAGCCCGGCATGCTCACACGACCTAAGTCGGTTATGATACGAGAGTCCGGATCCACCAAGCCAGCGCCAGGCACGTTCGGAGAAGCGCAGGAAGTTCACCGTGGACCCGGTCAGCTCGACGAAATGGTCGCCGGGATTGAAGCGGTGGATGGCCAGGCCCCCGTCCCGCAACAGGCGTCCCACCTGCCGGTGTATCCGCCGCAGGTCATCCGGCGGAATGTGCTCCAGCACATTGGAACTGAAGACGACATCAAAGCTCTCCGGCGGCAACGGCGCCTTCGTCAGGTCGCACGGGCAGCGGTAGTCTATCCTCGCCGCTTCAAGCACATCCTGAAGCGCCGCCGTTTCGCGCGCGGCGGACAGGAGCCGCCCGTGCCGCTCGTGCACCATCCCCGCCTCTGCCCCGACGCGCCGCGCCATATCGTCCAGCATGGGTTCGAGTTCCTCGATGGTCCGGACCATGTTGCCGAGCCTGAGCCAGGGGTGGACGTCCACCGTCACGACACTGCGTGCGCCGAGCAGCTGCGCCATCACCGGCGTGAAGGGGAACCATCCGGTGCCAATCTCCAGTACATCCTTGCCGAACACATCGTGTCCGCAGTGGCGGTGCAACCGGAACAGTTCGAGTGCGCGGCCGAACATCTCCGGCCCGTCCAGCCGGTGCCGGCCCAGCAGCCGCTGCAGGTTGAAGTGGATGTGCTCGGAAAAAGGCAGGCGGCTGAGGAGGTTGACGCACAGAGCTTTCGGTAGCCAGAGGCTCGCTCTCAGGGCGGCGCGCCATCCCCGCACCTCCCCCTCCGGCTTACAGGTCGGCATAGCCATCCCCTCGCACTTAGGGTACATTGCCTTGCGGGCATCCGCATGCCGCCGAGACATCGGATGGCCGCAGACCTGATCCTTGACGCAATGCCCGTGCCGTGCAGAAGTGAACCTGGCGCGCCCCTCAGCGATGCCATGCGGCGGCCCGCAACGTCCCCGGCCGTCCCTCCTCTGCGGAACCCCCCACACCGTCCGAGAAAATCAACACCCATGTCCATAAAAATCAACACGCCGACGGCCGGGCGGCACCGTGCAGCGGCTACGAACACGGCGAATGCGACCCCGCCGGCCCACGCGAGGACAGCGGTGCCCGCCCCCGGCGGGGAACAGTTCCAATGAACGGTTATTCCTGGCCTTAGATCAACCCAAGCGACTGAATCAGAAGCCTTTAGAAAACAAAAGGTTCGTCTCGCGAAGACGCTTACGCGCGGCTACGTCGGCCCTCGGGTCAGCCATCTTTGGCTTGCGCGGTCGGGCCGCCGGCGGGGGCCTCCGCTTGAGGCGCAACGCGGCCCAAGGCTTCGCTCAGGATGCGGAAGAGCTGGCGGCCATTGTGTTCCCAGGACATACCGAGGGCGCCGCTGCGGATGGCTTCCCGGTCCCAGTCACAGCACAGCGCCTGCTTCAGGGCCTGCGCGAGAGCTCGGGCGTTTTCTGGCGGCACTACAATGCCGGACCCGTCGTCCAGCAGGTCGGGCACCGCGCCGACGCGGGCCGCCACCACTGGCGTACCGCAAGCCATCGCTTCGAGCACCACGTTCGGGCAGCCCTCGTTACGACTGGGCAACACCACCACGTCCGCCGCGTTCATCCACAGCACGACCAGCTCACGCGGCAGGTGCCCCAGCAGGCACAGGCGGGACGAGCGCAATTTGCTCCGCATCGGCCCGTCGCCCGCCAGGCAGACCCGCACGTCCTCGTCCAGAAGGTCGGCGGCTTCCGCCAGGACGTCCGGCCCCTTTACGCGGCGCAGGGCGCCGACGTAGAGCACGAGCGGCCCCTCGTCGTCAACACCCAGTCGGCGGCGCGCCTCGGATCGCGGCATCACGGCGAACCGGTCCGCGTCCACGCCGTTGGGCAGCACGTTGACCCGCGCGGCGTCCGCGCCCAGTTCGGTCGCAATGTTGGCCAGGTTGGCGCTCACGGCCACCACGCACGCCGCCTCCCGCATGGCGTCGGCCACCAGCGCCCGCTGCGGGCCTGACTCGGGCAGGGAGTGGAGGTCGCTGCCCCGCGTCTTCAGCGCATACGGCACGCCGAGTTCGCGCGCCAGGTGCATCGCCGCGACACCGTGCGGATAGGCGAAAGTGGCGACCACGAGGTCGAACGGCCCGAGCCCCCGCCGCGCAACGGTCCGGCGGGCGGCCCCCAGCGCGCCGCGCCAGGTGCGCCCGCGCCCCAGCTTCGGCACGTGCCAAAGCACGGGGTGGTAGATGGGAATCCCGTCCAGCACGCGGTCAACGCCCCGCAACAGGGACATGGTCCACGGCCGGCCCAGCAGGTCCGTCCAGGGGATGGGGTTGACGACGGTCAGCGCGCAGTGCCGGGCCAGGCACTCGAACTGGCGGCGGTTATAGGGCCCGCGCCACGGCCGCAGCCGGTTGGGGAAGACGTCCGTCAGCACCAGACAGCGCATGGCGACCACTACACCCGGATTCCTTTCTCGGCCAGGAGCCTCACGTAGAGTTCCTCGTGCTTGCGGGCGGCCACGTCCAGGCTGAACTTGTGTTCGGCGGCCCGCCGCCCGGCGCGGCCCATTCGCGCGCACAGGGCGGGGTCGTTCGCCAGTTCCCGGAGCGGCTCCGTCAGCGCGTCCGCGTCCCCCGGCGGCACCAGGCGGCCCGTCACGCCATCCTCGACCAGTTCCGGCACGCCCCCCACCGCGGTGGCGACCACCGGCAGCCCGGCGGCCATCGCCTCTATGATGGACAGCGGCAGCCCCTCGGTCCGCGAGGCCAGCACGAATGCGTCCATGCGGGCGAGCTGCTCGGGCACGTCCTCGCGACGGCCCATGAAGTCCACCATCCCGGAGACGCCGCGCCGCTCTGCCCTGCGCTCCAGATCGGGCCGGAGGGCGCCGTCGCCGACCAGCCGCAGCCGCACCCCGTCCCGCCCGGCCGCCACCTTCGCGAACGCGTCCAGCAGCACGTCGTGGTTCTTCTCGCGCGAGAGCCGCCCCACACAGCCCAGGACGAACGCGCCGTTGCCCGTCGCCCCCGCCCGGCCGGCGGGGACGCGGGACCGGGCCGATGCGAAGCGCCCCAGGTCAATGCCATTGTATATTACGCTGGTGCGGTCCTTGACGAGCCGACCCCGTTCGTCGCCCTGGCGCTTCACCGACTCCGCCACGGCGACGAAGTGCGCGACCCCAAGGTTGGCCACGCGACTCAGCAACGCCATTTTGCCCATGCGCGTGCTGCCGGCGTTGTGCTGGGTGCAGACCACGGGAATGTCGGCCAGCCGGCCGGCCAGCGCCGCGTAGAGCTTCGTGACGGTGTTGTGGCAGTGCAGGACGTCTATACGCTCCCGCCTCAGCAGGGCAACCAGCTCGGCCACCAGCACGGGATCGACCCCCGGCAGGTAAGCCCGGTGCCTGAGGAGGTGAACCGGCACCCCGGCAGCCCGGTAGCGCTCCTCCATCGGCCCCCCACCCATCAACGCACATGCGCTCATGTCCACATTCTGCGCGCCGGCGTTCCGGCACAGGTCCAGCGCTACGGCCTCGGCGCCGCCGAGCCGGAAGCTGCACAGAAGCTGCATCACGCGAATCCTGCGGCTCATGGGCCGGGTGTCCTCGTAAGGCTGGAGCCCGGGTCAACCTCCGAGATTACCATCCGATACTTGCCCGAAGGCGCCCTTTCCAGTTCATCGCTTTCCTCAAACTGCAGGTCAATCGTGGGACCAATCCACCGCCGCAACTCCTGTTCCAGGTACTGCTGCGTCTCCCCATCCCAGCCCTCGCCCGGGACGATGCGCAGCGTCAGGTGCTGCACGTCGGGCTGGACGAACTGGAACTCCCGGATGCTGGAGAACTCCTTCATGAAGTGCGGCATCATGATGCCCGAGCAGACCACGCCCTCCGGGGTCACGATCATGTCACATGTGCGCCCCGCGATCTCCTTGATGCGCGGCAGACCCCGCCCGCACGCGCACTGAGCTTCCGCCAGCACCCCCATATCGCCGATCCTGTAGCGGATAAACGGCATGGCGAAGTTATCCAGGCTGGTGATGACCACCTCCCCGAGCCGGCCCGGCGCCAGTGGACGGCCCTCCCCGTCCACCACCTCCACATAGAGCCCATCCGCGTTGATGTGCATCCCGTCGTGTTCCTCGCATTCCTCCCCGATGTTACAGAACTCGTTGGAACCGTAGCGCTCGAAAGTCGGCGTTCGGAAGACATCCTCGATCTTCTCTTTCTGCGCAGGGAATATCTTCTCGGCACCCAGGATGATGCCGTTCATCGACGGCGGCTCCAGCCCCATCTCCTCCAGCAGCACCGCCAGCGTGTAGCCGGACTGCGCCAGCGCATACATGCTGGCGGGCCGGAAGCGGCACATCCCCCGGTGATACTCGGGCACCGTCTCCCGCGAGAGCCGGGTAGCGGTTATGACCTTCCATCGCTGCACGGCCCAGTGCAGGCGTTCCTTCCAGACCTGCAAGCGCGGGCGCTGCCCCACGCCGCTGCCGACGCCCAGCCACAGCACCATCTGGCGTTCGCCCAGGTCCCAGCCGGCCCAGCGGTCGGCGCGCCACCACGCCGCCGTGCGCCGGTCGTAGTGATCCCGGTCGTATTTGAACTCCACCGGCTGCCCCGTCGAACCCCCCGAATGATTCGTGATCAGCTTGCGCTCGCGATAGGAGGCGGCGATCAACTCATCCTGCTGCTCCTGCAGGTGCCTCTTCTCCAGAAACGGCAGCCGGGCGAAGTCCTCCGGGCAGCGGATGTCGCCGGGGCGCAGCCCGATCTGCTCGAAGCGCCGCCGGTAAAACGGCACCTCCTCGAACGCGTGGGCGACCATCCGGGTCAGCGCATCCCACTGGCGCTCCCGCACCTGCGCCGGGCTCAGCCATTGCGTCCGCTCGAACTCATCGAGGTACTCCAGTGTCTTGCGTCCCCGCAGACCGCCCTCGTAGAGCGGCAACAAGACCTTCCGGTAGAGCGTGCCATAGAACGACATCCTACTCTCCTTCCCCGGCGGGCACGGGCTGCCGCCCGGGCACCTGCGCCGGCACGGAATTCCGGTCCGAATACTCCGTCGGCACGGCCACCTCCGCCAGCACCATGCTGTGGTCCGAATACTGTGTCGGCACCGCGGCGGCGTACCAGACCGTCGCAGCCCGCGGCACGTACACGTGGTCAATGCGCAGCACAGGCAGCCGGGACGGCACCGTCCGGCCCCAGCCGTAGCCGGCGACCGAGAAGGCGTTCTTCAGCCCCTCCGTCACGCGCCGCAGCGGTGGGTAGCGCGCCGGCAGGTTGAAGTCCCCCACCAGCAGGACGGCATCCGCACCGCCGTACCTGTCCAGCGTCCCGCGCAGCCCGTCCAGGCGCCGCTGCGTGCCTTCGAGCGCCTCGGCGATGGACTCCGGGTGCGGCCGACGCAGGCGGTAGGGCCGCAGTATATCGCGGTAGAGGTGCACGTTCACGCAGACGACCCACCGGCCGGGTGCCACCTCCACGCGCCAGACCCCCCCGCGCCAGTGCTCCAGGGGGCCGACCGGGAGCCGCTCGACGGGGAACCGGCTCAGCACCGCCCGACTCCCCCCGTCCGTCTCGTAATCCTCGAACAGGCCCGACTCCTCCAGCATCCGCCGCATCTTCGCGTGGCTCTGCTGCAGGAAGATCAGGTCCGCCTCCAGCGCCGCCAGCTCGGTGATCCCCTCCTGCTCCATCCAGGTCGCACTGCGCACGTTCCAGCTCACCACTCGCAGAGGCACCAGCGCCGGACCGAGCGCGCCGTCCCCGGCCTCGGCGCGGAAGGCCTCGCGCGCCTGGGCGAACCGCGCCCGCGCCCCCCGACGGGACGGCCGCAGCAGGTGCAGCACCTCCTCGCTCACCCCCACCGCCGCCAGCCAGACGACCGCGCCCGCCAACAGCCAGCGCCTCCTCACGCCCACTACGCCCGCCGCCATCATCCCGCCCAAGCCCAACAGCGGCACGAACGGCGGAACGGCGGCCGTGTAGAAAAGCCCCGGTCCCGTCACCGGCCGCCGGTAGAAGACCGCCACCAGCACCGCGCCCGCGCAGCCCGACAGATACAGCGCCCCCGCCGCAACGTGGTACCACCGCCTCCCGCGCAGGAACCGCCCCGCCCTTGCCGCCCGATCGGCGTCCTCAACCCTCGTCCCGTCCACCGGCTCCGCCTCAGTCACGTCCACTCCCCTGCTGTCAACTCTCACCTTCGTTGGATTCAACAGCCTCATTCAGCACCGCAGCCATCCTCGACGTCAGAACTCGCCAGTCAAACTGCTCGATGTAAGCGCCGTCGGGTTCTTTGTCCAACCGTCCCTGCTTGTATGCGGAATAAGCCTCACACAGCTTCGCCGCCAGCGCACCAACCGTCATATTCTCACAAACCAGCCCGGTGCCCGCAGCGGACACGATATCCCGGGTGTCCCCCTCGGACAAAACTCCGAGGATGGGCTTGCCGGCGGCAATGTACTCGTATGTCTTTGAGGGCACCCGCGGAATACGTCGCCCGGCCCGGCTTACCCAGAAAGGCAGGTATAACAGGTCCGCACTGCGGATATACGAAACAGCCTCCTCCACAGGGACATACCCCGGGGCCGTCACCATCGACTCAAGGCCACAACGTGCGATGAGCTGTTGATCGTCTCTGGCCAGGGCACCCACCAGGACGACCTCAAGCTCTTCACGCAGCCGCGGGCACCGCGAAACGGCCTGACCGAGCGCCTCAAGCAAAAAGCCCACGCTCTGCGGGGTCCGGTCCACCTGGCCGGGATCGTACTTGAGCAGTCTCAGCACTCGGCGCAACAGGGACTTACCGCCGTCCGGCGCGCGGGTTCCGTAGAAGACACCGGCGTGGACCATGCGCATCCTGTCACTACTTTTGCGCCTTTGCGGCGGGGCGGGTCCATCTCGGAATCCGTTTGGGATCCATGTGGCCCTCCGATGCGCCAGAAAAGGATTTCGGTCTGCCAGAGCTTCCCACGCAGCCGGCGTGTTCATAACGACCTGGCTCCGCCCACCCACCGCCCAGCCCTGGGCCATCGTATCCAGCAGCCAGCCGGCGTAGCCGAACCAGGCGTTCGATACACCAAATGCCCACGGGTCGCGGAAGTCCAGCACCAGGGGCACACCGGTCTGCAGATGCAGAAGACGTCCCGCCAACGCAACGCCGTAAGGCGGGGCCGTAGCCAGCACCACGTCGAAGTGCTCCCGGCTCAGAAGTCGCCGGCCTGTTCGCAGTGCAGAGCATGTCCAGAGCAGGCGCGGCTCGGGCGTACGGGCGAAAGCCTGGGTGACCCGGCCTCGGCTCTTCCACAACCTGTAGAGGGGGAGCGCCCTCTCCGAGGCCGTGCGGACAACGCGGCACGGCATCGGGACTCCCTGTTCGGCCCGGGCCGCCGCGCCTCCATGCCAGCCCATCCCCGCCGTCAGCACGACCGGCTCAAAGCCGAAAGCGGGCAGGTGCCGGGCCAGCGCCCACGGCCGGTGAACACCCGAGCCCCCCACCGGCGGAAAATAATACGATATGATCAACACGCGTTTCATGGTCAGCACCGTCTCCACGTGGCCCGGAATATCGCCATCACACCAGTTCTTTCTCGGCCCTGCCCTCGGCCCGCAGCCGGTCGCAGACCTTCTTGAACGCACCATGGTAGAGGCCGCGCGCGGGGCCCACCTGAGCGCCCGTGTGGCCCCATGCCCAGTTGCCTTCCACGATAAAGGGCCCGTCCGGCGTCACGGCGATGTCCCACCCGACGGCCCGCACCCACGGGAAACACTCCGCCGCCTTCAGGGCGACCTCGACGGCTTGCTCCCAGCAGGGCACATGCACGCCCGCAAAGCGCTCCCCGCTCACCGGACACCTCTCGATCCGGTCCGGATGGGCAACCCCTGTGCTGTCGGACACTTCCAGGGCGGTGCCCAGCGTCCCGGTGTCCGTGTCCACGCCCACCGGCAGCGAGCCGAGGGCCACGTTGTCGGCGCCGGCGGCGCCGGTCTGCAGCTTGTACTCCGCGGCGATGATCTGCGCCGGCACGCCCA
>JAWODG010000089.1:0-23375 GCA_046483385.1 Candidatus Brocadiia bacterium | reverse complement strand
GTAGAGCTGAAGAGGATCTGTGTTTCGTCCACATGATGAGAGCCCAGGTGCCGCAGAGCCCGCTCCCCGAGGATAACGGTAGCCACCTCGTGATCACCGGCGGACAAGACAGCCGAGAGGGTGCCCCGAACCGGAATAATTTCACCCCGCACGGAAAGCTCACCGGTAGCAAGGAACTGGTCAGGAAGGGTCACCTGACCACTCCGTTGGAGAATCGCCAGGGCGATCGGAAGATCAAAGCCTGACCCCACCTTAGGCAGATCGGAAACAGGTCGGCGAGGCCGTCCGCCGGGCCGTGGGAGAGTGCGAAGTCGTCGTGCTGCAGGACATGGGCAAGGGCGTCTTTGACGGGGAGTTGATGCGTCTCGCGGTCCGGCGCGGCCACGATGTCGGCGTACCCGTCGTGGTGGACCCCGAACGGGCGGAGGATTACGCCGCCTACGTGAACGCCACGTGCGTGCTGCCCAACCGCTACGAGGCGCAGCTTGCCACCGGGCTGGCGCTGGAGACCGAGGAGGACTACCGCCGGGCCGCAGAGCACCTGCTGGGCGACCTCGCCCTGGAGGCCGTCTTGATTAAGCTGGACCGGGAGGGCATATACTGCGCCACCTCCGACGGCCTTCGGCGCCACGTGACCACGCAGGTGCGGGAGGTAGCCGATGTCACGGGCGCGGGTGACATGGTGACGGCCGCCTTCGCCGTGGCGCTGGCGTCGGGTGCAGACTACGGCACCGCGGCCGCACTGGCCAACTTCTGCGGCGGTCTGGAGGTCAGTCAGAGGGGCGCCACCGCCCTGCCCCGCCGGCAGGTTCTGGAAGCCCTGCGCGAGGCGGTGGACCCGGTCGCACGCAAAATCGTCTCCCGGGAGGATATAGAGGAGCTCGTCAGCCTGTTGAAGAAACGAGGAAACACGATAGCGTTCACCAACGGGTGCTTCGATCTGCTGCACCTGGGCCACGTGCAACTGCTCAGTTTCGCGAAACGGCAGGGCGACGTGCTGATCGTGGGGCTGAACACGGACGATTCGGCGCGCCGGCTCAAAGGGCCGGGACGCCCCGTCAACTCGGAGCAGGTACGCGGCCACGTGCTGGCAGCGCTGGCCGACGTGGATTACGTCGTGATGTTCGAGGAGCAGAGCGTCCTGCCGCTCGTCCGGCAGGTGCGTCCGGACGTGCTGGTCAAAGGCGGCGACTACGATAAGGAGGGAGTCGTCGGGCACGAGTTCGTTGAATCCTACGGCGGGGAGGTCAAGCTGGCCCCCGTGGCCGAGGGTTTCTCCACCACCGAGCTTATCAGGAAGATCGCGGAGAATCATGAAGGAGCGGATTGAACGGATACTGCGGGCCAGCGCCGAGGTCCACCAGCGGCTGGTGGAGCGGTCGGGACTCATCGAAGATATCGCCCGACGGCTCGTGGATGTGCTCTCCGGCGGTGGCGCCGTCTACGTGATGGGCAACGGCGGCAGCGCCGCGGATGCCCAGCACCTGGCCGGAGAGCTGGTGGGACGCTTCCTGATGGAGCGACGCCCGCTGCCCTGCCACGCCCTGACCACCGATACGAGTGTGCTGACGGCCGTGGCGAACGACTACGGCTTCGAGCAGGTTTTCGAGAAGCAGGTGCGGGCGCACGTGCGGCCGGGCGACGCGGTGATCGGCATCTCCACCAGTGGCAATTCGGCCAACGTGCTGGCCGGCGTCAGGGCGGCGAAGGAGATAGGCGCCCTGACCGTGGGGCTGAGCGGCGCCGGCGGAGGCGCGCTGGCCGCCGAGTGCGACGTCACACTCGCCGTGCCGGCCGACGAGACACCCCGCGTACAGGAAGGCCACGCCACGGTCATTCACATACTCTGCGAACTGATAGAAGACGGCCTTTTCGGCACGGAGGCATAGTCGCCGTCGCCTGCGCCTGCCCATCTATATATCGAACGGAAGAGACATGCTTTTCGGCTTAGACCCTTTCATGGCGCTGCTCCGCTTGCTGGCGCTCATTCCGGCGCTGGTGGGACACGAGTTCGCCCACGGCTACAGTGCTTACAAGATGGGCGACCCGACGCCCAAGATGCAGGGCCGCCTCACCTTGAACCCCATCCCCCATCTTGACCCATTCGGGACGCTGATGATACTGTTCGGCCCCATCGGGTGGGCCAAACCGGTGCAGGTCAACCCCTACAACTTCCGCGACCCGGCCAAGGGAATGATGATCTCCACAGCCTGCGGCCCTCTGAGCAACATCGCCCAGGGCATCTTGGTAGGTCTGGTGCTGCGGGTGGCGTTGACCGTCATGCCGGCGCGGGGCAACATCCTCATCGGCTACCTGGCGTTCCTGGTGCTGATCAACTTCGTCCTCGCGTTCTTCAACCTTATCCCGCTGGGCCCTCTGGACGGCCACCACATACTGGAGTACTTCCTGCCCTACAACATGAAACAAACCTATCGGCAGTTCAACCAGTTCGGCATGTTCATCCTGCTGGGCTTGATCGTTCTGGCGCCGGGGGTGTTCCAGTTCATCATGGTCCCCGCGCGGCTGCTGGCCCGGCTGGCCGTGGGGCACGACATCTATACAGTGCTTGGCATGGCTCTGGGAGGCTGAGGCAAGATGCCGCAGGAAGCCGACAATGGCCCGGTCGCGGAGGTGAACCTCGAGGACTTCCGCGCGGAGCTGGACGTCTTCAACGGTCCACTGGACCTCTTGCTGCACCTTATCAAGCAGGAAGAGGTGGATATCTTCGAGGTGCAGGTCTCCCAGATAACCGACCGCTACCTGGCGGCGGTGCGCACGATGGAGTTTTTCGACGTGAACGTGGCCGCGGAGTTCCTGGTGGTGGCCGCCACCCTGATGGAGATGAAGAGCCGCACGCTGCTGCCGCCGGACGCCGTGGACGAGGAAGAGGATGAAGAGGACCCCGGCGTGGAACTGATACGCCGGCTGCTGGAATACAAGGGGTTCAAGGAGGCCGCCGACGAACTGGACGAGCGACGGAAGGAGCGGGGCGCGCGCTTCGCCCGACCGCGGGCCGAGGTCGAACAGCCCGAGGACGCCGGACCGGAAGCCCTGCTGGAGGACCTGGCCGTCTGGGACCTGATGGGCGCCTTCGCCGAGGTGGTCGAGCAGACCCGCTTGCGCCCCTCGCGCACGCGCATCATCCGCAGCGACGTCCCGGTTAGCGCGTACGTGGACGAGATCCTCCACACTCTTCACGCCTCGGGCGGGAGGCTGGGCTTCACCGACCTGTTCCGCCGGGAGCGCTCTCGTGAGCGGGTCGTCGGCATATTTCTTGCACTGTTAGAGTTGGTCAGGCGCAAAGCGATACAGGTGGAGCAGACGGGCCCCGAGGCCCGCAACATTCGCATCCTTCTGCGGAGCGCAACGCCCGGCGAGAGCGAGTCCGGTTGAACCTCTGTGGCCTTTTTGATAGTATCGGAGCTTCAAATGACGGAATCAGTGGCGGAACCTGACGGCCAGCTCGACCAGGAACTTCTGGAGATCCTCGTCTGCCCCGCCTGCCGACGGGAGGTCAGGCAGGAAGGCGCGTTCCTGGTGTGCGCGGAATGTCAGCGGCGTTTCCCGATACAGGACGGTATACCCGTTCTCCTGCTGGAGGAAGCCGCCCCCCCCGCGGATGGGCAGTGAAAGGCCCCCGAATAGTGAAAGCGATCATATCGGACATCCATGGCAACCTGGAGGCGTTCCAGGCCGTCCTGGATGACATGCAGCAGCAAGGGGCGACGGAGATCGTCTGCCTGGGTGACTTCGTCGGCTACGGCCCCGACCCCAAGGAGTGCATCGACCTGGCCGAGGGGTTCGACATCGCGCTGAAGGGCAACCACGAGCAGGCGCTTCTTACTGAATTCGAAGGTTCCAACTTCAACTCCCGCGCCAAGAGCTCCCTCGACTGGACCCGTGAGCAGCTCAACCCGCTGAACGACGATCGCGACGACAACCTGAGGCGCTGGGACTTCCTGGGCGTGCTGGAGGACAGCCACCGGGAGGACGGCATACTCTTCGTCCACGGAACGCCCAGGGACCCGATTACCGAATACCTCTACCCCCGTGACATTTACCGCCCCGAGAAGCTGCGCAGCATGATGGAGGGCTTCGACTGGCTCTGCTTCTGCGGCCATACCCACGTGTCAGGCATCTGGACACAGGACATGATCTACCTGAGCCCCCAGGAGGTCAACTACCGCTACCACCTGGTCAAGAAGAAGACCATAGTCAACGTGGGCAGCGTGGGGCAGCCCAGGGACGGGGACAGCCGGGCCAGCTACGTGCTGTTCGACGGAAGCCGTGTAATCTTCCGCAAAGTCGAGTACAATACGCAGACAACGGCCCGCAAGATCAGGTCCATACCCGAGCTGGACGCCTTCCTGGCAGAACGCCTTCTGGAAGGCCGCTGAGTCGGGACCGGTCGCCGGGGCGTCACCTGACCGGCATCCTGTTTTCGCCTTTTCGCTTGGCTTTCGCATCCCGCTTCCATGGACAAGAAGACCTTCGCTCAGTTTCTCGCGGTCAGCGCCCTCGTTCTGATCACCTGGTGGGGACTGAACCTGCTCTTTTTCGCACCCCGGCAGGAAGCCGAACCCGCTGAACCCGTCCGGCCCGAGCAAGGGGCGCCGGCGCAGGTCGAAGAACCGGCTCCGGAAACCCCGGCGGCCCCGGAAGCTCCGCCCACGCCACCCACCCCCGAGGAGGCGCCCGCCGAAGGGGCCGTCACCGCCGAACAGCCTGAGCCGGAACCGCAGCCCACCCCGCCCGAAGAGGCGCCGGAAGCCGTCGAGGAGCTGGAGCTGAGCAACCAGCATCTGAGCACGCGCTGGACCAACGTCGGCGCGGCCCTGCAGAGCCTGACGCTGCTGGACGAGGACTACCGCGCGCCCTACAAGGTCGATGACAAGCGCCCTCCCCTGGTCCTGCTGCAGGAGTTCCAGGACGGGATATACAGCGATACCGTGACGACCGTGACACTGTCCGGGCGGCGCAACGGCCGCACGTGGACCGTTGACCTGCCCGCCGACCAGCTCGTCTATGAGGTCCTCGAGCAGAGCCCGGACCGTCTCGTCTTCCAGGCCCCGCTCACATCCCCTGAGGGCCACCACCTGCTGCTGCGCAAAACGGTTACACCCGGCGACGGCTATCACTACAACGTCGACCTGGAGGTGGAGAACGCCTCCGAGGAACCCCTCATGGTCTCCTTCGCCCTGCGGGGCCCGGCGGGCATAGAGCGGGAGACCCTGGACACCCGCTATCTTGGCACCCGGGTGGGCATCGAGGAGAGCCCGGGCAAATACGACGTCGCCGACCGTTCCGCGGGGGGGCTCAACAACCCGGATGAAGACCCGAACAAGTCCACCAGCATCCGCTGGGCCGGCAGCGTCAACCACTACTTCGCCGCCGTCACCATGCTCGCCGAGACCGGATGGGTGGACATGGTCGAGTCCCGCGCCGTGATCGAACAGGACATCGTTCACGCGCGAGGGCGCTGGAACACCCCGTCGGTGCGGCGCATGACGGACCGTCGCAAAGCCGCCAGGAACGGCATGGTGGTCATCCACATGGTGCCGCAGGAGCTGGCGCCGGGCGAGGCGATGAACCGGCCCTACAAGATGGTGGCCGCGCCCAAAGAGGAGGAGATACTGGAGGTCTACGATGCCGGCCTGCGGAAGGTTGTGGACCTCGGCCTGCTGCCCGCCCTGAGCCGCATCGCGCTGGTGCTGCTGAACGCGGTGCACATCGTCATACCCAACTACGGCCTGGCCATCCTGGTGCTGACGGCCTTCGTGCGCCTGATCCTCCATCCGCTCACGCGCAAGAGCCAGTTGAGCTTCGCCAAGATGCAGAAGCTCCAGCCCCAGATTGCCGAGCTGCAGAAGCAGTACTCCGACAACAAAGAGAAGCTCGCCCAGGAGCAGATGCAGTTGTGGCGCAAGTACGGCGTCTCCCCGCTGAGCGGCTGCGGCCCCCTGCTGCTGCAGATGCCCGTGCTCATCGCCCTGTTCGGCGCGTTGCGGGCCGCCATCGAACTGCGGCACGCCGGCTTCCTGTGGGTGGCCGACCTGAGCCAGCCCGACACGCTCTTCTACCTGCCCTTCGAGCTGCCCCTGCTGGGGGACCAGTTTAACCTGCTGCCGATCATCATGGCCGTGGTGATGATGCTGAACCAGAAGTACATGAGCCCCCCGGCGGCCAGCGAACAGGCGGCCCAGCAGCAGAAGATAATGAAGTGGTTCCCCCTGTTCTTCGTCTTCATCCTCTACAGGTTCCCCAGCGGCCTCTGCCTCTACCTGACCTGCAGCACCACCATAGGCCTGCTGGAACGATGGCTCATCCAGCGCAAGGCGGACGAGATCGAGCTGAAGCCCGTCGGTGCCGGGGAGAAGAAGAAGCAGCGCCGCAGCGAAACGCTGGCCCAACAGAGCGGCAAGAAGAAAGCGGGCTGGTTGGAGAAGCTCCAGAAGCTGGCCGAGGAGCAGACCCAGGCCCGCAGCGACAAAGACAAGAAGTAAGCCTGCCTTGAGGGCGCACTGCGACCACTGGCACCTGTTCATCCCCGGCGGGTTGCCGGCCTCGACGACGCGGGCGACTACGAGCCCGCCCACACCTCTCGGGGGCCCAGAAACTTGACGAAGGCCTTCAGCAACGGCTTGTCGAACTGCTCCGGCATCTGCGTCAGCATCAGTTCGAGCGCCTCGAACGGTTTGCGCGCATCCGCGTAAGCCCGCCGGGTGGTCAGGGCGTCGTACACGTCTATGATGGTGGACAGGCGCACGACACGGTTTATGCGGTCCCCGCTGAGGCCGTCGGGGTAACCGGTGCCGTCGAAGTGCTCGTGGTGCCCCCTGACGATGGCTCCGGCCACACCCGGCAGTTTCCTGAACTTGTTGACCAACTCCAGCCCGAGAACCGGGTGCTCCTTGATCTTCTCGAATTCCTCATCATCGAGTTTGCCGGGCTTGTTCAGTATCTCTTCCGGTATCTGGCTCTTCCCGATGTCGTGCAGCATGCCCCCCAGGCCGATCCGCTGAAGGCTGGATTCCTGATTGATGCCCAACAGGTCCTTGCTGGCGGCAACCAGGAACACTCCCACGTTCACGCAGTGGGTGTAGGTGTAATAGTCGTGGGAGGCCATGGAGGTCATCTGCCATAGGGCGTCATCGTGCTTCATGATGGACAGCACCGTCGCCTCGACCATCCTCTGAACCCGCTTCAGGTTCTGTCCCGATCGGGGGTTGTCAAACACGTCCACCATCACGCGGGAGGAGCCGCGATAGACGATCTGGCACGCCTTGTCCGGCGGCAGCAGGTCGTCCCGGATGATGGCGTCGATGTTCTGCTCCACGTAGTTGAGGTACTGGTCCTCGTCCTCCTTGCGCACGTAAAGCTGGGAGACGTCCCGCTGCAGCAGCCTGTCGCGCACCTCTTCACTCAGCGGGGTCTGAGCCGTCTTGTACAGAGAGAAAATTGGCGGATCCCCCACCTGGATGTAGATGTTGACCGGTGCCACCGTACCCGGCTGCATTATGGCCAGCGGGATGGGGAAAAGCTCGGTTTCTGTCTCGACGGTCTCTGTCGTCACGGCAATCCGTCGCAAAATGAGTCAGTTCGCCAGAACCCGCACGCCGTCAACCCGCGTGCACAGGCGAGCCCATGACCTCCGAGAGCGTTTCTTCCCAGCGAGCCCGCAAACGCTGTCGATATTCATGGGGACCCAGAAACTGCACGAAGGCCTCGAGGATGTTGATGTCGAAGGCGTCCTCCATCTCGTGGAACATCAGGTCCAGCGCCTTGTAGGCCGATCGGGCGCCAGCGTAGCAACGGTTGGTTGTCAGTGCATCATAGACGTCTACTATGGTGGAAAGTCGGACTATACGGTCGATGCGCTCCCCGCTGAGGCCGGCCGGATAGCCGCCGCCGTCGTAGTGCTCGTGGTGGCCGCCGATGATGCGCCCGGCGGCCGCCTCCAGCCGCCGGTCATCCCGGACCAGGTTCAGGCCCAGCACGGGGTGTTCTTTGACCTTCCTGAACTCGTCCTCGGTCAGCTTGCCCGGCTTGTTCAGGATCTCACCGGGTATCTCGCTTTTTCCGATGTCGTGCAGAATACCTCCGCTCCCGATCAGCCGCAGCAGTTTCGCGTCCCGGATGCCCAGGACGTCGTAGGAGGCGGCCACCAGAAACATGGCGACGTGCACGCAGTGGGTGTAGGTGTAGTAGTCGTGGGAGGCGATGGATGTCATGTGCCACAGCCCGTCGGGGTCCTTCATGATGGACTGCACGGTGGCCTCCACCATGCGGTGGGCCCTGCGCAGGTTGCGCCCCGCGCGAGGCTCGTTGAACGTGTCCTCCATAACGCGCGAAGACGCCTGATAGACCAGTTTGCAGGCATCTTCCTCCGGCACCAGATCGTCCCGGATGATCGTGGAGATGTGCTCCTCGACGTACTCGTGGAACGTATCCTCGTCGGAGGAACGGAGGTAAAGATTGTCAACGCCGTGGGCAACCAGCCTCTGGCGAATGTCTTCCCGCAGTTCGTCGCGCGCCTTCTTGTAGAGCAGATAACCCGCCGGCGGCCCGACGTGGATGAACAGGTCAACCGGCGCCAGCGTGCCCGGCTGCATCACGCCGAGGGGGATGGGCAGGTACTTGACTTGCTCTTCATCCTGCTGTTGTTGGGACGATTGGTCAGACTCCGGCTGCTCGTCCCTTTTCTCGGGGCACATGGTTCCCAATCTCGCTGTCCACGGTGTGCGAATACGACCGTGCAGAACTGTGACAGAACAACACGACAGACCTTAAATGCAAGAGGGATGCCACACTTGCCGTGAAACCGGCGCTGCAAGACACCACTTCCCCCGAAGGCGGCCGAGCGAGCCCCCCGAGGGGAACGTCTTTTGCACACAAGACGGGTGGATCAATCTGCAACGTGACGAGGAACCGGGGGAGCATATGAGCCGTGGGCGTCGAGACGTGATTGTTTACACCCTGGCAGCGTTGTGCGTGGGCGCCGCGGCGGCGCAGTTCTGTGCCGCGGGCGAGGGACTTCTGCGTGAAGTATGGCAGAGGCGTCACCCGCGCAAGACACAGCAACTTCAGCAGGCCCGCCAGCATCTGGCCAGCCTGGAGGAGATGTGTGGGGACCCGGAGACAGTCGGTGCCGCTCGCGAAAGCGAGCCAATGAAGTGGCTTCGGGCGCATCCGGAGATATCCTACGTCCTGGCCGACCAGCAGCTGGCTTCCCGCCCCCAGGGCGCCCGCAGGCAAGCGGTGCTCCTGCTGACACGCGTCCTCGGACGCAAAGAACTGGGCCACCACCTGCCATCGCTCCTGCGAACATCGGTCGGCAACCCGCAGAGGCTGGCGGTTGTCCGCACGATGGCGGCCCTGGGGGACGCGCGCTCTCTGGAGGCGCTGGAGGGTCTGCTGACCGAACCGCCGGAGGACGCCGACGAAGAGCTCCTCGCGGCCGCCGTGCGAGGTCTGGGACGGTCCCGGCAGGAACGCTTCCTCCCGCTCATTGAGCATGTGCGCGCCGGCTTCACATCCGACCGTGCCTGCCTGGCGGGCGCCAAGGCGGCCTATCGGTGCGGAGCGCCTGAGGCAATGCTGGAGGTAACCCAGGTCCTGCGACTGCGGGATGATGATGCGGAAGAAGTGCTATCCCTGAAACTCGACGCCATGCGCTTCATGACACGACATTTCAACGGGAGCCTCGTGGCCCCGCTGGCCGACCTGGCCGTGCGGACAGAGAACCGGAGGATCGCCGTGCAGGCCATGCGCTCACTCATCGCCGGGACGGGTTACGCGGCGCCCGATGCCGAGACGCTGTCCGGCCCACCGGCCCCTCCGGCGCCGGAGGACCTGTATGATCCCCGGGAACCCGCCGCCGAGGGGGGCGGCGAAGGGGATGCCGAGGACCCACCGGCCGGGGCCTCACCCCACGGCCTTCCGCCAGACCTGGAGGCCCTGACGGCCGAGCAGCGTGAGCAGCTGGTGGAAAAGATCGTCAAGTGGTGGCATGCGGAAGGTGAGCCGGAGTTCCACAAACGGCGTGAACTCCAGGCGAAGGCACCGTCCTGAGGCGTAGAAGAACCAGAAAGGAATCGAGATGATGGACAGGCTATTACAGAGATGGTGGCCCGGTGACAGGAGGAGGGGCCAGATTCTGCCGCTCTTCGCCGCCGTCGCGATCATCCTCGTCGTCTTCTGCGCACTGACCATCGACGTGGGGCGAATCGCCACCGCGAACGCACAGCTTCAGAACGCCGTTGACGCCGCCGCCCTCGCGGGGGCCAGCCAGCTTGTGGGCTTCGTGGACGAGGACGCCAAGACGTCGGCAGAAACCCAGGCTCGCGCACTGGCCGAGGCCAACGTGGTGCTCGGCGAACCGCTGACTCTGGGGGAGACGGACATCAAATTCGGCCGCTATGTGCCGGGCCCGCCGCCGGACTTCACGCCGGAGGAAGAACTCGACCCGGGCGATAGGCTGGACAGCGTCAGGGTGATGGGACGCCGAACGACGGACTCGCCCGACGGCGACATCCCGCTGCTGTTTGCCGGAATCTTCGGCATACGGGCCTCCGCACAGGAAGTGCGCGCCGTGGCCACCCAGCCCCGCAGGTACGTGATGTTCGTCATGGACCGCTCCGGGTCCATGTGCTTCGACACTACCGGCATAGACCACCGCTACTCTCCTAACTCCGACGGCTCGATGGACTCCAGCCCCACCAACTGGTACTGGTTCCCCAGCCACATCTACAAGGACGGCTGGAGGACGGCGTGGATGTATGCCGTCAACAACGACACAGGCGAGATCGTGACCAGCTTCCTTCCGGACCACATCAAGGCTCGTCTTCACAGCGACACCTACTTCCGCTACTGTTCCCGCGACCGGCCCCACAACGTCCAATCCGGCTGGCTCAGGGTGCCCGATAACATTACTGTCTATTCGGCCTACGGGGACGATTACGATAACTGGTACGCTCAGGGCTACGGGCCGATAAGCCAGTGCGACTACGCGCTGGCAGGTCAACCCGTAGAGCCCATGGCGTCCAGCCAGAACGCCGCAGCCGCCTTCGTGGACCTGCTCAACCCCGAACAGGAACAGGCCGGGCTGGTGACCTACGCCTGGGACGGCACCCTTGACCAGCAACTGACCAACGACCTGGCGTCTCTGCAGGAAAGGATACTCATCTACGACCCCCGCGGAGCGACGGCAACCCCGGACGGGATGGACGCGGCCAACGATGAGTTCATCAACTCGGGCCGGGCCGAGACCTACGGCCAACGCACCATGATCCTGCTGACCGACGGCCTGGCCAACGTGGCCGGTGGCAACAGCTACGGGAACCCGAGTTCGGACATCAGCGTCGAATTCTGCGGCCAGACCGTCCAGTGCCGCATCTACCAGGAGGTTGTCGACGCCATCGAGGTCCAGACGCTGCGGGCCAAGAACAACGGCATCCGCATCTACACCGTTTCCTTCGGCAACGGCGCCGACCAGGACCTGATGCCCCTGATAGCACAGGAAACCGGTGGAGCGTATTACTACGCCGCCAACCACGACAGCCTTACCGATATCTTCGTGGACATCTTCTACAACCTGCCGGCCATCCTGACACACTAAACGGGAGGACGAGCCGCCGTGAAGATGCTCATCGCCACAGTCATGGCCGTGCTGGCCGTCGTCTGTGCCCTCACATTCAGTCCGGAATTGCGCCACAAGGCGGAGGACGTACTGTTCGGAGAACAGCAGGCGGACGCCGTCAAACAACCCGGCGGTGAAACCGGGCGACGGTCCGACAGGCTGGCCGATATGGTGAAGGAGGCGCCCGGCAAAATCCACCAGAAGGTCGCAGCCCTCACCGACGACCCGTCCCCCGAAACCCCCACCGGGCAGCAGACCATCTCAGCCTCCGAACCGGAGCCCGAGACTCCCTCCGGCCCGCCCCCGACCCGGCAGACGGACCCGCCCCGAAACCAGCAGACGGAACCGGCCCGCGCCCGGGAACCGACCCCGCAGCGCCCCAGCGTCCGCATCTCCCTGCCCCCGCCGCTGCACAAAGCACGCTTCGGCATAAGCGAAGCGCAAGTCCGCAGCCTCTACCCCATTGCGTGGGAGAGCAATGACTACACGGGTAGCGGGGAAGGCACCCGTCTGTTGGTCCACCACATCACCGAGGACAAGACCCGGTCGGCCCGGTTCCGGCTCTACAGGGATTCCCTGTTCGAGATAACGGTGCACCTGGAACCCGGGGAGGGACAGACGCTCGACGCCTTATACGACCACTGGCGCCGGAGGTTCGCCGAGCAGTATGCGGGCCTGCCGGAAGCGCGCCGAACCCGCTGGTCGGACGGCACCACCCGCATCAACATCGGCCTGAACAGGACGAAGAACTTCGTCTGGATAGAGTTCCAGTGCCCCGCCGCCAGGGAACAAGCCACCCGCCCCTCGGACGGGTAAAGCAACCCACGTCAGTCAGTTCCTGCCGGCTCGCTGCCGGCCGATTCCGAACGCTCAACACTGCGGCGGGCCTCCCAGCGCAGGCCCTCCAGGATGGGGTCGCTCTCCTCTCCCGACTCCACTCCCTGCAGAACTTCCAGGGCCTCCTCCGACCTGCCCGCGGCGAACCGAAGGAATCCCGCCGGCAGGCGCACGTCGCCGTTGCCCGGTTCGATAGCCAGCTGCTCGTCCAATCGCTCAAGAACCGCGGCAAACCGATCCGGGGTGCCGAACACCGTCTCGGGGTCGATGTAGAGCGCGCTCCAGTCCGGCGTGGCGCGCAGTGCGCGACGGAGCAGTTGGGCCGCCGGGGCGTAGTCCCCGTCACCCGCCAAAGCCAGCGCCAGCGCGAACTTGGCCGCGGGCTCATCGGGCGCCGCGGCCACCGCCTCGCGGAACGACTCGGCCGCACTCCGGTAGTCACCGCGAAACAACCGCAGTTCACCGACCGCGAAGGCGAAGCCCGCTTCCGCCGACCCGCCCAGGCCCGCGGACAACTCGGAGTCATACGTCTCCGCCGGGGCCGGACTCTGTTCAACCCGCCTGTCCTCCACCGGCTGCGGGTCCGCCGGGGTCGTGGGGCTGTCGATGACAACCAGCGAGGTCCTCTCGGGAACGGCCCTCGGATAAGCGAGCGGTTCGGCCACACTGTAACTGTAATAGTTGTAGGTGGTTCTCGGATACACCGGATAGATGTACGACCGCGAGATGGTCCGCCGACTATAGCTGCGGTAGGGGTATCCGTAGGAGATGTGGAAAGGGGGATCATGGTAACTGAAGGAGATGAACAGGCCGTCGCGGTCGTGGTCTCTCTGGCGTCTTCGATGAATGAAGCGCCGGCGAATGTCGTGAGGTCGCGTGGGGTGACGGAATCGTGACTCGCGCCGCGGGTGACGCCCCGGCCGGCGGTCGCGGCGCATATCCGGCCTGCCGTCCCGATGGCGATCGCTTTCCACATGCCGCCCGACGACCGGCGCGCGGGTCGCCTCAGGCGCTCTACGGGCCGTACGCGCCAGCGCTACCGGGGGCAACAGCACAAACGCGAGAATCAGGCTCCACAGTCGCATCGCTTTCATCCTCGCACCTCCTACTGTCATTGTACGCCGAACCGCCCCGGTGCGCCAGTCTGAAAAATCGCCGGAACGGCGCCCCCGCATCACCCCTCCTCGGCCGGCTCCGCTGTCTCCCCTTTCTCGGCTTCCCTTCGCCGGATAGCCAGCCTGACTTCTTCCAGCAGGGCTTCCCGGACGGGGTCGGGACGCTCATCCTCGATCTCGGCCAACTCCAACACCTCCTGCGCCTCCGTCAGACGTCTCTCGGCAAAGTGGCAGAAAGCGAGCAGCAAACGCGGATCCGGGTCCTTGGGGCGCTCGTCCACCGCCGCCCGGAGAGCGGCCAGCAACTCGTCCCGCCGCGTCTTCGCCCCGAGTACCTCAGTCAGATCGAGTTCGATACCGCTCCAGTCGGGTGTCGCGCGCAGCCCGCGACGCAGGATGTGGGCCCCCTTCCGGTAATCCCCGTGGGCCGCGGAGGCCACGGCGAGGGCCAGTTTGGGCACCCCAGATTCCGGCTCGGCACTCACAGATTGCTGGAACGCCTCCAGCGCACCGGCGAAGTCTCCGTTCACCAGCCGCGCCTCCCCCAACGCAAAGTAAAGGGGCACGTATTCGTCTCCGCCCAGCATGGGCGACAGGTCCGAGCCAAAACCGCCGCGCCTTTCCATCGGCGCCTCTGGCGCCTGCTCGGCCGGTCCGGGCTCGGGCACGGTGGGCGACTCGACCACCACAGCCGGGGCAGCCTGACGCGGGAAATAGTACGTGTCGTAGCCCGCGCGGAAGTCAGGATCGTACACATACACCGTCCCGGGTAGATCCGGGGACCCACGGGCTACGAGCAGTTCCCGGGAGCGCACACGGGGCCGCCACGAGTGCGGCCAGTACAGCTCGCTCCCCCGCTCCTCGTAGCGAAAGAAGGAACCGGCCGGACCGAAGAACCTCCCGTAGGAGTAGCGCCGGATGTACGGTTCTATCAGCAGTTCTCCGTCGACGATGGGCAGGAAAATGGGCCTTCTGCCGGGCCGGGGGCCGCCGGGCTGGGGCTCATCGGAGGGCCTCTGCCGCGGCCGGTCAAGCCGGACTGCCTCCGCGGCCCTCCGGGCCGTTGCTGCGCGCTGAGCTTGCGCGGCGCGTGCAGGCGTTGGCCCCGACGTGACAGATGCGACCAGAATCATCAAAAGGGCTGCAGTCGTGGTTCTTCTGGCATTCATCGGCACCCCCTCCTTCTTCCGTCCAGTATACGGGTTCCCCTGCGGCGGTGCCAGCCGTTGCGTCCGCGCGCGGTTGCACTCGTACGGTGAAACTGGTAACCTATGGGTAGAGATTGGTAGACACTGTGTCCGGGTCGTGGGGCCTCTGAAAGGCGCCCCTTCACCGACACGTTTGCATATAGAGCCTCAGGAACGAAAACCGTACGCTTCGCGGGCCGCCATTACGTAAGCGAACTTCAGCGGTCGCCTTCCCGGCAGGACCGGAGCCGCGACCCATGTTGGCAGCACGGCGGTCCGGCGGCGGCCCAATGGAGTCGTTTTTTGTCAAGAGTTAAGCACAACATCCGGATAAGGTTCACGAAAGAGGGAGACCTGCGGTTCATCTCGCATCACGACCTGATGCGGGTCTTCGAACGAGCCCTCCGGCGAGCGGACCTTCCCGTCGCAATGAGCGAGGGTTACAACCCACGCCCCCGACTGAGCTTCCCCGCGCCCTTGAGCGTCGGCTACATCGGCCGCAACGAGGTGGCGGACGTGGGGCTTTACGCCTGGCTGGCCCCGGAAGAGTTCCGCCGGCGTCTGCAGAAGGAATTGCCGGACGAACTCTCGATCCTGTCGGCCGAGAGCACGCGCACCAACCCGAATCGCCAGCCCCACGAACTCTCCTACCGCATTCCGCTGCTTGACGACCATCCCGTGACCGAAGAACGCATCGAGGAATTCCTGGCGCGTCACGAGTGGGTGATTACACGGCGGCGGGGCAACGGCAAAAGCAAGCAGGTGGAGATTCGGCAGTTCGTCAAAGCCCTGCGGCTTCAGAATGGGACCCTCCGCATGCTGCTGGCCACCGGGAACCGGGGAACGGCCCGGCCGGAGGAAGTACTGGAAGCGCTGGACGCTCGCCGCGGTCGGGACTACCTGTTCAGCTCCATCGAACGAACCCACGTCAACCTGCCTTCATCGGACTAACCCACTCGAGGACGAAACGCTATGGAAAAAATTATGTTGATCAACGTCGTCGAGGAGGAGGAAGTTCGCATCGCCCTCCTCGAAGACGGCAAGCTGCAAGACCTGTATCTGGAACGCACCGGCCACGAGCACATCGTCGGCAACATTCACAAGGGGATCGTCGTCAACCTGGTGCCCAACCTGGAGGCGGCCTTCGTCGAGTTCGGCTACAAGAAGCACGGGTTCCTGCACGCCTCCGACGTGCTGCCCAAGGACAACCGCCGACGCGGCAGCGCGGGCATCAGGGAACTGCTGCGGGGCGGACAGGAGATCCTCGTGCAGGTCACCAAGGAAGGCATCGGGGACAAAGGCCCCAGTCTGACCACCTACCTCAGCCTGCCCGGCCGCTACCTGGTGCTGATGCCCGGCCTGTCGCGCCGGGGCGTCTCGCGGCGCATAGACGACGACAAGGAGCGCGACCGCCTGCGCAACCTGCTGAAGGAACTCGACGTGCCCAAGGACATGGGCGTGATCGCCCGCACGGCCGGCGAGGGACGGAGCAAGTCCGACCTGGAACACGACCTGGACTACCTGCTGCGCCTCTGGAATGCCATCAGCCAGCG
This sequence comes from Candidatus Brocadiia bacterium, assembly GCA_046483385.1. GTDB lineage: Bacteria > Planctomycetota > Brocadiia > SM23-32 > SM23-32 > B1Sed10-231. The sequence goes on along the minus strand of JAWODG010000089.1, from coordinate 7,045 downwards.
CGCCGAGCGCTCCCAGGCCCCGGCGTTGGTCTACCAGGAGAGTGACCCGGTCACCCGCGTCATCCGCGATGTCTTCACCGAGGACATCCGGCGCATCGTGGTGGACAGCCCGGACGTGCACAACAAGGTCAAGGAGTTCCTGCGCGCGGTGCTTCCGCGGCACGTGCGCAAGGTGAAGCTGCACGACTCGGGCGACCCCCTCTTCCACCACTACGGCGTGGAAGAAGAATTGGAGAAGATGCACAGCCGCACCGTGGAGCTGGAGAGCGGCGGGAGCATCGTGCTGGAGCAAACCGAGGCGCTGGTGGCCATAGACGTCAACAGCGGGCACTACAAGGGGCGGGGCGACGCCGAAGAGACGGCCTTCCAGATCAACATGGAGGCCGCCCCGGAGATTGCGCGTCACATCCGCCTCCGCGACCTGGGCGGCGTGGTCATCATCGACTTCATCGACATGTCGGACGGTAATCGCCGCAAGAAGGTGGAGAAGAAACTGTGGAACGCCCTCCAGCGTGACCGCGCCCGGATGCGCATGCTGAAGATGTCGCCGTTCTGCATCGTGGAGATGACCCGCCAGAGGCAGAAGCAGAGCCTGCGGCAGTCAACCTTCGTGGAGTGCCCGCACTGCGGCGGGACCGGGCAGATCAAGGGCCCCGAGACGCTGGCCCTGCAGGCGCTGCGCCAGATCAAAGCCGCACTGGACCGCAACAACCTCGAGCGCGTCATCGTCAAGGCCGCGCCCGAGGCCGCCAACTACCTGAACAACGAGATGCGCCGGCGGCTGCAAGAACTGCAGGAGAATACCGGCAAGAGCATCGTGGTGCAGGCCGACCCCGCGATGTCGGCGGGCGAGCACAAGGTGATCTTCCTGAGCGAAGAAGGACGGGAGATCGCGCTCGACTGACGGGTCCCCAGTTCCGGGCCTTCGGCAGTTGAAAAGGCGCACGCGGCGCGCTACAATACGTTTCTTTGGAACCCCACTACTTTGCATCTGCGGATAGCGAATGTACGCTGTAATCGACGACAAGGGTAAACAATACAAGGTCGGGCCCGGGGACGAGGTGCGCATCGATCTGATGGACGCCGACGAGGGTGAACTGGTCGAATTCGACCGGATTCTGCTCGTCAAGGACGACGACGGCATTCGGGTCGGCCAACCCCGGGTGGACGGCGCGCGAGTGCTGGCGGAAGTGCTTCGCCACGAGAAGGGGCCCAAGCTGACCATGCTGCGGCATCAGGCCGTCAAGATGCGTCAGGCCAAGATGGGCCACCGGCAAAAGTACACGCGCGTTTTGATTCGAGAAATTCATCCCGAGTGACACGGAGGCGACAGAATGGCACATAAGAAAGGACAAGGCTCTTCGCGGAACGGCCGCGACAGCAACCCCCAGTACCGCGGCATCAAGCGATATGGCGGCCAGCGCGTCAAGGCGGGCAGCATCCTCGTGCGGCAGTGCGGCACCAGGTTCAAGCCCGGCCGCAACGTGGGGCTGGGCAGGGATTACACCCTGTTTGCCACCACCGACGGGGTCGTGGACTTCGCCGGACGGCGGGTCAACGTCGTGGCCGACTGACGAGACAAAGCGTAACCCATGAGCAAAAACGGCTGCCCCCGGAACACCGGCGGCGGCCGTTTTCTTCTTGAGCCACGGCAGTTGCGACCATGCGGTTCATCGACGAAGCGGACATATACGTCAAGGGCGGCGACGGCGGGAACGGCTGCGTCAGCTTCCGCCGGGAGAAGTACGTCCCACGGGGCGGCCCCGACGGAGGAGACGGCGGTGATGGCGGCGACGTCATCATACGAACCGATCGGGCCCTCTACACCCTCTTCGACCTGGTATCCAAACCGCGTTTCATCGCCGAGGACGGCGAGCCGGGCAAACCCCGCAAGCGGCACGGCGCCAACGGCGACGACGTAGTCATCACCGTGCCCTGCGGCACGCTGGTCATCGACCGCGACACCGGCTTGACGCTGGCGGACATGGACGAACCGGACCGAAGCATAACCGTCGCGGAAGGCGGCGAGGGCGGCCGGGGAAACACGGCGTTTGCCACGGCCGTCAATCAGGCCCCCACCGAGTATGAGGAGGGCCGACCGGGCCGCGAGCGAAACCTGCACCTCGAGCTGAAGCTGGTGGCGGACGTCGGCCTCATCGGCCTGCCCAACGCGGGCAAGTCCACGCTGCTGAGCCGCATGAGCGCCGCCCACCCGAAGGTGGCCGCCTACCCCTTCACCACCCTTAAACCCGTTGTGGGGATCGTCGAAACGGAAACCTACGAGCGGTTCGTCGCCGCCGACCTGCCGGGACTTATCGGCGGGGCTCACGAGGGCAAAGGACTCGGCGACGAGTTTCTGCGGCACGTGGAACGGACCCGCCTCCTGGTCCACGTGGTGGATGCCGCGCCCCCGGACGGCAGCGACCCGGTCGACAACTACCGGACCATCCGGGACGAACTCTCGCTCCACGACCGTGAGCTGGGTGAAGAGCCGGAGATCGTGGCCGCCAACAAGATGGACCTCGAAGGAGCGCACGAGGGATACGAACGGCTGAAGGAGAATCTCAAGGCGCGAGTGCTGCCCATCTCCGCGAAGACCGGCGAAGGCGTGGATGACCTCGTGCACACCATTATGGGGGCGCTGGAGGAGGCCCCCGCCGAAGAGACGCCGCAGACCGAACTCTGAGCAACCTGAGGAGCTTGGCCCCGTTCCTGGCCCCCACCGGGCGACAGGAACCCGCGAGCGAGTTGATATGGTTGCTTGTTGATAGTGAAAGAGCCTCTTGCTGCAGAACGTCAACTATCAACTAACAACCAGCAACTCCGCCCCGTCGGGCTCCGGCTGTGCTTCCTGGGGACAGCTCCGCTGTGGGGCCGCGCAAACTCTGCCGCCCCTCACTTCCCTATGCAGAACCGGCCGAAGATGCCGTCCAGCACGTCCTGGGAAGTCACCTCCCCGGTGACGCGGCCCAGCGCGTCCGCCGCTTCCCTCAGGTTCAGAGCGGCGAACTCGTAGCCCAATCCCTCCCGGACAGCCTCCTCCGCGTGCATCAGTTCTGCGCCCGCCCCGCGCAGTGCCTCCGCCTGCCGCGCGTTGCAGGCGGCCGACGCCGCCGAGACCTCCACCCGCCCCTCCGTCACCGCTGCCGACAACGCCCTCCGGAGTTTGTCCAGCCCCTCGGTCGTGACCGCGGAGGTCCGCAGCACCCGGTGCGCTACCCCTCTGCGCCGCAGCGCCCCTGCGTCCAGCACCGGTTCGAGGTCGCACTTGTTGACGACGCAAATCACCCGCTGCGCCGGCAGTTCACCCACGGCGTCCAGCGCCCCATCCCGTAGTGGCGCACTGCCGTCCAGAACGAGCACGGCCAGTTGAGACGACCGCACCAGCCGCCGCGCTCGCTCGACGGCCTCGCCGTCCACACCGCTGACCCGCTCGGTCAAACCGGCGGTGTCGGTGATGCGGAAATGGACGTCGCCCACGCGCACCTCGGCGCTGACCGCGTCGCGGGTCGTGCCGGCCGTACCGTGCACCAGCGCGGCTTCCCGTTCGGCCAGCCGATTCAACAGGCTGGACTTCCCGGCATTCGGGGGCCCCACGATGGCAACGTGAACGCGCCCCTCCGTCCCCATGGCGTCGCGGGCGGAGCGTGCCTCCGCCTCCAGGCTTTCCCGCAGCTCGGCGCATTGCTTCAGGAAATCGTCCTCCCCGACTATCTCGATGCCGTGCGGCGCGAAATCGAGCGCCGCCTCCACCTGCACGCGCAGCCCGGTAACCCGCTCCTGCAGCTCGTGGCAGCGCCGACTGACGCTGCCTTCCAGCCGCGCCGTGGCCGCCAGAAGCTCCGCCTCCGACCGAGCCCGAATGACGCCCAGGACGGCCTCCGCCTGGGAGAGATCGATACGACCGTTCAGGAAGGCCCGGCGCGTGAACTCCCCCGGCTCGGCGGTGCGCAGGTGAGTTTCTCCGTCGGCAAGCAGGTCCTCCAGCAGCATATCCAGCAAAGCCGGCGAACCCGGCACGTGGAGTTCCACCACGTCTTCGCGCGTGTAGGAGTTGGGAGCGCGCATAACGTAGGCGAGAGCGGGCACCGCGACATCGGCTCCCTTCAGGTGGAAATCGCCACGGGTGGCCCGAAAGGTCCGCTGCCATCCTCCCCCCCTGGCTTCCGGCCGGAAGCGCCTGCGCGCGCACTCCAGCGCTTCCGGTCCGCTCAAACGCACAACCGCCCGCGGTGAGTAGCCCATCGGGGTGGAGACGGCAACGATTGTGTCGGCGGGCTCCATGCGCGTCAGTCGGCTTTCAACTCGTCGCAGCCGAGCAGGAAACACTCCGCCTCCGCGTTCCACAGGCCCCCGCCCGCCTCCACCAGATGTCCCAGCTCCCGGTAGACGCTTTTGAGCGGTTCGTCCACCTCATCGGCACGGGAGTCGAACTCGTCAATGGGGGTCAGCGGCATATTGACGTGCGTATAGATCAGCTTCTTGCCCCCGGGAATCTCGGGCAGGTCGAGGATCGTCTGAGCCACCGAGTCCAGCCCCCCGACGTGGGTGACCATGCCGGCGGGGTTGAGGCGGCCCTCGCTCATCAGCTTCAGCGAGATTCGCATGTCCTCGGTGTTGCCCCCGCTGGTGCCGACCAGGTGGTGCTCCTCGTAATGCACGTCGTAGAAGTTGAGCGGTGCCGTGAACTCCTTGTCCGTCGGGCCGGCGAAGAAGTTCAGGCAACCGTTCCGGCCCAGCATGCGGTCGGCCTGCCGCACCACGGACTCGTGCGGGTAGAAGACGAACACATCGTCCATCATCTGCCCGTCCGTGAAACGGCGCACGTACTGGACCAGCGCTTCCGGCGTATCGCCGAGTTCAGCGGGATTGACAAAGTCGAGGTCGACCCCTTCCTCTTTCACTTGCTCCGGCGGAAACAGTTCCCTCGCACGCGCCAGTCTGTCCGGGTCGATGTCCGTCACCAGAAGCCGAGCCGGCTGCCGGGTGCCGTGCAGGGCGAAGTCGATGGCCCCGAGTCCCATCGGCCCGGCGGCGGCCAGCAGGGCGCAGTTGCCGCCCTCCCGGATGCCCATCTGGTGCTCGTAGGTGCCCGGCTCCCAGTGATACTGGGCCCGGAACGCCCCGACGATGCACGACATTGGCTCGGCCAGCGACGCCTTGAAGAACGCGTCCCCGCTGTAGGGTAGCAGGCAGTCCATCAGCATGACCTCGCGGGGTATGAGAACCCGCGTGGCATTGCCGCCGATGTAGTGATAAGAGTAGCCGGGGGCGTCCGTGGAGCCCTCATACATGAGCGCCGGCTGGATGGCGAACATCTGCCCCGGCTCGTATCTGTCGGACCACTCCGGCCCTACCTGCAGCAAGCGCCCCGCGAACTCGTGGCCAATGATAGTCGGGTTCTGGCCCACGTCGTCGGGCACGCGCTTGTGCTCCGGGCCCTGCTCGGCGGCCTTGTGCGACGACATGCAGATGCTATTGGTCACCACCTCGGCCACTATCTCGTCGTCCGCCGGCTCGGGAAGATCGAAGCTCTCCAGCCGCAGGTCGCGCTTTCCGTAGATTCTCAGGGCTCTTGTTCGCACGGACATCTCAGTTCCCCTCAGGTGCAGAACGCAGTGACACGCCGGAACCGGTCCGCCCATCAAAAGGGAAGCGAACTTCCGGCTGGCGGGAACCCGGCCGGCTCCCAACGATTATACAGCGGCCGGCTGGCCTCTCAAATCGGACGGTGCCCGTGAGCCAGGCATGCCACTCTCCGTTGTCAGTTTCGCCTGAGGGAGAACTGTGCATCCGCCGCACCGGAGAATGGCCCCCGGGCAACCGTGGGAAACGTTCAGGCGAGAAGAGTCCGCCGCCGGGCGGAACAGACGAGGGCTCGCCGGCGACATGCCAGGGACTGTCCCGTCCTTCGAACGGGAAGCGGAGCGGCCGCTGAAGCGGCCCACTAAGAGCCGGGGCAGGGCCACTCGGACAGGCCCGGGGACAAACGCCCGCAGCCCGGCTAACGTGGCAATCTACGGCGGCTCGCTCCCCTCGCTCTCCGGATCGATCCGAAGGCTCGAAAGCCAGCCGGGCTCCGTGGTCTCAGGCGGCCGTCTCCGCCTCCTCCTGCGGGGCGCTGAAGACCATCTCGGAGTGGCCGATCCGAATGACGTCTCCGTCGTAGAGCAGGGAGTTGCGCACTTCCTCCCCGTTCAGGAAGGTGCCGTTGTGGCTGCCCCGGTCGATCAGCCAGAAGTAGGTACCGTCGTGCTCGACGCGGCAATGCTCGCGGGAGACTCCCTTGTCGGCGACCTTAATATCGTTCGCACTGCTGCGGCCGATGGTCAGAGAGCCGCCTTCGGGTATCTCATAGACGCGGGTATCACCGCGACCGTCTCTGATCTCGAGTCTGGCACGCATAGGATGAACAGCCCGCACGTGGTGGGATTACGCGTCTCGGCTCAGTCGCCGCCCGCTGCTGCTGCCTCCTGCAGCGCCTCCGCCATCTCGGCCGGACTGTTGTAGCGCTCATAGTCGGATGAAGCCGCTCGGGAGTGTAGCCCTCGCTGGTGTGGGGGGAGATCTTGCGACCGCATTTTGTGGCTGTGTAAATGCGTTCGCTCCGGCTGCGGACCACTCTTCCTACGGCGGCCTCGCTTTTTCCGTCCTCGTACACATCCGCGGTGTCTATAAAATTGATGCCCCGGTCGACCGCTTCGTTGAGAATACGTTCCGCATTCCCGTCGTCGAAACCGCTGCCCCATTTTCCTCCTACCTGCCACGTGCCGAGGGAGACCTCGGATATGGTAAAATTCGTTTTCCCCAATCTGCGGTAATTCATACACACCTCCTGCTAAAGCGCCTCAAGTGTACTACAATTTATTCCAACCATAAAGGGGCGCCGCCGGCAAGCTCTACGATAGTTTGAGGTAAAAGGGGAGGGTAACCTCGAAGGTGCTGCCGGAACCGAGGGTCGATTCCGCGCTTATCGTGCCCCCCATTTTTTCAGTGAGTTTCTTTACTATTGCCAGGCCCAGTCCTGTTCCCCCGGCGGAGGGTG
>JAWODG010000071.1:0-42081 GCA_046483385.1 Candidatus Brocadiia bacterium | reverse complement strand
GCGCAAGGCTTCCGGGTGGATGCGTCAAACCGCCCGGTTGGGTAGTGATGGTCATCAACCCGGACCTCTGCCTGTGTCCTCGTTGCCCGTCCGGCGCACGGATAATACCCGATTTGGGGCGTCTAATCAAGGATTATTTGCTTGCGCCTATGCACGCCCGGTGCGGGGAGTGGGTTGACGGCGGCGCGGCTGCGACGTGAATCAGGAATCATGAATCCAGAATTATGAATTCAACGGCGACGGCGGACGGGGGCGCGGCTTTGCCGGGAATGCCGAATGACAAATTACAAATGACAAATGATGGCGCCTGCGGCGCTGATAGTCAGGCTTCGCCGCGAATCATGAATCAGGAATCCAGAATTATGAATTCAACGGCAACGCCGAACAGCCGAGCCTCCTTCGTTCGCCGTCCGGCGAACTACGGAGCCCACGGGACGAGCCTGCTTCGCCGAGGCTTCGCAGCCCAGGGGTCGAGCCTCCTCCGCGCGAGGCTACGGAGCCCAAGGGACGATCTGCGCCTTCAGCGCGTTCCGTCCATCAACTATCAACCGGCAACTATCAACTGCCTCTCGGCGGCGCGGCTTTGCCGCGAATCAGGAATCCAGAATCATGAATTCAACGGCAACGGCGGACGGCAGATGGCACTCAGTGGTCGAGGAGGGAGACCATCTCGTAGTAGGGGAAGTTCCTTCCCGGGCACTTCGTGGTCTTTATCTGCCGGTGCAGCATCAGGCGGGCGGTGGGGATGCGGCACCGCTCCTGCAAGTAGTTGACCAGCGAGACGAGGGAGGCAAGCTGCGCGGCGGTCGGGTAGCCGTGCTCGAAGTCGCCCACCAGACAGATGCCGATTCCGTGCTCGTTGTATTGTTTCACCCCGGCGTGCGCGCCGTGGATCTGCTCCTCCCAGCGGAAGGTGACCTCCGTGGCGCCGTCGCCGCTGCCGTGCCCGTTACCGATGACGAAATGGTAACCCACCCCGAGCCAGCCCTTCTGCTTGTGGTAGCGGTCGAAGATGGCCTCGCTGCCGGACCGGCTGAAGCTGTGGTGCACCACGATGTAGTCCCACCGCCGGCCCAGCGGGACTGCCAGGTCACCGAGCACGCGCGGGCGGGACGGCACGTCTACTGCGCCGTAGGACGGCGTCGTGGTGAGCAGCGGAGGAGGCTCGCCGGACTCGGAAGAAGGAGGAAGGGCCAGGTCCGCGTCGCCGCTTACGTCGGATGGTGGCACTGACACTGCCGACGCGCCGGGCTCCGCTCGCCGCTCGATGCTCCCGCAGCCCGGTATGAGCACCGATGCCAGCCCGGCCGGCAGAAGGGAGAGCAGTCGCCGTCGGCTAAGGGAGTGTTTCCGTTGCATCTTTGCCCCGGACCTCCGGAATCAGCGGTCACGTCGAGCCACGCACATCCCTCGAATATACTCGTCCGGGGAAGGCAGATGCAAAAGCCCCTTCGCAGGCGCCCTGGAACGCACCGATGGCCGAGGAGCGCTTGCCGTCCGCGGCCGCGGCCGCCATTCCTGCGCGTGCCCGCTGTAGGCTCACCCGGCGCGCAACTGTTCTGACGTTGCAATGCCGCTGTCCGCCCTGTATGCTATCCTATTCTTAGCCGAATCTGTCACTTCGGCATGGATGCACGGGTCAGGGGGCGGTGGTCCCACACGGTCGGACGGTGTGGCGGCACGGACGCCCTCTTCTAACACAAGCGCTGTCTGGGCAAACATATTATGCTCAAATTCGACGAACACACACGGACGCTGCAGCGGGACGAGCACCTGTTCGAGTTGCATGAGCCGGAAGCGCCCGAGTATTACGATGACATCTTCCCGGAGGGGGAGGTGCCGAAGATCGCCTTCAACAATCGGCACGTGCCCATGCGGCCCGCTCCGGAGGTGTGGATAACCGACACGACGTTCCGCGACGGCCAGCAGGCCATGCCGCCGTTCACCCCCGAGCAGATCGTGCACCTCTACGATTTGCTCCACCAGCTCGGTGGGGAGAAGGGCCTGATACACGCCAGCGAGTTTTTCCTCTACCAGGAGCGGGACCGGAAGGCCGTTGAGGGCTGCCTGGAGCTGGGGCACCGCTATCCGCAGGTGACCGCGTGGATCCGTGCCCACCCGAAGGACTTCCAGCTTGTCCGGGAGATGGGCCTGAAGGAAACCGGCATACTGACCAGCGTCTCCGACTACCACATCTTCCACAAATGGCCGGACGCGAACCGACGGAAGGCCATCGAGCGCTACCTGGCCGTCGTCAAGGAATGCCTCAGCGAGGGCATCCGCTGCCGCTGCCACTTCGAGGACATCACGCGCGCGGACTTCTACGGCTTCGTGGTGCCGTTCGCCATCGAGCTGCGCAAGCTGGCCGAGGAGAGCGGCATGCCCATCAAGATCCGCGCCTGCGACACGATGGGCTACGGCGTGCCCTACCCCGGCGCCTCCCTGCCGCGCAGTGTGCCGGGCATCATCTACGGGCTGCACTACCACGCCGGCTACCCCAGCGAATGGCTGGAATGGCACGGGCACAACGACTTCCACAAGGCGCTTGTCAACAGCGTGACGGCCTGGCTCTACGGCTGCAGCGCGGTCAACGCCACCTGCCTGGGCATCGGCGAGCGGACCGGCAACACCCCCATCGAGGCCTTGGTGCTGGAGTACCTGGCCCTGCGCGGCGAGGACGACACCGTGGACACGACGGTGATCTCGGAGATCGCTCGCTATTTCCGCAAGGAGGTCGGCTACGAGATACCGCCCCAGCAGCCGTTCGTCGGCTCGCGGTTCAACACCACGCTGGCGGGCATACACGCGGACGCACTGGCCAAGGACCGGCGCATCTATACCATCTTCGACACCGAACAGGTGCTCGGCGTCCCGCTCGACATACGGATAACCGACAAGAGCGGGCGCGCAGGCGTGGCCCACTGGATCAACCTGAACCTGGAGCTCTCGCAAGAGGAAGAGATCGCCAAGGACCACCCCGGCGTGGCCGAGATGTTCGACAGGATCACCGAGCAGTACGAGAACGGCCGCGTGGCGATCATGAGCCCCGAGGAACTGCTGGAACTGGTGGCCGAGCACATACCGGAACTGGCCGACCGCGCCCGGGAGGCGCTGGACTGAACGTGGCGCGACCCGTGCTCAGTGCACGCTGCAGGAGGGAGAAACCGGCGTGATTGCCGTCATCAGCGATCTGCACGCCAACCACCTGGCGCTCCTGGCCGTCCTGGAGGAGATCGAGCGGCTCGGCGCCGAGAAGACCATCTGCCTCGGCGACATAGTCGGCTACGGGCCCGAACCGGTCGAGTGCATCGACACCGTGCGTGAACGCTGTGACGTCACCCTCTGCGGCAACCACGATTTCGCCCTCATCTACGGGGCGCAGGACTTCAACCCCATCGCGCGGAACAGCCTGGAATATCATCGCGGGCTCATCATGCCCCGCCCCGGCGTGGAAGATGAGGAGGAACGGCGGGAAAGATGGGAGTTCCTGAAGAACCTCCCCCACCGCTACGTGGAGGGGGAGTACCTGTTCGTGCACGGCTCGCCCCGCAACCCCGTGGTTGAATACCTGCGCAAGATAGACGTTTTGCTGGGGCTGAAAGACAAGATATCGGAGAACTTCCAGGAGGTGGACTGGCTCTGCTTCAACGGCCACACCCACAGGGCCGGCGTGATCACCAGCGACATGGAGTTCCTGGAACCGGAGGAGATAGACGGCGTCTTCGAGCCCACCTTCCAGCAGAAGGCCATCATCAACGTCGGCAGCGTGGGCCAGCCGCGGGATCACAACTCCCGCGCCGCCTTCGCGACCATTGAGGACGAGAAAGTCTACTTTCACCGCGTCAAGTACGACGTGGAAGCCGTGGCCGCCAAAATCAGCGCCACCCCCGGCATGGACCACTCACTGGCCGAGAGGCTGCTGGAAGGCCGCTGACCGCTCCTCGACATCAAGCCGAGTGATTGCTGCACCACGAATGACACGAAGGACACGAAGAACGGCGTCCTGACACGGCAGGAATTACAGTTTGCCCCGGCGGATGTGCCTTTCTACACGGGGAACCAGGCGAGCTGAGCTACCCGCCAGCCCCATGCAGGGGCAAATCATAGGACGTTGCCTGAGTCGTATCTTCTTTGTCTTCCTTCGTGGTCTTCGTGTCCTTCGTGGTGAAAATCCTCCGTAGATTGGTGTACTATCGCATCAGCCTTGCCAGAGGATACACAAGTGGCATTCATCGAACCGGAAGAGTTTCGGATGGAGAAGCTGGAGGAGCTGCGCCGTCTGGGCGTGGACCCCTACGGCGGGGCCTTCCCCGATACGCGGCCCCTGAATGAACTGGTCGAAGACTTCGAGGAGCTGGAGGGCGAGCGCGTGCGGGCCGCCGGCCTCATCACCAATAAGCGGGACATGGGCCGCGCCAGCTTCATGGACATCAAGGACTGGACCGACTCCATCCAGGTCTTCTTCCAGCAGAAGCGGCTGGGCGAGCAGAAGTTCGCCATCCACCAGCAGTTGGATGCGGGCGACATCGTCGGGGTCGAGGGGGAGCTGACTAAAACGCGCACCGGCGAGAAAACCATCTTCGTGGACGAGTTCACCGTGCTGGCAAAGGCGCTGCTGAACCCGCCGGAGAAGTGGCACGGGTTGCGGGACCAGGAGCTGCGCTACCGCCACCGCTCGCTGGACCTGTTCACCAACGACGAGGTGATGGAGGTCTTCCGCGCGCGCAGCCGCATCATACGTGTCATCCGCGAGTTCCTCCAGGAGCGCGAGTTCGTGGAGGTCGAGACGCCGATGATGCAGACGGTGGCCGGAGGGGCCGCCGCCCGCCCCTTCAAGACCCACCACAACGCGCTGGACATCCCTCTCTACCTCCGCATCGCGCCCGAACTCTACCTGAAACGGCTGCTGGTAGGAGGCATGGAGAAAGTCTTCGAGATCAACCGCAACTTCCGCAACGAGGGCATCTCCAGCCAGCACAATCCCGAGTTCACCATGCTCGAGGTCTATGAGGCCTACGGCAGCTACGAAACGATGATGGAGCTGACCCAGGACCTGGTGGCGCGTGCCGCCGAGGACGCGTGCGGGTCCCTGGTTCTGCCGTGGGGAGAAGATGAGATTGACCTGACGCCCCCCTGGCCGCGCCGGCCGTTCTGGGAACTGGTGGAGGAGCACCTGGACCTGGCGCGTGGCGACGAGGAGGCCATCCGGGATATGGCCGAGGAGACCCAGACTAAAGGAGCCCGCACCGACCACCCGGACCTGCTGGCCTACCACCTGTTCGAGAAGAGGGTCGAGGAGCAACTTCAGGACCCCGTCTTCGTCATCGACTACCCGAAGAGCATCTCGCCTCTGGCGAAAGCGAAGAAGGACGACCCGGCTGTGGCCGAGCGGTTCGAGCTGTACATGGCCGGCATGGAGCTGGCGCCCGCCTACACAGAGCTCAACGACCCGCTGGAGCAGGAGCAGCGCTTCCTGGAGCAGGTGGGCACCGAAGAGGAGCGCCAGCAGATCGACCGGGAATTCGTCCAGGCTCTGGGCTGGGGCATGCCCTCGGCCGGCGGACTGGGCATCGGCATCGACCGGCTGGTGATGATCCTCACCAACCAGCAGTCCATCCGCGACGTAATCCTGTTTCCCCTTCTCAGGCCCCGGGAGGGCGACTGAATGGCTCCGGAGGCCATCCTGCGCGCCGAAGACGTGGTCAAGGACTACCGCGTGGGGCGCACCAGACTGCGCGTGCTGCACGGGGTGAGCATGGATGTTCGGACGGGGGAACTCCTGAGCATTGTGGGGCCCAGCGGGGCCGGCAAGAGCACGCTGTTGCACATTCTGGGCATGCTGGACACACCGACGGAGGGGCGCGTGCTGCACGGGCAGCAGGACCTGGCCGCCCTGTCCGGCGCGCAGCAGGCCGGCTGGCGCAACCGGCTGTTCGGGTTCGTCTTCCAGTTCTACCACCTGCTTCCCGACTTCACGGCCGCCGAGAACGTGGCCGTGCCCGGCCTGGTCGGCGCCGGCGCGGCGGGGTGGCGGGGGCGGAAACGAGCGGCGCTGGAGCGGGCCCACTCCGTCCTGGAGATGGTGGGACTCTCCGATCGCGCCGAACACCGGCCCGCGCAGCTTTCCGGGGGAGAGAGGCAGCGGGTGGCGATCGCTCGCGCCCTCATCAACCAGCCGGAGGTGCTGCTCTGCGACGAGCCGACCGGCAACCTGGACACCGACACCGGGCGGGTCATCCTCGACATGCTGGAGCGCATCAAGGACGAGACCGGCTGCACCCTGGTCATCGTAACGCACGACGAGCGCATCGCCGCCATGGGAGACCGGTGCCTTCACCTCCGGGACGGCCGCATTGACGGTTGAGCGGCGAAGAGAGTTGCAACCCCCCGGGTTTGCGTTTACGCTACAGGCCGTCTGGAACCCGTCTGCGTGGAACGCATAACAGCAGGAGGACCCGTTGGGCCTGAAAGTTTACATCAACGGTGAGCTGCACGAGAAGGAAGACGCCCGGATCTCGGTCTACGACCACGGCTTGCTCTACGGGGACGGCGTCTTCGAGGGCATCCGCGCCTACAAAGGCAAGGTATTCCGCGAGCGCGACCACATAGACCGACTCTACGACTCCGCCCGCGCCATCGCCCTGGACATCCCGATGGACAAGGACGAGATGTCCCGTGCCATCCACACCACGCTCGTGGCCAATGACCTCCACGACGCCTACATCCGCGTCGTGGTGACCCGCGGGGTGGGCACGCTGGGGCTGGACCCCCGCAAGTGCACCGAACCACAGGTGATCATCATCACCGACAGCATCACCCTCTACCGGCCGGAGCTGTACGAGAACGGTCTGGAGGTGGTGACGGTCGCCACCGTCCGAAACCATCCGGCGGCGCTGAACCCCCGCATCAAGTCGCTGAACTACCTGAACAACATCCTGGCCAAGGTGGAGGGGCTGCAGGCGGGCGTCAGCGAGGCCCTCATGCTGAACAGCCAGGGATACGTGGCCGAGTGCACCGGCGACAACATCTTCATCGTCACAGACGGCACGCTGGTCACGCCGCCGGTCCACGCGGGCATCCTGGCCGGCATCACCCGGCAGGTCGTGCTGGAGCTGGCCGAGGAGGCGGGCATCGAGGCGGTCGAGCGGGACATGACGAGGTTCGACCTCTACGTGGCGGACGAGTGCTTCCTGACCGGGACGGCGGCGGAGCTGATACCCGTGGTCAGAATCGACGACCGCCCCATCGGTACAGGGGAGCCGGGACCGGTCACCCGCAAGCTCCTTGAAATGTTCCGGGACCAGACGACCGGCGGCTGTTAGCACGAAGGCAGTAATCACCATTGGACGACCAGGCAGGAGCAGCGGACTATGTATCCGGCTTTCGGCGCACAGGCTCCTGAGGGAATGGTGGTTCCGCGACGCATGTTGCACGGAACCCAAGGTGACGGCGATGGGTAAAACACCAAAGGCGGCAACGGCAGAGAGAATTGAGGAGATGGTGCGTATCATTGTTGACCGCTTTGACCCCGAGCGGATCATCCTCTTTGGCTCGCGCGGTCGAGGTACGGCGGGGCCGAACAGCGACATAGACCTGCTCGTCGTGATGCGCGTGGAAGGCTCCAAGCGGGAGAAACAACTGGAGATAAGGCGGTCGCTCCATGACATTCGAGGGCCTAAGGATGTTGTCGTGACGACGCCGGAGGAATACGAATGGCGCAAGGAAATCCCGGGCACTCTCGAGCGTCCCGCCGCCATGGAAGGGGAAGTGCTGTATGCCCGTTCCTGAGGGGCAGATTGCGGTCGCCCGCGAATGGGTGGTCAAGGCCGAGAATGACCTTCGAACTGCAGAGTATACGCTTACGATGGGCGAGCGCTGCCCCACGGACACAGTCTGTTTCCATGCGCAGCAGTGTGTCGAGAAGTATCTGAAGGCCCTGCTCGTAGCTGAAGGAGTCGACTTTGCGAGGACACACGATATCGCTGAGTTGATGGCTGTCTCGCCCGAGAAAGTACATCCTGTGCTTGACGAGGCACAGCAGGACAGGATGACTGAGTACGCAACGGTCACCCGATATCCGGGAGCGTACGGCCCGATAAGCATGGAGGAGGCCCGCGATGCCGTGGAAGTCGCGCGGCGCGCCGCGGAGAGGATTCGCCGGTTGTTGCCGGCAGGAGCACTGGATTTGGATGAGAAGTAGTGGAACCGAGACACAAAGCGACAAGGTCGCAGGACGAGGCACGCGCCGGAGCGCGCTGGTTGCCTCGCTGGCAGTCGTAGGCTTTCAAGGAGCAGCGGACTATGTATCCGGCTTTCGGGGCGCAGGCGATTGGCGTGGACGTGCCGTTTGACGAGGCGGTGGAACTGGCGGACCATTTCGGCTTCGAAGGGATATACCTCGACGTGGGTTACCTGGAGCGCACCGGCCCCGAGACGGTCGTACAGATGCTGGAGGAGCGGAGTCTGCACGCGGCCGGCTGGCATCCGCCCGTGCGCCTGACGGGCGACGAAGATGCTTTCGCCGCGGGACTGGCGCGGACAGCGGAGATGGCGGAGCTATGCGCCCGAACCGGGGCGCAACGCTGTTCCACGTGGCTGCCGCCGGCCTCCGACGAAAAGACCCGCGAAGAGTTGTTCGACCTGGTCCGGGGGCGCCTGGTGACCGTCTGCGAGACATTGGCGGAGCACGACACGCGGCTGGGCCTCGAGTTCGTGGGTCCGGCCACCTCCCGCGCCGGCAAGCGGCACGAGTTTATCTACACGATGGACGGCACCCTGGAGCTGATCGACGCGGTCGGCGCGCCCAACCTGGGCCTCCTTCTCGACTGCTGGCACATCTACACCAGCGGGGGCGACGTCGAGGACGTTCTGCGTCTGGAAGACGAGCAGGTCGTCGACGTACACATCAACGATGCGCCCCGGGACGTGCCGCGCGATGAGCAGGTGGACAGCGTGCGCAAACTGCCCGGGGAGACCGGCGTCATCGACGTACGGCGCTTCCTTGAATGCCTCCAGGAGATCGGCTACGCCGGCCCCGTCATGGCCGAGCCGCTGGGCCGCTCGAAGCTTATGATCGACACCATGGAGAACATCCTCGAGGTCAGGGACGCCATCGAAAGCGTCTGGCCTGATGCCTCTTGAGGAGCTGGACTGCACACCGCAACGGCCTCACTCCCGGGCGTAGCGTCTGTGGTAGCCCGCCCCGCTGCCGCCCCAGTGGCTCACGTCCACCAGTGCGGCGAAGATTAGAAGCGCCAGCCACCACCCCTTCAGCTCGGCTCCCCGGAGTTGGACCGCCATGTAGGCAAGCGTGGTGTAGGGCATGAACAGGAAGCCGAGGACGGGCCACAGAATCGTGTCGTATGCCTGCTGAAACCAGTTGGTCAGCAGCAAGATGAACACCATCACGACCCGCGGCGCCATCAGCGTCACGACAATCAGACAGCAATCCATCGCCGGCCCTCCCCCCATTGCGTCAGCGGAACCCCCTGCGGGTCAACCCCGCATCATAGCGTCCCGAGAGTTCGAGGCAAACGACAACGTTCACCCGACTCGAGCGGGGGCATGACCCGCAGGACGGTACGGCGTGCTCCGGCCAGCCCGCCAAACCAACTGTGTCATCTGCCCCGCCGTTCGTTGTGCCCGTCGTGCTCGTCGTGGTTAACTCGTTCGCACAAGCCACTGGATTACTCGAAAAAGTCACGCAGCACGCTGCCGTCGGCGTCGCGCGGCACGGGGATGCCGGCGGCCGTGGCCAGTGTCGGCACCACGCTGGTGTTCAGCGTCGGGCGTCCCCGCCGGTAACCGCTCCGGACGCCCGGCCCGGCCAGGATGAAGTAAGAATCGTCCGAATGGGAGCCGGCGTTCAGCAGGGGCCAGTCCCACGTGCCGGTCTCCTCCTTCGTGAACTCCTCCCAGAACTCCTTGCGGGACATGTAGTCCTCCGGGCCGGGTTCGGCGGGCCAGAGGAAGATATCGCCCACGCGATCACCGCCGACCCCCAGTCGGCCCGCCTTCTCTCGGGGCAGCACCGCCCGGTAGGTGGGTTTTCCGGCGTCGTTTGTGACCGCCGACAGGGCGGCCATGATCTCACGGCGCAGGGCCTCGTATTCGGCGCCCGGCTGCACTATGCCGTCCGGGTCGCGCCCCTTGACGTTCAGAAGGACGTAGTGTCCACGACCGTATGCGACCGAACGGCTCCAGTCGAAGCCGCCGTCGGGAGTATCCACCAACCAGCCGTTCTCCCGCAGCACGTCATTGAGGTCCGGGTGGGGGTGCTTCAGCGGGAGCTGGGTATCGCCCCCGTGGTCGGAGACGAGCGCGATGAGGGCGTCCGGCCCGGCGGCCTCGACCACGCGGCCCACTATCTCGTCCCCCCAGCCCATGATGCGGTCCCACAGGGCCCAGCCCTCCTCCGCCCGGTCGGGCTCATGCATGGGGTGACGGGAGTCGATCATGTACATGGTCAGGTGGTTGGTCCAGTCCGGGCCGTGCCACTTGAGCATGAACAGGTCCCAATCGCGGCTGCCGAGTATGTAGGAGGCGGCGTCGCGCCACCAGCGGGCAAGGTACCGCTGCTCCTCGAAATAGGTGGCGATGTCGCAAGCGCCGGCCTGCACCACCTGCTGGCGGGAGCATTGGATGATGAACGGCCCGCAGGCCTCCAAAAGCTCGTCGGTCAGTTCCAGCGGGTGCACGAAACCCTCGAGCGGGTAAATCTCGCTCAGGTAGAGATGCACGCGGCTTGCGTCGGGCTCCAGTATGAGCAGCTTACCCCGGACGGCGGCGCGCACCTCCCCCCGGTCGGTTCTGAAAGTATGATATACCCAATTGCTCATTCTTCCCGGCTCCAGCGCCATGAGCGGTTCCCCGTCCCGAGGGTCGGCGTACAGTTCGATGCGCTCGAAACCATCGGGGCCTTTGGGGAGCAGCGCGTGCAGGGGTTCCACGTTCTCGTAGCGGCTTTCAGGCCCGGGCTGGATGGTGACCCCAAACTCCAGTGAGCCCGCCGGTGCCTCCGCCCAGTCGCGGGCGGGGCGCGGCTCTATGGGCGTCACATGGGACTGCACCCGGTAGTCGTCCAGCGAGCGGGGATGTGTGCTGTAGGCACGGGCCTCCTGCAGGGCGCGCATAGCGTTGTCGGGCCGTCCGTCCTCGCCGACGTGAATGAGCCCGTCCTCGACGGTCGGTGGCCACGAATGGGCCCAGTCGAAGACCACGGACCGCTTGCCCGCTCGGCGGGCGGCCCCCCACAGATGCTCCGCTTTGCAGACCGAAGCGGGGAAGCCGCGCTGCCACTCATCCAGGGGCCGCCCCGGGAAGTGCGTACGCATGTTGCAGCCGGTCACCTGCGGGCTGGCCCCCGTGGACAGGCAGGCCCAGTTCGTCCCGGTCTCCATGGGAAAGCACGGCCACGTCTGCGTGGTGCTGCCCTGCTCAATGAGGCGCTTCACGTTCGGCATCACCCCGCGTTCGACGAACTGCAGCAATGTGGGGAGCGAGATGGAATCGAAACCAACAACCGCCAGCTTGCGTTCGGCCATGTCCGGCTCCTTTCCCCCGCGGCGCTCAGGCCACGGAGACAACGATGATGCGCATGTCCTCGTCCGAAGTGTTCTCCAGCCCGTGCTTCCCGCCCGGGAAAACCGCCGCTATGTCGCCGGGGCCTATCCCGTGCTGCTCCCCGTCGAGCGTCACGACGCCCCGGCCGGAGATTACAAAGTAGTATTCCTCGTCCTGTTCATGGGGATGTATGCCGATGGAGGCGCCGGGCGGAATGATGTCATCGTGGAAGAACCGCAGGTGCCGCCCCTCCAGGGCCTCCCCATCCAGCACCCGAACCCAATCCAACTCCCCCTCCCCGCCGTGGCACTCCGGAAGAGGTCCACGGGGCATGTCTTCGCGCGCTCTGAAAAGGCTCGTCTGTTGCATCCCGTTCCACTCCTCATTTGCTCCGGAGACGCTCGCCCATTCCGGGAATTCCCACGCATGGTTGTGGCATGATACTAACTGGCGTCGACCGCGCTGTCACCCGCCGGCGGCTTCATCCGCAGTGCGTTGGCCAGGAACAGCAGCCCGCCGGCCATCACGACCACGAACAGCGTGTTCATGCCGGCCTCCTGGGCCAGCCACGCGCCGGCCAGTGGCAGCAGCGTCAGCGGGCTGGTCAGGGTGTTCAGGAAGGCGATATAGGACGGCCGCCGGCGCTCCGGCGCGCTCGTTATCAGGAACCGCTGCCCGCCCAGTCCGCTGGCCCGCATGCCCGTGCCGATGCACGCCAGCGCCAGCAGGTAGATGCACAGCGGCAGGTCGAGCCCGTGGGTCACGCCGGGGAGCGGTACCTCGAAAACACCGGGGACCCGGGGCGCCAGAAGCGCCAGCGCCGGTGCCGCGAACATAAAGCCTCCCGCGCCCACCAGCGCCGTTCGGGAGCCCCACACGTCCGCCACCTTGCCCCAGACGGCACCGGTCACCACGCGGCTCAGCTTCATCGTCGCCACCATGATGCCGCCGAGCACCACGACCTCCGCCCCCTGCTGCAGCTTCTCGGTGCCGTAGGGGATGAAGAAGGCCAGCCCGAGGTAGCTGATGCGGAATGCCACGCGCATCCACATGTAGCAGCGGTAGTTATGCCGATCCTTCAGCCATTCCACGCCGCGGCCCAGGGCCTCCCGCAGGTTCGTCCGCTCATCGGCGCTCGGGCCGGGCTCCTCCCGGCACATCGACCAGATGCTCATGTCCGTGGCGGCCAGCACGGTGCCGATGGCCGCCAGCAGGATGTAGTTGCCGGGCAGCTCAAGGCCGCTCAGGATGGGCTGGATGACCAGCAGCCCGATGGCGATGGAAGCCGCCCCGCCCAGAAACGTCCGCATCCCGAGGAACGAACCGACCCGCCCGCGAGGGATGAGCCGCCCGACCATGTCCATGAAGATGATGTGGCCGATGCCGCCCGACATGCACGCCAGCAGGTAGGTGAGGAAGAAAACGGTCAACGACAGGGCGTCCGTCCGACGGCTCACCAGCCACATGGCGCCCACTAACCCGGCGAAAGCCAATGAGCGCACCACCGTGATGATGATGAAGTAGGGGCGCCGCCGCGGGGCGTGCTCCACGAAGCCGCTGACGACCAACTGAGGCGCCAGAACGCCCGCCTTGCTGATGATGGGTATGAGGGCGACGAGGAAGGGCGAACGCGTGAGGGCATAGACGAAGCCGGCGAGGATGAGGGTCGGATGGACGAAATCGCGCGCCATGCCCGCGAACATGCCGGCCACCACGCCCAGCACGTGGTTGCGCCGAGCGTGGGGGGCGTTGGGCCCCAGTTGGTGGCCCTCGCCGTCCTCGACCTGCGCCGTCGCTTCGCACATGACTGGAGAGGCCCGTCCTTCTGTCTTGTCTGGTTCCGTTAACCCCTGGGGGACCGTCCGGCGCTCAGTCGGACAGGCGCTCTTCCAGCAGCGACTTCAGGCGGGCGATGTTACTTCTCACGTCCAGTTCCCGACCGCTCAGGTACTCGATGGAGTAATGGCCCTCGTAGCCCCGCTCGGCGAAGGCGTCCAGCAGCCAGCCGAAGTCAACGTTGCCCTCCCCCGTCGGGACCTGCATGGCATCGTCGGCGGCGTCGCGCAGGTGCACGTGCACCGCCCTGTCCAGCAGAGGCGCGGTATCGCGCACGTCCATCCCCTGCATCACGAAATGGCTGGGGTCGTAGGCAATGCGCATCTCCGGAGCGGCCTCGAAGAGCCGACGGCACTGCTCGATCGTCTCGAACGGCGTGTTGTAGTGAAGCTCAACGGCGAAGGTGACGCCGGCCCCCTCGGCCACCCCCATCATCTCTTCCCACGTAGCGGCGGTGTCGGCCAGCACGTCCTCCCACGGGCGGTCCTGCACCTTGACGCCCGGGTAGAAGGAGGCGAGGCCGACATCCAGATGGTTCAGCAACCGGGCGACGGCCCGCGCCAGCCGCAGGCGTTCGGCGTTCGTCTGCCCGTCCCGCTGGTGGAGGTGAGGAAGCGCAACGTTCATGGCGACGGGCGTCAGGTCGTGCTCCACGAGTAGTGAAGTGACACGCCCGGCGACGGCGTCCCAATCGTCGGCCAGCTCCGCGGGCACAATGTGGTTCCAGGCTTCGATGGCGATGAGGTCAACGCACTCGAACCCCAGGTCGCTGACCTCGGCGAGTGCGGTCTCGAGCGACCCCTTGAAGGCGCTTGTCGAGCAGGCTATGGCCATGGCGGCATCTCCTTGCGGCGAAGGGTGTGCTTCCCTGGCAGGATAGGCAACGCCCGCGGCGGGCGCAAGGTTCTCCGCCGATCGGGGCGCGTCCACCCTCCGAAGTCGCGGGGGCACAAATGCCCCCGCGTGGCCGTCCTGCTTCGGCCGAAGCAGGCGAGATGCCGGCGCTACCGATGGTTCGGGACGATGTCCTGTTGCGGCACCTCTCTTCGCTGAGGTGGCGAAACCAGGTAGTCGAATGACCCTTCGCGAGCAGACGTTGCTTGCGTCCTCAGCGCCGGCGCTTAGAATAGTATCTTTCACCCGCCAATCGACCCCCGGGGAATACATGAACGCACGCGAGCGCTTCATCGAGACGCTGACCTTCGGCAGTCCGGACAAGGTGCCCTTCTCCCCCGGCTGGCCCCGGGAGTCTACCCGCGCCAACTGGCACGAACAGGGGCTGCCCGAGGACCGCAACTGGTTCGAGGTCCTTTGCGAAGAGGTCGGCGTCGAGCGGGAGAGCACCAAAGAGCAGGTCGGCCACGGCGTCAGCTTCCGCATGATGCCCGAGTTCGAGGAGAAGATTCTCGAACACCGCGACGGCCACTACGTGGTGCAGGACTGGAAGGGCAACATCTGTGAGATCTCGGACGAGTTCGACACGCGCTACCTGCGCAACGCCATCGACTTCGTCACGCGCAAGTGGATCAAGCTGCCCGTGGAGAACCGCGAGGACTGGGAGGACATGAAGCGGCGCTACGACCCGGAGGAGGCGGGGCGGTTCCCCGACGATTTCGACGAGCGCTGCCGCAGACTCCGCGAGCGCGACTACCCCTGCACCGTGCACTTCTCCGGGCCGTTCTGGCAGATCCGCGAGTGGATCGGCTTCGAGCGGCTATGCGTAATGTTCATCGACGAGCCCGAATTCCTGCGCGAGATGGTCGGGTTCTGGACCGACTTCGTCTCTCGCACCATGGCGCCCATACTGGACGCCGGTGTGGTGGACAGCGTGTACATCAGCGAGGACATGGCGTTCAAGGAGCGCCCGATGGTCAGCCCTGCCATGGCGCGGGAGTTCCTGAAGCCCGCCTACGACCGGTGGGGGCGGGAGGCCCGCGAGGCCGGCGTGCCTGTCTACGACATGGATTCCGACGGCAAGATCGAGGAACTCATCCCGGTGTGGATCGACGCCGGCATCAACGTCTGCGACCCCATCGAGGTCGCCGCGGGCAATGACATCGTCCGCTACCGGGAGGAGTTCGGCACGAAGATGGCCTATCGCGGCGGCGTGGACAAGCGCGCCATGGCGAAGGGCGGGGAGGTCATCGAGGCGGAGCTGGAGCGGATTGCGCCCGTCGTGCGGGACGGCGGCTACATCCCGAGCTGCGACCACGGCGTGCCAGCGGACGTCTCCTGGCCGGACTTCGTCCACTACTCCCGCCTGCTGGCCGAGCTGACCGGTTGGCTGTGAGCCGGTCGTGTGGCATAGCCGTTGCGCCGCACGGCGAACTGTGGAAGGCCGCGTCAGCGGGCTGCTTGCGGCCATCCTTGGCACCCGCGCGGGCGGCCGGGGTTTCCCGCATCTCACCGGGGCCTCACCTCCCCCGCGTATCCCCGGAACTGGGGCCAACGCCCTCCAATGCTGCCGGCTTGCCGGCAGCGGATACGCAGTATCCAATATCCAGAGAAGACGTAACGGCGGCGGGGCAAGCCCCGCAACAGCAGGGCGCCGTCGCGCTCTATGAGCGCGCCAGTCGGCGCACTCCAGGGGACGGGGCCCGGACAACGTGAAGTTGCGTCGTGTGCACGAATGGTTGACCCTGGAGTGCGGGGCCTTGGCACCGCCCTCATAGCCGGCGGCTTGCCGCCGGGCAGGGCGTCCGCCAATGTACGCACCCGGAGACAGAGGCGAGTAAGCCCCGGCCTCCATGATATGGCCCCTCCGGGGCCGTTCAGGAACCCCGCCGTGTCAGAGGCGTTTGAACTCGGCGACGACCCTGCGGGCCTTCTCGAAGGTGACCGGCGGAGGCAGCGCGCCGCCAGAGGTGAGGAATATCTTCCGCCGGTCCGGGCACTGCGCGAGATCGGCCGCCACCTCGGCCACGATCTTCTCCACCGGCGCCAGCCAGAGCGTGGCGTTCGTCCCGCCGATCAGCGCCTTGGACGGCATGCGCGTCCGGCCCTCGGCGAGCGTCACGTTGCCCACCGGCGCCGTCGTATAGGCCTCGTTGGCGTGCGCGGGAAGCTCGTCGATCATCTCCAGCAGGTCGTTCAGCGTGCCGCACATGTGGTGGACCGCTATCTTGCCGTGTTCGACAATCAGGTCCCCGTATTCGCGGAGCTGAGGCATGCAGTACTCCTCGAACATGCCCGGGCTGATTAGCGTCGTGCTGGTGTTCTCAGTCAGCCAGAAACTGTCCGCAGCCACGTGCGGCAGCAGGGCCTTCAGCTCGCGCACGCGGTCCCGGTGCATCAGGTCCACCACCTCCCGGAACAGCTCCGGCTCGTCGTGCAGCAGATAGGCGGTGTTCTCCGGGCCGCACAGGTGTTCTACCAGGTTCATCAGCGGCGACGGACCGATGCCCGTCATGGTGAAAGCATCTTTCGCCTCCAGTTCCTCCTGGCAAGCGGCCCACTCCCCGGCCCGGTCGGCCGGCACGGAGAAGGCAGTGTCCTTGAACAGCCAGCGGAGGCGGCGCAGGTTCTCCGCGCCGTCGGCGGGGAACTTGGTGGGGTGCCAGCTCTCGGTGTAGGTGTCGTAGGTGTCCTCTGCCACGAGCGTGCCGTCGGGCGTCTCCACCGTCCGGCGCCTCAGGCCGTTCTCCTGCGTGGTGGACACATCAACGTGCGGCATCTCCTTCCGCGCTCCGGCCCAGCACCCCAGCATAAGGTCGCAGCCGGCCGCGCGGAGCAATTCCTCGGCGCCCATCTCGCAGTAAGGTGCCGGCTGGGAAGACTGCCAGGTCCGATTGGTCATCTTCAGCCACACCGGAAAGCGGTCCACCTCCTCACCCCGTATCGTGGCGAATATGCGCTCCCGGTTGGTCATCGTCTCCGTATTGCTCGTCTGAATCGTCGGCGACACAGGTTCATCTCCCGTGAAGTGGATACCTTCCGCGGACGCAGTTTAGCCCACGAGGCGGCTCATGCCAAAGGTAGAATCCCGCACACAAGCTCCCGTTCTTCAGCTCAGGACCTGCGGTCGGGTTGTTGCCGCGGGAAGGCGGGGGTAGAATTGTCGGCTGGCGGGACATTTCAGAAGAAAGTGAAGCATGACCTGGCGCGCGTTCATCATCGGGCTGTTGGCGGTGGCGGGGCTCTGCCTGCTGGACCCCTACACCTCCTTCATCCGCGGCTACGGCTGGTTCACAGGATCGGCATTCCCCAGCGGCCCCGTCGTCATCGTTGTCCTTCTTACCGTCGGCCTGAATGTTCTCATCAAGCTTGTGCGCCGCGCGTGGGCGCTGGCCCAGGGCGAGCTTATGCTCATCTGGTGCATGCTGATCGTGGCGTCAATATTTCCATGCGAGGGCATCGGCGCGTTCTGGTACACGCTGATGGCCAGTGGACCGTACATGGCTCGTCGGCCGGACATCCACTGGGAGGAGGGCGGCGCACTCACGTACGCTCCGGACGGTCTGCTGATCAGCAAGAACCCACGCTCAGAGGTGGCGCTGCGCTACTTCGAACCGACGGGCCAGCGGACTCGTGTGCCATGGCGCCGCTGGGCCGCCCCGCTGCTGCGCTGGACGGTTTTCTTCGTACTCCTCTTCCTCGCAAATTTCCTATTGTGTGGCATGCTGCGACGTCAGTGGGTGGAAGTGGAGCGGCTGATGTTCCCGCTGGCCCGCGTTCCCCTGGAATTCACACAGGGGAGCGGGGAGGACGCCCTGTTGCCGGCTCTGTTCAGCAATCGGGCGTTCGTGGCCGGGCTGGCCGCCACGGCGGCTTTCCGTCTGGTCAGAGCCCTGCCACTGCTGCTCGGAGGGGACAGCGCTCTGGCCCTGTCTGTACCGTTCAGGGACGTTTTCCAGGGCACGGTGCTTGAGCACGCGGGATTCGCGAACCTGAATCTCAACCTGTCGGCAATGGGTTTCGCGTTCCTCGTGCCGGTGGACGTGTCGCTGAGTGTGTGGTTCTTCCAGCTTTTCAGCCGTGCCGAACTCCTGTCCGGCCACTACTTCGCCGCCGACTTCGGGGGTCGCGGAGGAGGCGTGATGATGCGCTGGCAGCAGGCGGGCGCCTACATGACCTTCACTGCGGGCATGCTGTTCATGGCGCGGCGACACCTGTGGGGTGTTCTGCGCCGCGCACTGGCCATTGGCGGCCCGGATGATTGTGACGAGCCGGTTAGTTACAGGCTCGGGTTCTGGGGTTTCATAGGCTGCATCGGGGGCCTGGTGGGCTGGTATTGCCACTTCGGCATGCGCCTCTTTACGGCGCTTGCCGTATTGGCCCTGCTCTTTTGCTGGTTCCTGGTCTATGCCCGCATGGTGGCTCAGAGCGGACTCTATGTCGGCCGGACCATCTGGAGCATCCAGGAGCTAATCCACGGGATAAGCGGAGGAACGGCGTTCGGCCCCCACGGGGCCGTTATCGCGGCGTTGCAGTCGGGCATGCTGGTTACGGGCACCAGCACGGCACTGGCACCTATGGCGATGAACGCTTTTCGCATCTCGGATGTGTTCAAGAAGGCCCGCCGCCTGCTGTTGCCGGCCATGTTTGTGGCGCTGCTGGTGGCCATGGCGTGCACCACCTACACCGTGCTAACACAGGCGTACTCATATGGAGCGGTCAACTTCCACCATGTCTGGACGGTGCGCTGGATGCCGGAGGGGCGTTTCCAGAGCGCACATCGCATCATCACACAGCCCGGCCAGGCAGTCCAGACCCACTTCGGCGGCCTGGTGTTCGGCATGGCCACAATGGCTTTCGTTATGTTGATGCGGGCCCGTTTCTACTGGTGGCCAGTACACAGTATAGGTCTGCTCGCCTGCAGCACATGGAACATGAACCGTATCTGGTTCCCCTTTTTTCTGGGATGGCTGATCAAGGTCGGGGTCATGAAAATGGCGGGCGGCAGCATGCTACGCAGGACCAGGGACTTCTTCATCGCTCTGATCGTGGTCGAGGCCTTCGCCTCGGGCCTATCCACCGTGTTGCGCACACTGACGGCCGGGCGGATTCCGAGCTTCTGACCGCTGCTCGTCGCTTGCTGGGCCGCTCACTGCGCCGCCCATGAGAGGGACAAGACCTGCACGCCCCGGCCCGACAACTGCCGCACGCACTTGCGCTCCAGTATCCCGGAGCGGACAAAGTCCGAGACAAGCAAGGCGGACCGGCCCTGTTCAACCACGGCGTCGAGGCTGGGTTCGACGGTGCGGTCGTCCGGTCCCGCCGCCGCTCCTCGGAAGACGTTCCGATAGGGCACGCCCAGACACTCGGCCACGCTGCGGGCCAACAGGCGGGCGGTGTGGCTCTTGCCCGCCGGAGGGCTGGTTACGAAGTCGAATCTCGCCCCTTCGGCCCTCTCGTCCAGCAGTTGCACGATTCCCGACACCATCTGGAGAGTGAAGCCGTCTTCGGCCCCGAGCGTCCACTGATCGTACGAGCGACGTTCCTCGTCGCTCAACGTATCCCATCGCCTGACGGCAAAAGCCCCCAGCGTGATGCGGGGAACGTGGTAACAACCGTCGCTCTGGGCGATAGTGCCGGAGAATTCCCACGCCAGCGTGGATTCGCGGGCCGTCTTCATAGTCTCGTGCAGCGACTCCACCTCCGGCCTGTAGGGAGCGCAGCTCACCGCCACCTTCAGCGACGAGGCGCTCTTGCGCCGGGCGGAGTTCTTCTTATAGGTATCTATCGCCTTCTCAAGGGACGCCACCAGAGACCGGGCTTCATCCTCCTTCCCGTCGGGCAGGATGACCATGAACTCCTCCGGCCCGATGCGGCCCACGGTGTAGCGGTCCTCCAGGTTGGCGCGCAGCAGGGCGGCGACGTCCTTGATCGCCAGGTCGCCCGCAGCGTAGCCGTATTCATGGTTGAGCTTGTTCAGGTTCAGCAGGGAGACGTTGACCAGCCATGCCCGTCGGGTGGCGTCGCCGGACTCCATGCGCCAGCGGTCCAGTTCACAGATGAGCCCGCTGCGGTTGGGCAGGCCGGTCAGGTCGTCGGTCACGCCGTCGCGCGCTCCCTCGCCGGCGACAATACGGCGGGCCCGCCAGCAGGTCTGGGCGGCCAGCACCGACACGGGTATGGACAGGACGAACGCGCCCCAGACGCTCAACCGCAGCAGGAGCCCGGCGCCCGCGGCGCCCGTGGCGGACAGGGAGGTCAACAACAGGATGCCATTGAGGACCAGTGCGGCGAGCACGGCACGGCGTCCGGCACGCTGAAGCTCTTCACCGGTGCGCGGCTCCTCCGCACCGGCCGGATGCAGGACGGCTCTCATGCTCCTTCCCCCTCCTCCGCCAACGGGCGCGCCGGCTCAAGCGCCCGCGATACCCGCCGCCGCAGTGGAAATCTTCCTCGGCTCCTCCGCATCCGCGGGGGCGGGGACGGCAGAGGCCCCCGTGATTGCGACGGGACAGCGGATGCACCACAGTCAGTACGAACCGTCCGGGGCCCCCCGATGAACCCCGCGACGACGCAAATATTACACGAGCCAGCAGGGCGTTTGCAAGGGTCTAACATGCCCTGCACTCCCCCGGCGGACCGTGTTATAGTGGACGGGTTGTCCCCGGCGGGACGCATTGCGCCCAACTCCCCTGTCTGAACTGCCGCTGTGGAATCTCCCGAACGCAATTACCTGCAGTTTTACTGGCCGCTGGCGCTGATGGGCGTCGTGCTGCTGAGCGGGCGGCTGGCCCAGAACTTCGTGCTGCTTCATTACGAGGCGGGCGTTGAGGAGCTGGCTGTCTATGCGCTGGCGCTGGCGGTCTTCGGGCCGTTCCGCGCCGCGCTGACCTTCGTGCCCCAGATGACCACCGTGGTGGTGCGCGGCCCCCGTTCGCTACGGGACAGCCTGCGGTTCGTCGTGGTGATTTCGCTCATTCTCACCGCACCACTCGCACTGCTGGCCTGGACTCCCCTCGGGGGAAAGGTGTTGCCGCTGATCTACGATGTTTCCCCCGACCGGATCGACCGCATGCTGCTCTACATGCGCTGGTTTACGCCGCTGGTTCTCTTCCAGGGGTTGTCGCGATACGGCGTGGGGTTGCTGGTCCAGGCCCGCCGCACGGGAACGGTCACCGCCCTGCGTGCGCTGGAACTGGCCTTGCTCGTCGGCACACTGCTGCTCGGGATGAGCCTCGGCTGGGACCCCGTCCTGACCATCAGCATGTCGCTCGTCCTGCCCCGGCTGGTGCACATGGCCCTGGCTGGAACACTGGCCGCGGTGTTCCACCATCATCGCGAACCCGGGGAGGACCGACCGCTGGAGCTGCGGGAGTTGCTTGCTTTCTTCCTGCCCATGGCGGGCACCTCCCTCCTTTTCTCGCTCACCCGTCCGATCATCTACGGCTTCATCACGGGCCTGAACCCCGCCGGCGACCCATCGCTCCCGAACGTGGACAGCATGGTGGCCGCGGTGACCCTGGCGTCCACCTTCACCATGATCTTCCAGGGCTCCATCAACCAGTTCCGCCACCTGCTGACCACCTACGGGACGGACGACCTGCCGGGCGTCCGCCGGTTCATGCTCAGAACCACGGCGGTCGTGACGGGCCTGATGGTGCTCACCGTGGCCAGTCCGCTGGCCGGGCTTTTCTTCCGCCATCTGCAGGGCGCGACCGGCAACACTCTGGGGATGGCGCGTCAGGCGGTCTGGGTCTGCTGCCTGGTGCCCGTGGTCATCTGCTGGCGCAACTACTACCACGGCCAGGCCATGGTCCACCGGCGCACGGGCGGCATGCTGGCGGGCGGGGTCATGCGCAACGCATCCGTGGCCGTCGCCGCGGCCTGCCTGACCGCCGGCGGGCTCTACAACCACGTCACGGCGGCGGCCATGCTGCCCCTGGCGTTCGGCTCGGAAGCCGCCACGGTGATGCTCTTCACCCGCTCGTGGCGCCGGTCGGTGGTGGGCGTCAACCAAGAAGAGGGGCTTGACGCCGAACCCGCCTGTGACTAAGATTCCGAGCGGAGGGGCATCCATGAAAACGGTTTGCATAGCCGTCACAGGGCTCAGGGAGGCGGGCAAGACCGTCTTCCTCACGTCGTTGGTAAACCACCTGCTGGAAGGCAGCGAGGAGACCCTGCCCGCGCTCGAAGACGAGGCCGTCACCTTCACGGCACGGGAACTCCCGCCGGATTCGGACGCCCGCCCCTTCCCCTATTACGCCTACCTGGACGCGTTGCGGACGGAGGAGCCCCGCTGGCCGGAGCGGACCTGGGACGTCAGTGAATTCCGCGTGCACCTGACCCTCCGCAGCCTGCGGAGCCGGAAGACGTCCGAGGTAGCCCTCCGGCTGGTGGATTACCCCGGAGAGCGACTGCTGGACCTGCCGCTTCTGGAGACCGACTATTCGCGATGGTCGGACCTGATGGTGCGCGAGGCGCAATCCGGCCCGAAGGCGAAGCTGAGCGAACAGTGGCGGCGGCGCGCACAGCGACTTGCCGACGAGGGCCCCCGGGATGACGTCACCGACGTGGTTGACGCCTACCGTGACTACCTCGGGGCCTGTCGCCGACGGGGGTTCGTGTATCTGCAGCCCTCGGCCATGCTCATGGACGGGGCGGGTCACGCCACCGGGGCGCCGCCCTTCTGTCCCCTGTCCGCCGACGTGCGTGAGCGCGCGCCGGACGCGGCCCAGGCCATGGCCCAACGCTACGAAAGATACGTCGAGGACCACGTGGAGCCGTTCTTCGAGCAAACGGCCCGCTGCACGCGCCAGGTCGTGCTGGTGGACGTGCTGCGCATCCTGCGGCAGGGGGTGCATGCTTACAACGACACTCGGCGGTGCCTGCGAGGCATCCTGGAGGCCTACGACTACGCGGTGCGGCGGCATCCGCTCTCGCCCCTGAGACTGATGGACCTGTTCCGCCGGAGGATCGGCCGCGTGGCCTTCGTGGCGACCAAGGCGGACCAATGCGCCCGCGCCACCCGGGGCAACCTGCGGTTCCTGCTGGAGGAGTTGGTCAACCCCTCCCGGCGGCGTCTTGTGGCCACGCTGCCGGACGGGCGGCCGCGCATCACTTTCTGCGCCGCCCATCGCAGCACGGAGGACGCGACGCGGCTGTTCGACGGGCGGCAGGTGAGCTGCCTGCGCGGCTTCCGCGAGGACGGGCCGGAGGCCAGGGAAGGCCCCTGGTTCCCGGGGGAGGTGCCGCCGGAGTGGCCGGACCACGGCTGGGACCCGGAGGAGGAGCAGTTCAACTTCCCCGCTTTCCGACCGCGCCGCCTGCCCACCCGGGACGGCGCCGTTATCGAGCATATCAACCTGGACAAGGTATTCCGCTACGTTATCGAGGACCTGATCCCATGAACGCGCGCATCCCGGAGGATTTGAGTGGCCTGCCGGGCGTCGACGAGCCGGAGGCGCCGGAGCCTCCGTCGGACGTGACGCTTCCGGAGAACCTGAGCGACCTGCCGGAGGCCCCGGAACCGGCCGAAGAGGAGCAACCCGAGCAAGCCCCAGTGCCCCCGGGCGGGCGTCTGCCGCGCCGGACCGGCACGCTGCTGCTGGCGGCCGTCGCCGCGCTGGCCTTGCTGGTGGTCGCCCGGGAAATCGGCGCCCTGGTCTCCAGCAGCTACGCCGTCCACCCCGCGCTGGGCTGGGCAGTGGCCGGCCTGACCGGACTCATCCTGACGCTGCTGGGCGTCATCGTCGCCCGTGAGGTGGAAGGCTATCTCCGGCTGGCCAACTTCGAAAACATGAGGCAGGCGTTCGCCCAACTCGACGCGTCCCCGCATGACCCGGAACTGAACGAAGCGGCGAGCCGCGAATTGGAGAGCTATCTGGAGTACCTGCAGGAGTCGGCAGAACCGGAACTGCTCGCGCGCATCCGCCGCCTGCGGGAGCGCATGGACCTGGCGGAAAGCCCGGTCGAATGGCGCGAGGACGTGGACCGCATACTGCTGGGGCCGATGGACGAGGAGGCCCGGGAGGCCGTCCATCGGGAGGCCGTCAACGTGGGCATCGGCACGGCCATCTCCCCCTACGGCCTGCTGGACGCCGTGGTGGCCACGTGGCGCAACGTGCGGCTGGTGCGGCGCATCGCCGACATCTACCGCGTGCGCGCGGGGGCTTACGGCACCTACCTCATCATCCGGCGGACCATCACCTCGGCGGCGCTGGCCGACCTGGCCCATGAGGCGTCGGTGGCCCTGCTGGGCACCACCCGGTCGCTGTTCACCCTCGTCGGAGCGCCTGTGGCACAAGGTCTGGCCAATGCCGCCCTGACGGTGCGGCTCGGGCTCGGCGCGCTGGAGGCGTGCCGCCCCATGCCGCTGGCGGAAGACCAGCGCCGGGGCATAGTGGAGACCCTCATGGGCTCGGTCGTCTCCGCCGTTCGCAGGGTGGCTTCCCGCGCAAAAACGGACGCACCAGACGCGAGGGAGGAAGGTCTGCAATCGCCTGACACATGAGTCCCGAGTCACTGCGCACCACGTCGGCCCGCTCGACGGCTCAGTCCTTCTCTCCGCGGTCCTCGATGGGCAGCGTGGCCCTGATGGACCGGATGTGCACGTCCTGCTGGGGGAAGGATATCTCGATGCCTTCTTGCCTGAAGGCTTTGTCGATGGCCATGTGCAGGGCGTGGCGCACGGTGATGAACGACTCGATGCCCGGCACATAGACGCGCAGTTCGAAGTTGAGCGAGCTGTCCCCGAAGCCCAAAAACAGTGCCTTCGGCTCGGGTTCATCCAGCACCATGGAGTTCTCCCGCGCCACGCGCAGCAGGATGCGCTCCGCCTTCTCCGTGTCCGATCCGTAGGCGATGCCGACGGGGATGATGGCGCGAACAATGTTGTCCGACAGACTCCAATTCACCAGCCGGCCGGTTATGAACTCGCGGTTGGGCACCACCAGCTCCTTGCGGTCCCAGTCCAGGATGGTCGTGGCGCGGATGCGTATCTTGCTCACCGTGCCGGTCACGTCGCCGACGGTCACCGTATCGCCCACCCGCATGGGGCGCTCGAACAGGATGATGAGGCCGGAGACGAAGTTGGCGAATATCTCCTGCAGGCCGAAGCCCAACCCCACCGTCACGGCGGCGGCCAGCCACTGCACCTTGTCCCACCCGATGCCTATGGCGTTGAAGGCCAGGATGATGCCCACCACGGTGATGGCGTAGCGGCAGACGCGCGATATGGCGAACCGGACCGCCGGCTCCAGCGGCAGGTACTGCAGCGCCGCTATCTCCAGCAACCCCGGTATGTTCTTGGCCGCCAGAATGGTGATGACGACCAGCAGCAGCGACATGCCGACGTCGGCCAGCGTTATCGGCACGTCCTGCTCGAGCGTGATGTCGCCCAGAATGCCGAGCGCCGGCACCACGTCGTTCCACACGAACCACAACACCAGTGCGAAGGCGAACCACAGCGCCGTACGCAGCAACTGCCGCGATTGTGCGCTGACGGCCTGGATGTTGACCTCCGGCTCGACCTCCAACTTTTCCCCCTCGGGCGTCTCGGCCGCTTCGGTCTCCTCCCGGCGCTTGCGGGCCTGCTCGAGGGCCAGCTTGCGGCGCGCCACGAACAGCCAGCGCTGCATCAATTCATAGAGCAGCACCAGTCCCATGAACAACCAGAACGTGATGCACAACCGCGTTGTGAGCACGAGGGCCGTGTAGTAGTACCCCGTTGCCGCGGCGGCGGCCAGTCCGAGCGGCACCGCCATCGCCAGCGCGTACCAGGCGTAGCGCAGCCGGTCGAGCCATCCGCCCTCACGTCGGTCCAGCAACTCCTGGAACACGCCTCCGCGCCGCCTGAGGATGCGCCACAGGAAGACGGCCCCGGCCAGTTGCCCCACGATAAAGGCCATCCGCGCGAGCGAGTCCCGCTGCGTCTCGTCGCCCATCCATTCGAAGAAGATGACCACGAAGGCCACCGGGGCGATGAAACAGACCAACCACCACAGGTTGCGGCGCAGCATCTTCAGGGGGCGTGCCCGGAAGCGGAAGTGCACATCGGCCAGCCCGTCCTCCCGGCAGGCGATGCGCAGGAAGGCGACCGTCAGCAGGGCCAGCCCGGCCCCCTGCAGCCCCGCTCCGACGCCCTTGGTGAAATCGGCCGCCTGATAGGCCGTGCGCAGGAGCCAGCCCGCCCCCAGCATCAACCAGGGCCACGTGACGGACAGCAGCACCGTCGCCCCCAGTGCGCCGAACGTATGCACTATCCGGTCCGTCCGGATGTTGGCGGCCAGTTCGCCGCTTCTCGCCAGCGCTGCGTTGAGCCGCGAGCGGAACACCATGAGGGCCAAGAAAACCAGCGCGACCACGCCGTAGCCGAGCGGGCGCCGGCGGGCGTCCCTCAGCACCGACCTCAGCAGCCCCCACCAGGAATCAGGGTCCAGCAGGCGCTGCACGGCGGCGACCGCCCGGCCCGCGTCGGCCGGCTCCAGCGACGCGCTGCTGCGGAACCAGAGTATGTGCTCCTCTATGAAGGCTCTGTATTCCCGCACGAGTTCCGTCAGCTCGCGCGCCCTGGTGTCCAGGTCCACAAGGCGGTCGAAGTAGGAGTCGTAGTCGCGATAGAGAGCCCCCACCAGGTCCCGCCGCGTGCGCATCAGGTCCCCCGCGGCCCCGGCGATACTCTCTCGCTCTTGCTCGCTCAGCGAGCCGTCCAGTTCGCGAACTATCTCCTCGATCCGCCCCTCAGTATCGGCCAGCGCCGTGCGCTGCTCGTCCAGCTCGAACAGCCTGAGCTGGACGTCAGCTATCTCCGGCTGTCGCTCCTGAATCTGCCGCTGGTAGCGCCGGACGTTGGGCAGTTCGGCCTGTTTCTTCCTCAAAAGCAGCCCCAGGGCCTTTGTCAGGCCGGCCCTCTGGACTTTCTCCCGCGTACGCTGGAGGTCGTCCCGGAGCCGGGTCAGCTCCTGCTGAACGTCTTTTAGTTGCGTGGCGGAGTGTTCGAGCTTCGGGGTGAGGGCCTCGGCCCTTTCGACGGCCAGCTCTCTGTTCGTTTCGGCTATCTCACGGAGGGCGGGGTGAGCCTCTGCGACTTCCTGAGTCGCCTGCCGAGCCGCTTCGGCGGCCTCCTCTCGTCGTTTCGCCCGCACCACTTCCTGCCACCGATCGACCCGCTCCTGGGCCTGCGTCAGTGCGCGTGACGCCCGGGCGCGCCGGGCCGCCAGCAGCTCACCGCGCGCCTCGTAGCTGCGCAGCTCCTGCTCGTAGGCCTCCAGTTCGGCCTCCAGGGCCTCCTTCTGGGCCAATGACAGCGTTCGGCGAGCGACCTGCTCCGGCCCGGCATCCTGGGGCAGCTCGGCCGCCAGCTTCTGGTTGACCTCCTGCAGTTTCTGCCGCGCTTCGCCTTCGAGCTTCGGGACCTCTACCCGCCGCTCGGCGCGATACTTCTGCTCGGCCTCCAGTTCCGACACCTGTTGGCGGGCGGCGGTCAGCTCCGCCTCCGCGTTGGCCAGCCGGCTCTGCAGTTCGGCCACCGGGGCCTCCGGCGCCTCTATCTGCACCTCGGCCGGTTCCCGCTCCAGTTCCCGCCGGATGGATTCCAGCACCTCGGGGGCGGCGCGGCGGGCCTCCTCGTATTCCTGAGCTTTGCGCTTCCACTCCTGCGCCGCCTCCAGCCGGCCCCCCGCCTGGGCGTAGAGGTCAGCCAGCGTCTGCCTCGTCTCCTCGGTCAGCTCCGTGTCGGCCCTAACGCGTTCTATCCGGTGCTGGAGTGCCTGCACCGTCAGCTCCGGCACGGTGCTGAGCGAGGCCTCCTGCGCGCCGGCCGGGCGAAGCCAGGATGCGGTCAGAAGCACGATCAGACAGGCGAAGACCAGCGACTTTGGCCGCATGTCGGTCATCTGCAACCTCGGTGAAAGGCAGTGATACGCGGGTACGCCTCGACCAATGAGTTTATCTTCAACACGCGCACGTTCAAACGGGCGCCGCGCGCGCCGGCCGCCCGGGTGGCACACCGCTTGCATCGAAATGCGAATGGCTTATTGTAACAGGTTCCGCCCTCTCGGGGGGAGTTTCTACGTAACTGGTGCAACCTGGGTGGAGCGTGAAGATGTGGAACGCCGTGCTGTTTGATCTGGACGGAACGCTTCTGGATACGCTGGAAGACCTGGCCGATTCCACGAATGCCGTGCTGGAGAAGATGGGATTCCTGCCACACGATGTGGAGGACTACCGTTTCTTCGTCGGCGACGGTGTCTATAACCAGGCGCGCAGGGCGCTGCCGGAGGGCCGCCGCGACCCGGAAACCGTCCGGCGATGCGTTGAGGGCATCCGCTGCGAGTACGCCCGCAGGTGGGCCAACAAGACCGAGCCCTACGAAGGCGTGCCCGAGATGCTGGACGCCCTGCAGGAGCGCGACATCCCGATGGCCATCCTGTCCAACAAGGATGAGGAGTTCACCCTCACGGTGGTCGGTCGCCTGTTGGCCGGCTGGCGCTTCGCCGTCGTGCGGGGGGCCCGGCCGGACGTCCCGCTGAAACCCGACCCCCGGGCCGCCCTCGAGGTCGCCGACGAACTCGGGGTCGACCCGGAGGATGTCCTCTACCTGGGCGACACCAACACGGACATGAAGACGGCGGGAGCGGCCGGCATGTACGCCGTCGGCGTCACGTGGGGCTTCCGCCCGGCCGATGAACTGCAGGCCAGCGGCGCCCGGGCCCTCATCGAGCACCCCTGCGACCTGCTGGAACTGGTCGAGCAGACGGCGTCCTCGTAGCGCGGCGGGTGGGCGCCTGGAAGGCCTCGGCAGCCGGAGCGCGGCAAACGCGGGCCGCAGAGAAAACGAATAGTTGCTTGTCGTTAGTTGATAGTTGGTAGTGGACGGCGAGCCCTGCAAGGCATCCATGGCCGCGGAGCCACCCGGAACCGCGAAGGGCAATCCACGAGCAACTAACAACTATCCGTCCGCCGCCCGGCCAACCTTCCGGCAAGCGAACGGTCGGGCGCCAGCGGCGCCTTCACAACTCCAGTATCCTTCGCGCGTCCTCCGGCTCTATCCTGAACTCGCTGCCTTTGCCCTCGTAGAAGCCGTGCTCGCCTATCAGGTGCACCTGCAGGCCGGTCCACATCAGCTCCTCGTCCAGGTCCCGGTTGGTCAGGTAGACGTTGAGCTTGGGGTAGAGCCCCTTGTGGGGCCACGGGCACGGCAGCACGCCGCGCACCTCCTCGACCCGCACCTCGAAGTGGTCCTCCACCTCGACGGTCGTACCCAGCCCCTTGCGCCCCTCCTCGGTGAAGAACTCCATCCGGTCGGCGACGAGTCGGTGGGTTATGCCCAGTTCGTTGACCGTGTTGTGGTCCTCCTCGAGTATCTGGGCCAGCGGGCGGTGGTCGTTGCCCAGGAAGCCGTGAAGCGTGATGGCGCCCGGGCGCATCCGCGCCTGCACCAGGTCAAGCTGCGGGGATTGCTTCATCGCGTGCCTCCTCAGGCAAACTTATCGTAGAACGTCCGGTCCTCGGTCAGGCCTTTGCCGCTCAGCAGGTCCACGGAGGCGTCAATCATGCCGGGGCTACCGCAGAGGTAGACCTCCTTGTCCGAGCAGTCCTCCACCCGTCTGTCCACCGCCTCGGTCACCAGGCCCGTCTCGCCGTCCCATTCGCCCTCCGGCTTCGCCACCGTGGGCACGTATTCGAAGTTCGGCACCTTATCCTCGAACTCCCGCATTTCGTCGACCAGATACAGGTCGCGCAGCTCGTTGCAGCCGTAGAAGAAGGTCGCGCGGCGTGGATTGCCCTCCTCGGCCATCTGGAACAGTATCGAGCGGATGGGCGCGATGCCCGACCCGCCCGCGATGAACACGATGTCCCGGTCGGTATCGCTCAGGGTAAACTCTCCGTAGGGACCGTTGATGGTGGCCTCGTCGCCTTTCTCCAGCAGCTCGAACACGTAGGTGGTGCAGATGCCGCCGGGCACGAGACGTATGATCAGCTCGATGTAGTCCCGGTTGCTGGCGGGCGAGGCCATCGAGTAGGCGCGGTAGACCGGCTCGGGCGTCTTGCCGTAAGCGGGCGTCTCGAGCTGGATGTACTGCCCCGCCGTGAACTCGATCTCCTCCGGCTCCACCATGTCCAGCCGGATCATGCGTGTGTCGTAGTTCAGGTCGGTGATCTTTGCCACGCGGGTCCTGTATTCCCGGAGGCTCAGGATCTCCTCCGGCAGCTCCAGCGCCATGTCGCCGCGGATTTTTATCTGGCAGGACAGGCGCCAGTTGTCCTCGATCTCCTCCTTGGTCAGGTGGGGCATCTCCGTGGGCAGGAGCGGGCCGCCGCCGTCGAGCACCTTCACCTTGCACAGCCCGCAGGAGCCGCGTCCGCCGCAGGCGGAGGGCACGAAGATCTCCTCGTCCATCAGCCCTGCCAGCAGCGACTTGCCGCCCTCCACCACCGTCTCCTCCTCCTCATTGATGGTGATGGTGCACTCGCCGTAGTTCAGCAGCAGAGCGTCGGCGGCCAGAAGCAGCGCCGCCAGCAAGGCGGACAGGCCCGCGATGACGACGATGGCCACCAGCAGTTGCCCGAACATGGCAGTCTCCCTTCCCCCGTTACTGCTGCGGCGTAAGGACCCCGGCCAGCCCGATGAAGGCCAGCGCCATGATACCGGCGATTATCAGCGTGATACCCGGGCCTTCCAGCCCTTCCGGGATGCGCGATTTCTGCATCTTCTCCCGAATGCCGGCCATGGCGATGATCGCCAGCGACCACCCCACTCCGCTGCCGGCGCCGTAGAAGAACGACGCCATCGGGCCGAGTTCCCGGATGATCATGAACAGCGAAACGCCCAGGATGGCGCAGTTGACCGTGATCAACGGCAGGAATATCCCCAGCGCGTAGTAGAGCACAGGCGAGAAACGCTCCACCACGATCTCCACGAACTGCACGAACGCCGCGATGACGATGATGAAGGCGATGAACCGAAGGTATTCCAGCCCCCACGGAACCAGCAGCTTGTGGTAGACGAACCAGTTGAGCACGCTGGTGCAGGAGAGCACGAAAATGACGGCGCCTCCCAGCCCGACGGCCGTCTTTATCTGCCGGCTCACGGCCAGGAACGAGCACATCCCCAGGAAACGGCTCAGCAGGATGTTGTCGGTAAAGATGGCCGAGAAGAAGATGACCAGCATCTGCTGTGTCATGTCTGCGGCCCTCCCGACTGCTGCTCGGCGGCCGGCGGCGCCGCGTGGCGGCGGGCCACCCAGATGACCAGCGCCAGCGCGAAGAATGCTCCCGGCGGCATCACCATGATCGTCCACGGCCGCCACCACTCGCCCAGAAGCTGCACGCCGAACAGCGTGCCCTGGCCCATCAGCTCCCGGAAAAACGCGATGGCGATGAGGATGAACGAGTAACCCAGCCCGCACGCGATTCCGTCAACGAACGACGGCCACGGGGAGTTGGAGGAGGCGAACGCCTCCGCCCGCCCCATGATGATGCAGTTGGTTATGATAAGCCCGACGTACGCGCCCAGCGCCGCGGAGATGTTCGGCAGGTAGGCGTCCAGAAGTATCTTCACGATGATGACGTAGGCGGCGATGATCAGCGTCTGGACGATCATGCGGATGCGCCGCGGCGTGTAGGCCCGCAGCAGGCTGACCGTCACGTTGGAGCAGGTGAGCACGAATATCAGCCCCGCGCACATCACCAGCGTGTTGATCATCAGGTTGGTGACGGCCAGCGTCGAGCAGATGCCCAGTATCTGGCGGAAGATGGGGTTCTCGTTCCACACCCCCGTCTTGAACACCTGCCAGGAGCGCGACAGGGCCACCTTCTTCATCAGGTCGGGCATGTTCCGCTCCTCATTCGCTCTCTTCCATCGCCTTCATGAAACTGGCGAGCCCCTCGTTGACGGCCTCCTCCACCGCGCGACTGGTGAAAGTGGCCCCGGTGACGGCGTCCACGTCGTACTCGGTCGCCTCGACGCCGGGCTGCACGAGTTGCACGTACTTACCCTCCGGCCCCGGCTCGGGGGGAAGCTCCAGCCCGCGGAACTGCTCCTCGAACCAGGGCTCCGTGATCTCGGCGCCCAGCCCGGGTGTCTCGTTCTGTTCGTGCCAGGATAGCCCCAGGATGCGGTCCAGGCCGGGGCTGATCGCCATGTAACCGCGAATCGCGTCCCACAGGCCGCGCCCGGACAGCTCAAAGGCGTAGCCCAGCCGGTCGCCGGCTTCGTCAAGACCGACCAGTATGGGGTGGTCTTCACCGCGGGTGGTCACGGTCCGGTCGGTCTCCTCGACACGCTCCCTGTAGATCCGGTCCACCTCGCGGAAGTCGGCGCCCTGCGCCACATCGATGCCCAGCACGCCCAGCACCACCCGACGGCGCTTCAGTTCCCGGTTCAGCTCCACCCGCTCCCGGCTCATCAGGTACACCCCTGACGTGCCGGCCGTGAAGACCGAAGCGATGACGACCATATAGAACACCGTGTAGAGCTTTTCCTTCACTCGCCCTCCGCCTTCGCCTTGAGCCCCTGCTGTATCTCGCGCACGTAATGGTCCATGATGGGGTTGAACACGTTCATCAGCAGTATGGCGAACATCGTGCCACCGGCCCATCCGGAGAAGCCCCGGATGATGACGATGAGCGCGCCGATGAGGAATCCGTAGATGTAGCGGCCGGGGGTCGTCTGGGCCGCCGATATGGGGTCGGTGGCCATGAAAAATGCCCCGAACAGCAGCCCACCGGACATGAGACTGAAAAGCGGCCCCGGAACGGTGGCCGCGCCGCCGTAGTGGAACCCGGCGCTGGTCAACGCGGCGCCGACCAGACAGGAGACCACGATGCGCCAGTTCGCCGTCTTTGTGTACAGCAGGTAGAGTCCGCCGATGGTCACCAGCAGGGCGGAGGTCTCCCCGAGGCAGCCGCCGACGTTCCCCCAGAAGAGGTTCCCCAGCGCGGCCACCGACTCGCCCGTCTTGAACTGCGCCAGCGGGGTGGCTCGCGTGACGGCGTCCACGCCCTTGACCCATTGGAACAGCCCGCCGGTGAAGCCCCCGTAAGGCGCCAGCCACTTGCCGGTCATCTCCACGGGGAAGCAGACGAACACGAAGCATCGCCCCACCAGCGCGGGGTTGAAGACGTTTCGCGCGAACCCTCCGAACACCTCCTTGCCAAACACGATGCCCACCACGATGCCCACGATGACGACCATGTAGGGCACCCGGGGCGGCAGGATGAGCGCGTAGAGGACGGCCGTCACAAACACCGCCGAACTCACGGGCTCGCCCCGCTTGCGGCAGAAGGACCACTCCGCCAGCGTGCCGAAGACGATGCTGACCAGCACCACGGCCAACGCCCGCCAGCCGAAAAAGTAAACCGCCCCGGCCATCGCCGGCAGCGTGGCCAGCACGACGCGCACCATCGGCTTCTGGTAGCGATAGAACTCCCAGAACCGGAAGCCGAACAGCCCCCCGCTCTCTTCCGATGTGACGCCGGATTCCTCGGCCATCATTCCCCGCAGACATCCCCCGTTGCGTTCTCGCGGCAAGAACACCGAATCTAACCAAAGGACCGCACGCGGTCAAGCGGGAAGCGAGGAGGCAGAGCATCAATCATGAATCACGAATTATGAATCGAAGGGCGGAAACCAGGGGTGAGTTGGCACTGGCGACGTCAGGTGGGCAGACGATGGGGATGAGGACGGGTTTGGGGCGTCGCCGTTCTGTCTGCCTGACGTTTTCTGCCTTGCACCGCCATCTGCGTTCATCAGCGCACATCTCTATTTCCACTTCTGTCGGTGCGCGTCCAGCCCGGCGGGCGGCGTCGTTCTGTCGTCTGTCTCCGGTTGCATCGCCCGCTCCAGCGGCCATAATGGTAAACGGAGAGGGGGCAGGCGGACCACGTCGGCTGTGCATGAAATCCAGGGACTGAGGAAGACCGCTATGAGCGACGAAGGCAGTGTCGTAGAACTGGAGGTGGGCAACGTTTTCGCCGACCGTATCGGCGATGAGCATGGGCTGAGCCGTGATGACGTCGCCGACCTGAAACGGCGCATCAAGCTGTGCAACAAGGACATCGAGAAGCGGCGCGGTGAGGACATCGGCTTCATGGAATTGCCCTACGACGACGAGCTGGCCGCCCGCGTGAATGAGAAGGCGGAGGAGTTGCGGGGCTGGTGCAAGAACTTCGTGGTGCTGGGCATCGGCGGGTCTGCGCTGGGCAACATCGCCACCCATGGCGCGCTGAACCACTGCTTCCACAATCTGCTCCCGCCGGACCACCCCGCGCGCAAAGGCGCGCCTCGCATCTTCGTGTTGGACAACGTGGACCCCGCCCTGCTGACGGACTTCTTCGACGTCATCGGCGACGAGCTGGGCGAGACCGCGTTCAACGTCATAACCAAGTCGGGCTCGACGGCGGAGACGATGAGCGAATTCCTGCACGTGCGGGACCGGCTGCGTCGGGCAGGCGGCGACCCGGCCCGACAGATAATCGCCACCACCGACCCGCGTCCGGAGAAGAGCCTGCTGCGCCGCGTCGCGCAGGAGGACGGCTACGCGACGCTGCCCATCCCGGACAACGTGGGCGGCCGGTTCAGCGTGCTCAGTGCGGTCGGCCTGCTGAGCGCGGCGGTGGGCGGCATCGACATCGACGAGCTTCTGTCCGGCGCGGCGGCCATGGACGAGCGTTGCCGGGCCGCCACGACCGACGAAAACCCGGCCGCCCTCTACGCGGCGGTGCTTTACCTGTTCTACAAGCGCGGCAAGCCCATCACCGTGCTGATGCCCTACAGCGCACGGCTGGCGCGGCTGGGCGACTGGTACTGCCAGCTCTGGGCCGAGAGCCTGGGCAAGCGCGACGGGTTGGAGGCGGAGGACGTCTTCATCGGGCCCACCCCCGTCGCGTCCGTCGGCGTGACCGACCAGCACTCGGTGATGCAGCTCTACCAGGACGGCAAATTCGATAAGGTGCTCACGCTCATCGAAGTCGCGGAACAGGTGCCGGAGGAACGTCGACTGCCCATCTGCGAGGGCGAGAGCGAGCCGGAACTCTCCTATCTGGCCAAGCACACCTTCGGCGAGCTGTTCGGGGCTGAACTGACGGCGACGCGCTGCGCCCTGACCGACAAGCACCGGCCGAACATGACGCTGCGCGTTCCGCGGCTCGGCCCCCGCCCGCTGGGCGAGCTGTTCATGTTCTTCGAATACGCCGTCAGCTACAGTGGCTGTCTCTACGGTGTCAACACCTTCGACCAGCCGGGAGTGGAGCTGGGCAAGCAGTACACCTACGGCCTGATGGGGCGCCAGGGCTACGAACCGCCGACCGGCGCCTGAGCGGCACACTGAGGCCGGTTTGAAGGTTTTCCGCCCGTTGCGGTATAATGCCCTCTAAGGCCGTGGCACGAGCGGAATGCCGGGATGTCGCGCCTACTCAGTTGACGGCTTAAGGAGTGCTCGCTTGTCCTCAACCGAACTCAAGGACTCAATAGCCTTCGTGGCGACCTACCCGCCGCGACAGTGCGGCATCGGCACGTTCACGTCGGACGTGGTCAGCTCGGTGCGCCAGAGCATGGACGGTCGCCTGCGGACGGCCGTGGTCGCGCTGGACGAGCCGGCCGACGAGGAACTGGAGTACCCCGACGAAGTCGAATACATCCTGAACCAGCATGACAACACCGAGTACGTGCGGGCCGCCGAATACCTGAACTACAGCAACGTGCGCGCCGTCTCCGTCCAGCACGAGTTTGGCATCTTCGGCGGCCGCGACGGCGCTTACGTGGTGGACCTGCTCCGCGAACTGCGCTGCCCCATCGTCACCACCTTCCACACCATCCTGAACCAGCCGAGCGACTCCCAGCGCGAGGTGATGAATGAACTCATCGTGCTGAGCAACTCGCTGGTGGTCATGACACCGAAGGCGGTGAGGTTCCTTCAGGAGGTTTACGACGCGCCGGAGGAGAAGATTCGCCTCGTCCATCACGGCGTGCCCGAGATACCGCTGGTGGAGCCGGATTCCTACAAGGCCCAGTTCGACATGGAAGGGCGCGAGCTGATCCTGACCTTCGGGCTGCTGAGCCCGGGCAAGGGCATCGAGTACGCCCTGCGCGCGCTGCCGCCGGTGGTCGAGCGCTACCCTAACCTGTGCTACATCGTGCTGGGCGCCACGCACCCCAACATCCTGCGGGAGCAGGGCGAAAGCTACCGGCTGGAGCTGCAGCGGCTGGCCCGCGACCTCGGCCTGCAGAGGAACGTGCTGTTCACCGACCGGTTCGTGAGCCGGGAGGAGCTTTGCGAATACCTGAAGGCGGCCGACATCTACGTCACGCCGTACCTGAACAAGGAGCAAATCACCAGCGGCACGCTGGCTTACGCGCTCGGCGCCGGCAAACCCATCGTCTCCACCCCCTACTGGTACGCGCAGGACCTGCTGGATGACGGCCGGGGCGTGCTGGTGGACTTCAAGGACCCGGAGCAGATGTCGGAGGCCTTCCTCGAGCTTCTGGGCAACCCGGGCAAGGTCGCCGAGATGCGCGCGAAGGCCTACGAGTACAGCCGCCGGATGACCTGGCGCGAGGTGGGCGACAAGTACCTGGAGACCTTCCGTGAGGCCATCTCGACGGCCCGCGTGCGGGCCTCGATGCCGGACGTCAGCATGCGGCATACACTGCCCATCACCGGATTGCCGCACGCGAAGCTGGACCATCTGGACCGGATGACCGACGACACCGGCCTGCTGCAGCACGCCCGCTACACCGTGCCGGACAGGACGCACGGCTACTGCACGGACGACAATGCCCGGGGCCTGGTCGTGACGGCCAAGTACTACGACCTGCTGCGCGAGCCCCTCGCCGAGCAGTTGCTCAACACGTACCTTTCGTTCCTGGCCTATGCGCAACGTTCGGACGGCATGTTCCACAACTTTATGGGCTACGACCGGGACTTCCAGGACGAAGTGGGCAGCGACGACTGCTACGGGCGCGCCCTGTGGGGCCTGGGCTACACCATGTACCGCGGCCCGTCGGCCTACTTCAACCTGGCCAAGGAGGTCTTCGAGAACGCCCTTATTAACCTCAAAACACTCAACCTGCGGGGGCGCTCCTACGCCACGCTCGGGCTCTACTACTACCTGCAGCGCTTCCCGGAGGCCGACGACATCGTGGAGAAAATCGACTGGTTGGCGCGCGCCCACATGAAGCAATACACGGAGGCCAGCCATGAAGACTGGCCCTGGTTCGAGGAGGTCGTCAGCTACGATAACGCGGTCATCCCGCAGTCCCTGTTCGTGGCCTACGAGGTGACGGGCGAGAAGGAGTACCACGAGGCGGCCCGGGAGGCCCTCGACTTCGTGCTGGAGATGTGCGACAGGGGCAACCATA
The DNA here is from genome assembly GCA_046483385.1 of Candidatus Brocadiia bacterium. Lineage (GTDB taxonomy): Bacteria > Planctomycetota > Brocadiia > SM23-32 > SM23-32 > B1Sed10-231. The sequence continues at coordinate 4,430 of JAWODG010000071.1, read as the reverse complement.
TATCCCTGGTGGGCAACGAAGGGTGGCACGTGCGGGGAGAGGAGCCCGCCTCCTTCGACCAGCAGCCCATCGATGCCTGCGGACTGGTGGAGGCCTGCAAGGTGGCGTTCCGCCTGACCGGCGAGCGGCGCTACCTGCTGTTCATGCGCAAGGCGTTCGACTGGTTTCTGGGTGCCAACGACGTGGGCCAGCCGCTCTACGACTTCAAGAGCGGAGGTTGCGCCGACGGGCTCTGGGAAGGCGGCGTGAACGCCAACGAGGGCGCCGAAAGCACCCTCTGCTTCCTGCTGGCACTATTGACCCTGATGGAGATATTCAGCGAACAGGACCGGGCCGCCAAGGGAACGGCGACCCGCTGGGGACACGCCCTGGCACGCAGTCTGTAAGGAATACCTGCCTACACCCCCGACATCTGGAAGGTGAAAAAGCCGTGTCCGTGCAGAAACCAATCGTCATGGTCGGCAGTTGGCCGCCGCGCAAGTGCGGCATCGGCACGTTTGCCGAGGAGGCCCTGGAGTTCATCCGCAAGCATCAGCCCAGCCGCCCCACGTTCGTCATCTCCCACACCGACGGGCGGGGCGAGAACGTGTTCCCCCTGATAGACATCGGGCGGGCGGACTGGTACGAGCCGGTCGTAGAGAAGATCCGCGAACTCGACCCCTACGCGGTGCACATCCAGCACGAGTACGGCCTCTACGACCACGTGGACGAGAACGGCATCTCCGATGAGAACCAGGGATTCATCCGCATGCTGGAGATGCTGGACGACTACCCCACCATCGTCGAGCCGCACACCGTGCACGGCCGGATGAAAGACCACGAGGAGCGCTTCATCCGGCAGGTGGCCGCCCGCTGCAACGTGCTGCTGTTCAAGTGCCACTACCAGAAGTGGCGGCTGGACTGGACCTTCTCCCGCCACGGCTGGCAGCGGCCGCGCAACATCATGATCATCCCCCACGGCGCCCGCCCGGACCGACGCTTCTCCATCGACGAGGTCGAAGCACTGAAGGACGAATTGGGGCTTGGCCATCTGCGGGGCAAGCACCTCATCGGGCTGGTCGGCTGGATACAGGCCAACAAGCGGTGGGACATCGTCACCAGCATGTGGAACGACCTCTACGAGGAGATTCACGCGGAGACCGGGCAGGATTGGGTCCTGCTGGGAGCCGGCGACATCCGCGACCCCAACGACCGCGACGAGTTCGAGCGGTACGTGGACGGCGTCAAGCTGCTGGAGGAGAAGGGCATCGGGCACTTCTACCGGTTCACCCCGCGCGGCGACATCTACTACAAGGTGATGGGCATCTGCGACTTCATCGTGCTGCCCACCGTTGACGAGACGCAGTCCGGCACGCTGGCCCGCATCATCGCCCTGAACAAACCTTACGTCACCACTTCGCCCCTTGAGGGGCTGACCGCCCAGACGCTGGAGAACGGGGGCGGTTTGCTATTCACCAACCGCGAGATGCTGCACGACAACATCCTGAAACTGGCCACCGACGAGGGGCTCCGCTGGGAGTTGGGCTTCAAGCTCTACCGCTACCTGATGAACGTGGTAAGCTGGGAGGTCATCGCGGAGCAATACTACGAAGCATACCGCGCGGCCAACGCCGAGGTGCACGAGGGCACACCCATCGAGATTCCGCCGGAGTTTTGAAGCGCCGCGCGGGGTGTGCGCCTGGCCCGAGGAGACCCAAGCCCCGTTACCTCCGTACTTGCGGGCATTTGCAGTCGCTCGGCCGCCCCTGCCGGGAGCACCTAATGCTACTTTGTCATGTTCCGGTATTTCCGTTGGAGACCGGTTACTTCAACTGACCTTCCCCGTGTGGAGCCTGATGTGCCACGCCCACCCCGTCTTCTCCCGCGATGAAAAGAGCGTGTACTTCAGCTGGTCCCTCGAGAAGGACCTCGGCAAAACACCCGTCGATTACCTGGACCTGTCCAAAGTCCAGGCGGTCCGGGCTGACATCTCGGCTGTGAAGCAATGCTGAAGGGAGGGCCACGGATCGGTTCTACGTCGCCTGGTCCAGCAGCCTCCCGATGTCGGCCCGGACGGCCTTCACCCGCGTCTCGCTCACCGGATACAGGAAGTATATTCTCCGGCCGTCGCGGGAGAAGACGGGGTTCGCATGCGCCCTCAGCTCCCAGGTGGGATATTCCAGTTCATGGGAGGCCAGCGTGGCGGCGGGGGTGGCTTCGCCGCGGCGGTAGAGGCGTATGGTGATGGGCGTCTGCCAGTAGGCGGGGTCCGTCACCAGCCACTGTTTGTCTGGCGAGACATCGAAGTGGTTGGCGGGGCCGGCGAGCAATCCCAGCTTCGTTCCGTCCTGCGCGTACCGGTGGATATGGCCCGTTTCCCGGTAGACCGCGACGTAGGTCTCTTCGTCGAACCAGAGCTGATGTAGCGGCTTGTCGGGGATTATCTTCCAATTTCCCCCGCCTGGGTCGCAGGAGATGATCGCCTTGCATTCCTCGAGGTCCCAGCGGGCCATTACGCGGTCGGCGTCGGCATTGAGCATAACGTGGCTGATGTTCGGCGTCTCCTCCGTGGGGGTGTACCCCGCGGAGCGAACGAAGCCGAGGACGTCTTCGGTAGCGACGATCTTCTCCACCGACCCGGTATCGCAGTTCAGGGCGTAAATCCCCGCCTCGTCAATCGCTGGGTAGGCCGCGTTAGCGGTGCTCTCGGCGGCCGTGGTCGAGAACGGAACTTTACCCTTTACGGCGTAATGGCCGATGCCTCCGTGGATCGGCTCATGCAGCAGTTCGCCGCTTTCGGCGTCCACCACGAAGATCGTCTCCATCGGGCCGGCCGTGCCGCGGAAGGCCAGCCGACCGTCGTCCACCCACGTCGCATTGCCGCCGTTGTGCTGGAATCCGGCGCACCGCATCTCTATCTCGAAGAGCTTACGGTGTCCGGTCAGATCGGCATCGCAGAGCCAGATTTCGCCGGTGAAAGACTGGCTGCTTTCGGCCGCGCGCACAGGCATGCGAAAATAGGCCACGCGCTGTCCGCAGGGGCTTTCCGGGCAGGTTCCGTTCCAGCTCAGAAGCGTGGTACCGGGCCCGTCATGCAGTGGGATCAGCTCAAATTGCTCTTCAGTCGTCTCCATCGGGAACTCCCTCGGTCTCCGCACACTTCGTGCATCCGCGCCCGCGGCGAGCCAGAGGCGCCGGCAGAAGCGCAACACGCCTGCCCCTCACCTCTCAACCAACGCTCCAGATCTTGAAGTCCGCGTAGCGGGAGCAGCGCGTCCACATGTGGCGGAGGCCTACGCGGCCATGGCCGAGCGGCTCGACATCCTCCAGCGACCAGTGGAACAGGGCGCCGTCTTCCTCGCCTTGCACATGGAAGAACAGGTGAGCGTCGGTCTTGACCGCGCAGCAGTGATAGGTTTCACCGGAGCAGAAGAGCCCGGTGAGAAAGTTGTCCGGGGGGATATCCGTCTCGCCGAAAGGCCTGTCGGGGAGGGTTGGATACCGCCGGGCGCGCACGTAGTCCTCCTCCTTGTCGTTCTCGTTGCCAAACGCCGCGAAACTGATGTGAAGAAGGTCCATGTTGTCGAAGTAGCATGACATGTAGGGCACCTCGCGCAGATGCGCCCACTCGGCGATGTCCTCGTTGTAGGGGCCCTCCCCGATGCCGGTGGCCTGGATGTAGAGGATGTTGACGAACCGGCTGATGGTATCCAGCCGGGTGTAGTCGAACTCGATGCGGATATCGCCGGCGAAATCATCCCGGGTCCACAGCACCGAGTGCGAACCGTTGTCATAGGCCACCGGCCCGGCCGAGAAGACCATGCCCGCCGGCGTGTTGCGAATGTCGGCCCGCTCGCCGTCCACGAACCAGCGCTCGCGCCAGTCCCCGGTGCCGGGGTCGTGAAACTCAAGCTGCCAGTCTCGTTTCGTTAGTGCGTCGAATTCATCCTGCGACATAGTCTTCCCGCTGTTTCACTAAGCCTGAACTGCAGATTTCCCATTCACTGTAGAGAAACTATTAGGTGTCCTTGGACTTGACAGGGTACCCCCCCCGCGAGGTTTGTCAAACCGAAATCCACGGAAGCTCCGGGCGCTGCGGGCCGTGCCGGGGCGTTTCCGTGCCTGGGATGCGCGGCGAGAAGAGGGTTCTTGACTTTCGAGACACACCCGCTGCGTTCGCGAATGCAGAACGCGGCCCTTTCTGTGCCCGTCGATCGATGTCATGTGGGCGCCGGAGATAGCGTCTGGATCCGATTCAGTATCGCTCCGAACAAGTCCCGCGGCACCGCCACCTCGGCCATCTGGAAGACAATGTACCGTGCGTGCCGCACGACCTTGGCCCCAATCTTGACCAGTTTCTCCCGCAGCGTCGTCAGCGACCAGTGACTGACCGGCTCCGGCAGGGCAAGTCGCCTCAGGGAATTGGCCAGATTGTAGGCCAAGGCGAAAAG